>NZ_CP080267.1:3532500-3832500 GCF_019431375.1 Alcanivorax sp.
AAAGCTATTTAGGTAGCGCCTCGGACGAATACCACTGGGGGTAGAGCACTGTTTCGGCTAGGGGGTCATCCCGACTTACCAAACCGATGCAAACTCCGAATACCAGTGAGTACTATCCGGGAGACACACGGCGGGTGCTAACGTCCGTCGTGAAGAGGGAAACAACCCAGACCGCCAGCTAAGGTCCCCAAATTCCAGTTAAGTGGGAAACGATGTGGGAAGGCTCAGACAGCTAGGAGGTTGGCTTAGAAGCAGCCACCCTTTAAAGAAAGCGTAATAGCTCACTAGTCGAGTCGGCCTGCGCGGAAGATGTAACGGGGCTCAAACTGGATACCGAAGCTGCGGCAGCAGACTTGTTCTGCTGGGTAGGGGAGCGTTGTGTAAGCCTGTGAAGGTGTGTTGAGAAGCATGCTGGAGGTATCACAAGTGCGAATGCTGACGTGAGTAACGATAATGGGGGTGAAAAACCCCCACGCCGAAAGACCAAGGTTTCCTGCGCAACGCTAATCGGCGCAGGGTGAGTCGGCCCCTAAGGCGAGGCAGAAATGCGTAGCTGATGGGAAACGGGTTAATATTCCCGTACTTCTTATAACTGCGATGGAGAGACGGAGAAGGCTATACCTACCGGGCGTTGGTTGTCCCGGGGAAAGGTCGTAGGCTGAGGTGTTAGGCAAATCCGGCACCTTAAGGCTGAGAACCGAGACCACTGGTCCTTTGTGACCGGGAAGTGGTTGATGCCATGCTTCCAGGAAAATCTTCTAAGCTTCAGGTTATAAGGAACCGTACCCCAAACCGACACAGGTGGTTGGGATGAGTATTCTAAGGCGCTTGAGAGAACTCGGGTGAAGGAACTAGGCAAAATTGTACCGTAACTTCGGGAGAAGGTACGCCGCTGACGGTGACGAGACTTGCTCTCTGAGCTATTGGCGGTCGCAGTGAAAAGGCCCCTGCAACTGTTTATTAAAAACACAGCACTCTGCAAACGCGTAAGCGGACGTATAGGGTGTGACGCCTGCCCGGTGCCGGAAGGTTAATTGATGGGGTTAGCTTCGGCGAAGCTCTTGATCGAAGCCCCGGTAAACGGCGGCCGTAACTATAACGGTCCTAAGGTAGCGAAATTCCTTGTCGGGTAAGTTCCGACCTGCACGAATGGCGTAATGATGGGGGCGCTGTCTCCACCCGAGACTCAGTGAAATCGAAATCGCAGTGAAGATGCTGTGTACCCGCGGCTAGACGGAAAGACCCCGTGAACCTTTACTATAGCTTCACAGTGGACTTTGAACCTGCTTGTGTAGGATAGCTGGGAGACTTTGAAGCGGTGACGCTAGTCATCGTGGAGTCGTCCTTGAAATACCAGCCTGGCATGTTTGAGGTTCTAACCTAGGCCCGTTATCCGGGTCGGGGACATTGTGTGGTGGGTAGTTTGACTGGGGCGGTCTCCTCCCAAAGAGTAACGGAGGAGCACAAAGGTACCCTCAGCACGGTCGGACATCGTGCAACGAGCGTAAAGGTAGAAGGGTGCTTGACTGCGAGACCTACAAGTCGAGCAGGTGCGAAAGCAGGTCTTAGTGATCCGGTGGTTCTGTATGGAAGGGCCATCGCTCAACGGATAAAAGGTACTCCGGGGATAACAGGCTGATACCGCCCAAGAGTTCATATCGACGGCGGTGTTTGGCACCTCGATGTCGGCTCATCTCATCCTGGGGCTGAAGCCGGTCCCAAGGGTATGGCTGTTCGCCATTTAAAGAGGTACGCGAGCTGGGTTTAGAACGTCGTGAGACAGTTCGGTCCCTATCTGCCGTGGGCGTTGGAGATTTGAGAGGAGCTGCTCCTAGTACGAGAGGACCGGAGTGGACGAACCTCTGGTGTTCCGGTTGTCACGCCAGTGGCATTGCCGGGTAGCTACGTTCGGACGGGATAACCGCTGAAAGCATCTAAGCGGGAAGCCTCCCTCAAGATGAGATCTCCCTGGGGGCTTGACCCCCCTGAAGGGCCGTTGAAGACCACAACGTTGATAGGCTGGGTGTGGAAGCGTTGTAAGGCGTGAAGCTAACCAGTACTAATTGCCCGTGAGGCTTGACTATATAACACCAAAGCAGTCTCGGCTCCGAGAGCCAGGACAGCAAAGAGACGGTGTCAGAGATAGACGCTTGCACCATTGAATAGCAAACTTCTCGTTCCCATTTGGCTTTGCCGGTGAGCAGTGTAGTACACCGGTAAGGCAACCTAATTTGGTGACCCTGAGACAATCAGGAAAACCAAACCAGTTTGCCTGACGACCATAGAGTGTTGGAACCACCTGATCCCATGCCGAACTCAGAAGTGAAACGACATATCGCCGATGGTAGTGTGGGGTCTCCCCATGTGAGAGTAGGTCATCGTCAGGCTCTTAAATAAACAAAAGACCCCCGCCACGAAAGTGTCGGGGGTTTTTTGTTTTATACAGGATCACGGTGATCAACACTCCCTACCTCGCGGCAACGCCGCCATCCCCTCAAGGGGGGCCGAGGTGTGACAAGCGATGCCCCGCAGGGGCCAGCTTGAGGCGCCGCAGGCGTCCCGCAGGGATAGCAAGCTTGCTTGCTATCTAAGTAGGTCATCTCCCAAGCCACAAGCCAGAAGCTAGAAGCTAGAAGCCAGAAGCTAAAACCACCCCTTCGCCATGCAAGCATGGCTCCAACGAATCGGTGCCGCCCCGAACCTCGGCCCCTGTAACCAAACCGCCACCCGGCCGTCATCCCCACTACCCGCCAATCCTCCACGCTCATAGCTCCACTACAAGCAATGAGTCCAGACCATGCTGTTGAATATCATCCTGATCACCATGGCTATCGCGTTACTGATCTACCGTTACCGAAAACTCATGTATCACTTCCGTACAGTAGAAGCGGGCAAACTCTATCGTAGCGGCACACTGGGGCCGATCGGTTTGAGAGTGGTGCACCGTATCCTGGGTGTGAACACGATCATCAACCTGCGTCTCGAATCGGAATACGGCAAGGGGGCTTGGTATGAGCGTCAGATCCGCTATTGCCGTCACCAGGGAATCAGGCTGGTGAATATTCCTATGGCGCAGGATACTCCGCCCTCCGAAGAACAAATCCGGACATTCCTTGTAGAACTGGACCGTGATGACAGCCGTTGCCTTGTGCATTGCGAGATGGGAGTAATACGAACCGGGATGATGGTGGTTGCCGTGGCCACACGTCGATATGGGGTTCGTGCCAACGCGGTATGGAAGCACTTTCCGTTATTCGGTCACAAACTGGATGGGCGCCGTCAGCCCGTGAAGGCTTTTATTATGCGCTGTGCCGGCCTGACAGAGCCTTCAACCCAGTAAAGGGCTGTCACTGGGAAGGTGGAGCCTGAGGCGGTCGGGGACCACGGCAATGTCGAACTTGGTGCTCTGTATGGGTTCCCCGTCCAGGTTCAGATTCATGGGGCTAGGGGTTTTGATGCTGAGGGAAGAAACGCGTGAGCGCACGAACAGGCCTTCCTGATCAGGGGCCTGGCGCGCCTCACTGTCAAACAGCTCCTTGACGCCCGCTAGCAGATCCATCTGGGCTGGCAGGATGGCCACATCCAGCAAGCCATCATTGACCAAAGCATCCGGGCAAAGACGCTGCCCGCCCCCTGCCTGGCGGCCATTGCCCAGACCAAGGGCAAGGAACTCGCCTTGCCATTCGAATTCTCCGTTACTGAAAAAGCCTTCGGCCGCCTGAATTTCAGAAAAGCGGGTCAATCCGGTGAGAAGGTAAGCTGCGCCACCCAACATGCTTTTCAAGTCTTCGGATGTCTGTGTGGTCACTTCTGTTCCGAAGCCGCCGGTGGCCATATTCAGGAAGTAGTGATCATTAACTCTAATCACATCGCTGGGTTTGGCGGGGGATTCCAGCAGACTGAGTGCCTCAGGGGTCGTGTCAGGGATGCCGGCTGCGGTCGCAAAATCGTTAGCGGTACCCAGAGGCAGAATAGCCAGTGACAGGTTATCCCTGTCACTGGCCATCATGGCATGGACAATATCCCTCACCGAGCCATCGCCACCACCGGCAATCAAGGTGTCAAAGCCGAGGTCGAGGGCTTCACGTACACAACGTTCCGCATCGCCGGCTTCCCAGGTGACGCGCACTTCAAGTTCGTGACCTTTGTCTCGCCAGTCCATCACTGCATGGCGAACTTCTTCATTGGCAGCCTGTTTGCCATGCAGAACGAGCAGACTTCTTGTCGTCACGGCATTCCTGCCTTTATGGAGTGGTAATGACTTCTTCTTCCGGCAAGTCGGCGACCTCTGTCTGTTCAGCCGTCACGTTGACATTGCGTTGTGCGGAAAATGTCAGGTCGTCATCGCTATCAGGCATGTCGTCCAGTGCCTGACAGGTAAAGGCCACGGTGTAATCGCCTTCCGGTACAAACCCTATCTGGTATTCGTAGCTATCACTATCAGGGTTGTAGGTTACCGTAGCAGTTGTGACAGGATTGTCGCTGTCAGCTGGATTCCCCTGATCATCCACAAAAACATCACCCGTGACCGCATCATTGCCGGTGAAAAGATACACTGCGTTGCCTTCAAGGGTGTCACCTTCCATCACAGAGGTGCATGCTTCGTCATTAATCAGCGCATCACTGACTGTGCCTTCAATGATGCCAACCGTACTGTTATCAACGATACGAATTGCCGGCCGAAGCAGATAATAGTCTTTGTTAGCCGGTTTGGTGATAGCCCGGCGGAGATCGACATCCAGAGTGAAGTTCACTTCACCGTCGACAGGAACGACAAAGCCGCTGACCAACTGGACATGCCGTTCGCGGTCCTGGTTATTCTGCTGGCCGGGAACATACAGGGGGAATTCGCCACCATTATCATCGATCACATACGTGTTGCCGTCTCCGCTTTGCACATACAGCCGAATCCAGTTGTAGCGTCCGGCGGGAACCGTGGTGGTGGGCATAATCACGGTGGACTCGGCGCCTTGCAGCGCCAGCAGATCTTCAATGACCAGAGGCTCATCCAGGTCTCGGCGAATCATGCCTCCTTCTGCTGGCTTGAGTGCAACCGCATTCAGGGTGAGCTGCACCCGGGTGAGATCGTCTGCGGGCGCGTCCGTCATTGATAGCTGAACATCACCAGTTTGCGGCTGTGAGGGGTTGTCGCTGCTGGAGCCGCCGCAGGCAGCTAGGAGGGTGCCGGTAGCCAGGATAAAGAGTGTGCGCTGCATGTTGTTTCCTCCCTGTTTGCTGTTTCATTTAATGTACGTGGCATAGCGGAGAAGGGATGTGATGGGGCGCGGGACTTTACAACTCTTAACGATTGGTGGCTGTTGCAGGGTTAATTGCCGTAATCTATCGGTAAAATTAAATAATAGTATTTTTCTATTGTTGGCTAACTGCAGATGATTGATCGAAAGGAGGTGGCCAATGCTCAAGACATTCAGTTTCGGTGCAATGCACATTACGGTGGCGTTTCTGGTCGTCTGGGCAATGACTGGTGACTGGCGGATTGGTGGGGCGACAGCCCTTGTGGAACCCTGTGTGAATACGGTGGCCTACCACTTTCACGAGAAGATCTGGAAACGAGGGGCCCGTGGTGGGGCCGTGAGCGGAACGGTCATGGCGTAGGATAAACTCAGTGTTTACTCTGCCATGGCCGTTAGTTAAGCTAGCGCACAAGTATACATTCTGAGGGGTATTTGTCAGGTGCAGAATTCAAGCAGTGACATCGATGCGATCCGCCAGGTGGTGAATCAGGTGCTGGAGGTGCACGCCCGGGAAGAGGGGGGGCAGCGCTCCCAGGCCCGGTCGGAAATTCTGATCCACTCCATGCAGGTGTTTGCCCAGCGGGGTCTGCAGCGCACCACTGTGCAGCATCTGCTGGATGCTTCCGATGTGTCCCGACGTACCTTCTACAAGTATTTCCGTAACAAGATGGACGTGCTGGAAAGCATCTATCGCATCTTTGTGGACAATATGCTGCTGCACTTCCACAAGGAGGTGAAGCAGGCTTCTTCGGCCCGTGACATCATCCGTAATACCACCAAGGTTTACTTTGACTACCACGTAAGTATGGGGCCGATCATCAAGCTGATGATGGAAGAGGCGCGCTCCTCGGCCTCTGCACTGGCGCCTCACCGGATCCGGGCCCAGGATATTGCCTCCGAGGTGCTCACTGCCCAGATTAGCCGTTACACCGGCAAGAGCTATGAGCCCCTGGTGTTCCGAACCATGCTGTGGATGCTGGAAAACTATTCCCTGTATATCTTCGAGGATGGCGGCTTTTCCCAGGAGCGACTGGACCTGTGCGAGAAGGTCGCCATCGGCATTGCCGAATCCCTGGTGCTCGGAGAGGTAACGCCGGGCATGCTGGAACGCCCGGCATCCTGAGTCTGTAATGGTGTTGCCGGTTTTATTCTGGCTTCACGAATTTCAGCGTCATGCGATCACTCTCCCCGATCGCCAGATATTTCTCCCTGTCCTGATCACCCAGCCGCAATGACGGTGGCAGCGTCCATACCCCGGCGGGGTGGTCGGCGCTGTCCTGCGGGTTGGCGTTGATTTCCGACTGTTTTGCCAGATGGAAGCCGGCTTTCTCTGCCTGTGCGATCACATAGCTTTCGGTCATGTAGCCGCTTTCAATCTGCTCTTCCAGTGAGCGTCCCTCCGGCGCACGATGTTCTACTACGCCAAGAATGCCACCGGGTTTCAGAGCCTTGAAGAAGCTGGCAAAGACCGCTTCCGTCTTGCCTGCCTTGGCCCAGTTATGCACATTGCGGAACGTGAGCACCCGATCGGCGGTGCCTGCGGGGGCAATGTCGCTGTAGGCTGGCGGATATAGATGGGTGATGCGGACCTGATCGTAGAGAGCCGGGTGTTTCGTCAGGTGCGCCTTGAACAGGGTCAGTGAGCGGGTGTAATAGCTGATGTCACTGTCCGGCGGAAACTGGGCGGCGTAAAAGGTGCCATCCTCGCGCAGGTAGGGTGCGAGAATGGCGGTGTACCAGCCCTTGGCGCCGGGCCAGACTTCCACCACGGTCATGTCCTTTTTCACTCCGAAAAAATCCAGGGTCTGCACCGGATGCCGGTAGTCGTCGCGGGCTTTCTCTTCTGCGCTGCGGTGTGGGGCGGAAAGGATATCGTCGAGGAGGCGGCTTGCGACAGGGAAAAGGACAGCAGTGCTGTCAGGGCTATCAGAATGCGCATGATCTCGTCCTGTTCTCGTGTTTATCGTAGGCCGCGGATCAACACCTTCATATAGTCTGCGGCTTGTTGTTCCAGGCTGCCTTCGCCGGTGAGCGCCCAAGTGTAGGTGGTGCCCACCACCAAATTCACCATCATCAGGATGGTATCGCGGGTTGGCAAGGCTACAAAGTAGCCATCCTTTCGCAGTTCCTTGAAGAAGGCATCTGCCACCGGCAGGTTCTGTTCCATCAGGGTCAGATACTGGCGCTGGATATCGCCCATGAAATCCCGAGGCTTCCTGAATCAGCACCCGGGAGAAATTCTGGTTCTGTTCCAGGTAGTGGGCCACGTTGCGGCACAGGTTTTCCAGCCGTTGCAGGGGCGGAATCGTGCTCATCAGGTCGGCAAAAATGATGTCGCGGATGGTGTTGAGGTTTTCCTCCACGATGGTCAGCAGCAGGGCGTCTTTGGAGGGAAAAAACTTGTAGATGGTGGCCTTGCCCACGCCAGCCTGCACGGCAATGGTTTTCACCTCGGCGCTGCGGAAGCCTTCGTTGGCGAAGACTTCCTGGGCGCAGGCAAGTATGCGGGCGCGGCGGGGATCATCCATGATGGCCTTCCGTTACCGGTTACAGATATTTGATTTTTTCCAGCTGCTCTTCGAGCTTGGCCTGCTGGGAACGGTAGTCGTCCAGTTTGGCCTTTTCCTTGTCAACCACTGCCTGGGGCGCCTTGTCCACAAACTTGGGGTTCTTCAGTTTGACCTCGGCGCGGCCCACTTCCTTGCGCAGTTTGTCGATTTCTTTAGACAGTCGTTCGATTTCTGCGTCCTTGTCGATTAGCCCGGCCATGGGCACCAGAATTTCCATATCCCCGACCAGGGCAGTGGCGGAGGCCGGGGCGGAATCATCCGCGCTCAGCCAGGTGATGGATTCCAGCTTGGCCAGTTTGCTGAGGAAGGTGCGGTTGGCATCCAGCAGGGCCTTGTCACTGTCCTTGCCGTTATGCAGGAACAGAGGCAGGGCCTTGCCCATGGGGATACCCATTTCGCCACGGATATTGCGCACCGCAGTGATGACAGCCTTGACCCATTCCGCGCCGGTTTCCGCTTCTTCATCAATCTTGCTGGCGTCGCTGGCCGGGAAGGCTTGCAGCATGATGGTGTGACCGCTTTTGCCGGCCATGGGGCCGATCTTCTGCCAGATTTCTTCGGTGATGAAAGGCATGAAGGGGTGAGCCAGACGCAGTATGGCTTCCAGCACGGTCACCAGGGTGCGGCGGGTGCCGCGCTTCTGGGCCTCGGAGTAGTCGTCGCCCCACAGCACCGGCTTGGAGAGTTCCAGGTACCAGTCGCAATACTCGTTCCAGATGAACTCGTAGGCGGCATGGCTGGCCACGTCGAAACGGAAGCTGTCCAGGGCCTCGCTGACTTCCCGCTCGGCGCGCTGAAGAGCCGAAATAATCCAGCGGTCTGCCAGAGACAGTTCCACCTCTCCGCTCAGACCGCAGTCTTCACCCTCGGTGTTCATCATCACGTAGCGGGCGGCATTCCAGATTTTGTTGCAGAAGTTCCGGTAGCCCTCGATACGGCCCATGTCCCATTTGATATCGCGGCCGGTGGAGGCCAGCGACAGGAAGGTGAAGCGCAGGGCATCGGTGCCGTAGGGGTTGATGCCGTCCGGGAAATCCTTGTGGGTGCGCTTGGTGATCTGCTTTTCTTTCTGCGGCTGCATCAGCCCCTTGGTGCGCTTTTCCACCAGTGCATCCAGGGTGATGCCGTCAATCATGTCCAGCGGATCGAGCACATTGCCCTTGGACTTGGACATTTTCTGGCCGTCGTTATCACGCACCAAGCCATGCACATAGACCTTCTTGAAGGGCACCTGATCGGTGAACTTAAGGGTCATCATGATCATCCTCGCCACCCAGAAGAAGATGATGTCGAAGCCGGTGACCAGCACATCGGTGGGGTGGAAGGTGCGCAGGGCGTCGGTATCTTCCGGCCAACCCAGGGTGGAGAAGGTCCATAGGGCGGAGCTGAACCAGGTGTCGAGCACGTCTTCGTCCTGGGTCAGGGGAATATCGCCTAGGTTGTTATTGGCGCGTACTTCTTCTTCATTGCGGCCCACATAGACGTTGCCGTCGTTGTCATACCAGGCCGGGATGCGGTGGCCCCACCACAGCTGGCGTGAGATGCACCAGTCCTGAAGATCACGCATCCAGGAGAAATACATGTTCTCGTAGTTCTTCGGCACGAACTGGATATCGCCGTTTTCCACGGCGGCGATGGCCGGCTTGGCCAGCTCTTCCACGGCCACGAACCACTGGTCGGTCAGGTAGGGTTCGATCACCACGCCGGAGCGGTCGCCGCGGGGCACCTGCAGGGTGTGGTCGGCCACTTTTTCCAGCAGACCCAGAGCATCCAGATCATCCACTACCTTCTTGCGGGCGTCGACCCGGTCCATGCCGCGGTAGGGTTCCGGTACTTCGTCATTCAGCGCTGCATCAATGGTCAGAATATTGATCATCGGCAGGTCGTGGCGCTTGCCCACTTCGTAGTCGTTGAAATCGTGGGCCGGGGTGATCTTCACGCAGCCGGAGCCGAAGTCCGGGTCCACGTAATCGTCGGCAATGATGGGGATATCACGATCTGCCAGCGGCAGGCGAATGGTCTTGCCGATCATGTCCTTGTAGCGCGGGTCTTCCGGGTGCACCGCCACGGCGGTGTCACCGAGCATGGTTTCCGGGCGGGTGGTGGCCACCACCAGGTGCCCGGAACCGTCGGACAGCGGATAGCGGAAGTGCCACATGTGGCCCTGTTCTTCCACGTTTTCCACTTCCAGATCGGAAATGGCGGTATGCAGGGTCGGGTCCCAGTTCACCAGCCGCTTGCCGCGGTAGATTAGGCCTTCCTTGTGCAGGCGCACAAAGACTTCACGTACCGCGTTGGACAGGCCGTCGTCCATGGTGAAGCGCTCGCGGGTCCAGTCCACGCTGGCGCCCATGCGGCGCAGCTGGCGGGTAATGGTGCCGCCGGATTCGCCTTTCCACTCCCAGACTTTCTCCAGGAACTTGTCACGGCCCAGTTCGTGGCGGTTGGTGCCTTCCCCGGCCAGCTTGCGCTCCACCACCATCTGGGTGGCAATACCGGCATGGTCGGTGCCTACCTGCCACAGGGTATTGCGGCCCTGCATGCGACGGTAGCGCACCAGGGTGTCCATGATGGTGTCCTGGAAGGCATGGCCCATGTGCAGGCTGCCGGTCACATTGGGGGGCGGAATCATGATGCAAAAGGAATCACCCTGGCCGGACGGCTTGAAATAACCGGCTTTTTCCCAGTTTTCGTACCAGGCCTGTTCGATGCGATCGGGTTGATAAGTCTTGTCCATGAGTCCGCTTCTAAACCAGTAAAAAATGAGGGCGAATTATAGCGGAGCAGGGCGGCGGCGTCGCGGGTTGCGGGAAAACCCGGTTGCCGGAGCCAGGTGAGGGGGTATCCGGGAAAGCGAGGACTTACGACTTTTTGCGCAGGGCGGCGCGCAGCTTCAGGCGCAGGGCCTTTTCCAGTTTCGGCAGGGCCTCAGCCACCAGCTCGTCAATCACCGCATCAATATCGGCATTGTTCAGCGATGGGCGGGCCGCAGAGGGTGTTGGTGCAACAGTTGCCGGAGCCGGATTGCCCTGTGGGGCAGGCGCCGGGGTGCCGAGAAAGGGGTTGCTTCGTTCGCTGGCCAGCTTGCGGATCTGTTCCCGATCCAGGGCACTGCGATCGGATGGGGAGCGTGGTGGCGCCGTCTCGGCATCGTCCAGCAGGGACTGCACATCGCCAAGCTCTTTGAGAAGCTCTTTTTTGCGTGACTCCCGGTCGCTCATGGTGGTGTCCGTGGGGTGTTCAGCCCAGTTCGTGGGTGGTGACCGGGAAGCCCCGCTCACGGTAAAAGCGGAATCGCTCGCGCCCAGCCTGTCTTTCATTCTCGGCGCCGCTGATCATCTCTGCAACCCGCTGGAAACGGGAGGCAAAATCCGGCACCTGATCGGTCAGGTTGATCAACACATCGTGGTGATCGCCGGGGTCTCCGCCGTGGCCCAGAATGACTGGCGCGTCCCCTTGCTGCTGGATTGCATGGGGAAGGAAGCCAGCGGAAGGAGCTTGCCAGAACTGGTCGTCCAGTTGTCGTGCATGGTCCGCATCCCGGCAATGAATATAGACCAGGCGGCCCTGTTTCTGGGCCTTGTCAGCAATGCGCCAAGCCAGGGCCTGGCGGACGCCATCGCCGGCCTTGTTGCTCAGGTAGAAAGTGACTTCAGTCATGGGAGGCCCGTGTCATTACATAAAGCGCGGCACGCCCGGGGGCGCGCCGCGAATGTTTGAGACGAATCAGCACTGGTCCATCAGGTAGCGGGTCAGCATGGGTACCGGCCGGCCGGTGGCGCCTTTGCTCATGCCGCCGCTGATCCAGGCGGTGCCAGCGATATCCAGATGGGCCCATTTCACGTCTTTGGCAAAGCGGGACAGGAAGCAGGCCGCAGTGATGGAGCCAGCTTTGGGGCCACCGATGTTCTGCATGTCGGCGAAGGGGCTGTCCAGCTGGCTCTGGTACTCGTCCCACAGAGGCATGGGCCAGCCGCGGTCGCCGGTTTGCTGGCCGGCGGCCAGCAAAGCCTGACTGAGGTCATCGTCGTTGCTGTATACCGCCTGGGCGTGGGCGCCCAGGGCAACCACGCAGGCACCGGTGAGGGTGGCCACGTCGATAACGGTGTGCGGCTTGTGCTTCTGCTGCACATAGGTGAGAGCGTCGCACAGCACCAGCCGGCCTTCGGCGTCGGTGTTGAGGATTTCCACGGTCTGCCCGGACAGGGTCTTGACGATATCGCCGGGGCGGGACGCACGCCCGTCGGGCATGTTTTCCGCTGCTGCAATCACGGCCACCAGATGGATGGGCAGGTCGAGCTCGCATACCGTCTTGACGCTGCCGAACACGCTGGAGGCGCCGCCCATGTCGTATTTCATCTCGTCCATGTTGGCGCCGGGCTTCAGGGAAATGCCGCCGGTATCAAAGGTGATGCCCTTGCCGACCAGGGCCACAGGCCCTTGCTTGGTGGGTTTGGCTCCCTTGTATTCCATGACGATGATCTGGCCTTGGCGTTCGGAGCCCTTGGCCACGGCAACGAAGGCTCCCATGCCCATCTTTTCAGCCTGGGCCTGGCTGATCACCTTCACGGTGAGTTTGTCGTATTGCTTGCCCAGGTCGCGGGCCACGCCGCTCAGGTATTCCGGGTAGCAGTCGTTGGGGGGCAGGTTGCCCAGGTCGCGGGCCAGGTTGACGCCGCTGGCCACGCCCTTGCCGATTTTGCTGGCCTTGCTCAGGGCGGCATCCTTTTCCGCATGCCAGAAGGTCCACTTGGCCAGTTTGCTGCCCGGAGCCGGTTTGCTGCGGTACTGGTCGAAACGGTAGGTGCTTTCTTCCGCCACTCGGGTGCCTTCCCGCGCCTGCCATTCCAGGCTCTGTGACAGGTCGGCATCGAACAGCCAGAGTGCGTGTTTGACCGGTGCCTTGCTGACCGTTTTCACGGTGCTGCGAAGCAGGTCCTGCCACTGGATGTCGGAAAGTGGCTTGTCGCCCCTGCCGACCAGCAGCACTCGTGCGGCGCTCAGGCCTTCCGGTTGATGCAGCCAGCTCATCTGGCCCTTGCTGCCGTCAAAATCGCCGGCCTTGATGAAACGGGTAAGCTGGTCGCGGGTGCTCTCCGGCAGCGTCTCGGGGAGATCGCCGTTCTTGCCCAGCACCAGAATCAGCGCGTCGGCTTTGAATTTGTCCAGGGGCCTGTTGCTTACTGCGAAGTCCATGCTGTCTCCAAATCAATCAAGGTATGACACGCGGCAAAACGGGTTGCCAGTGCAAAAAACAGTGAAATATTGGGCTGTTCGGCAGTCAAACGCAATCGGAGTGCAGCAGCAAGGCCGATCATTTTGCTGGTGAAGCTGCCACCATCGTTGGTATTTCGCTTCGCATCATTATCACCTTGGCCGGCCAGTCAGTTACACTAGGGCCCATTCACTGCTGCCGCAGGTACCTGAAGGTCCGGTTGCCCGCGCGGTATGTGCCGGTGCCGCAGGCTCTCAGCCCTGCCGTTTCAGGCGTCGGTGCCTTTTTGCAGACAAGGATGAGTGGGCCAGCCCTTGATTCTTCACCGTTATATTAACCGGCAAGTCTTCATGACCACCGTCATGGTCACCTTTATTCTGGTGATGGTGCTGGTCAGTGGACGCTTCATCAAATACCTCGCAGAGGCCGCCGCCGGTGAAATCGCCGCTGATGCACTGTTCCTGGTAATGGCGTTCCGGATGCCGGAATTTCTGCAGATGATCGTTCCCCTGAGTCTCTATATCGGCCTGCTGCTGGTGCTCGGGCGCATGCATATGGACAACGAGATGGTGGTGCTGCAGGCCGGTGGCCAAGGCAATAGCCGGATTGTTCGTTCCCTGATACTGCCGATTCTCATGGCTACCACCCTGGTGGCCATGTTTTCCCTCTATGTGACACCTCGCGGGGATGCGGAGGTCAATCGCATTTTTGAAGAGCAGAAGGACCGCTCTGTGCTGGAGCTGCTCACCCCGGGACGCTTCCATGTAAAGGGCTCCAGCAATACCCAGCGTGCCACCTATGCGGAACAGATGAACCGGGAAAAAGGGGTGCTGGAGAATGTGTTTGTGGCAGATGCCCGTTTCCAGGCCCGGGGTGAAGCGGATCGCCTGCTGACGGTATGGGCCAAGAGCGGCAAGCTGGTTCAGGAGGATGGCATCAGTTATCTGCTGCTGACAGAAGGTTTCCAGTATCAGGGCAAGCCGGGCCGGAGCGACTATAAAGAAATCGGCTTCAAGGAAGCGCGGGTACGGATCGGCAAGGAGCGTACCGACAGTCGCCCTCCCAAGGTCCGTGGCCGGCCGACCGCGGAATTGATCGAGGAACGAGACAATAGTCGCGATGCCATGGCTGAACTGCAGTGGCGTATTTCCCTCATTCTTACCGTACCGATTATGGCACTGGCGGCGATTCCGCTGGCCCGGGTCAATCCGCGCCAGGGGCGCTTTTACCGGCTGATCCCGGCGGTGCTGGGCTACATGCTGTATGTGGGTATGCTGCTGGTGACACGTAGTGCCATTGAGGATCATGAGGGGGCATTGCCCTGGTATCTGCATACCGGCTGGGTGCATTTGGTAGCCGTGGTGGTGGTGTTTCTGTTGTATTTCGGTGGGCGGATTTTCCGTCGCAGGAGGCGGGCGTGAGACTGTTGAAACGCTACTTCTGGCGGGCGGTGCTGATACCCACCCTTGCCATCCTTGGCATTATCGTAGGCCTGGATTGTCTGTTCGGGTTTATTTACGAACTGGAAGGCCTGCGTGGTGATTACCAGGCCATGCAGGCCCTGCAGTTTATCCTCACGACAACGCCGCGCCGGGTGCACGAATATCTGCCAATGGCGATTTTGCTGGGCACGCTGATCGGCCTGGGCTTGCTGGCCAATAGTGGTGAGTTGTCGGTGATTCGGGCCTCCGGTGTTTCTACGCTGAAGGTAAGTTGGCTGGTGTTGCGCCCGGTTTTCCTGCTGATTCTCCTGTCCATCCCTCTCGGTGAGTATCTGACCCCTTATTCGGAACAGGTGGCGCAGAGTAACCGTTCCATGGCCGAGGGGGGTGGCGAGGCGCTACGTTCCAAATACGGTTATTGGCACCGGGAAGGCGCAGAGTTTATCCATATCAATGCGGTGCAACCTAATGGCGTGCTCTACGGGCTGACCCGTTATCGTTTTGATGATAATCACAAACTGGTAGAAACCCAGTTTGTGGAGCGGGCGATTTACCAGGGGGATTACTGGTCATTGGAGGGCATCAAGGGAACCCGACTTTCCGATGAGGGCGCTGAAATATTCAACCGCGACAACGCTCAGTGGCAAACCAAACTGACCCCGCAACTGCTCAGCATTGTGGTACTGGAGCCGGATCATCTGGCCATGGCCAAGCTGCTTGAATACACCGATTACCTGAAGCGTCAGGGGCTGGAAACCGCCGACTACATGCTCAGTTTCTGGCAGAAGCTGTTCATGCCGCTGGCCACCATCGGAATGGTGTTGATTGCCATTTCGTTTGTGTTTGGTCCACTGCGAGAGGTGACCATGGGCCTGCGCCTGACGGCGGGGATTGTGGCTGGGCTGATCTTTCATTACGGCCAGCAGTTCTTTGGCCAATTATCGCTGGTATTTCATACCGAACCATTGATGGCGGCGGTTGTGCCCCCGGCACTGTGTCTGATCCTGGGTGTCTGGCTACTGCAACGGGTCCGCTAATAATGACAGTCTGGAGGGGGCAGGGACGCACCCATAAAGGGCGCCGGCCTGCCAACGAAGACACCCTGGTTTGCCGGGACGACGAAGGGCTCTGGGCGGTAATCGATGGCATGGGGGGGCACGATGCCGGTGATCTGGCCGCCACTATTGTTCGAGAATCCCTTGACGCTGTAACGCTGGGGGGCGGTATCGCTCACCGGCTGATGGCCGTGGAGTTCGCACTGCAGAGCGCTAACCTCGCCATTCGCCACCATGCCGCCTTGCATTTGGGCAGCAAGCCCATGGGCGCCACCGTGGTGGTGTTGCTGATCTATCGGGATGAAGCTGCAGTGTTGTGGTCCGGCGATGCCCGGCTTTACCGCCATGCCGGCAAGGATGCCGTCATGCTGACCCGGGACCATACCCCGGTGCAGGCCCTGGTGGATGCGGGGGACATTGATGAGCGCCAGGCCATGTCACACCCCCGTGCCCATGTGATCTACCAGGCTATCGGCAATGGCGACATGCTCGAACTGGAGCAGGCGCGTTTCGATATTTCAGCGAACCAACAGTTTTTGCTGACCACGGACGGGGTGCATTCAGTGCTCACGGTGGGCGACTTGACGCGCTTGCTGACGGAAGGGGCCAGCGAATCGGCCATCCTCAAGGCAGCCCTCGATGCCGGTAGCCGGGATAATGTGACAGCGATAAAAGTGTCCGCCGATGAGCATTAAGAGTAGACAAATATCTGTCTAAGGCTGGCAAAGCCGTCATCTGCTGGTATACTCGCGCACCACTGCCAGAGTGGTGGAATTGGTAGACACGACGGATTCAAAATCCGTTGCCTTCGCGGGCGTGCCGGTTCAAGTCCGGCCTCTGGTACCAGACGAATAAAAAAGCCCGCTTTGTGCGGGCTTTTTTATGGGCGCAGCAGGCGCAAAGATGCAAGCCGCCCGCCCCTGAAAGGGAGTGACCTGATGGAAAAGCTGCAACCTGCCGGTTTGCTCAAACGTCTGATGGCGTTGGTCTATGACGGTTTTCTGGTGATGGCCTTGTGGTTCGTGACGGCGGGTATTTTTGTGCTGGTGTATCCCCATACCGGATTGCCGGAAGAATCCATCAACGGTGTTACCCGTGCGGCGCCCGGTTACCTGAAGGGCATTCTGTTGCCCCTGTTGTTGGTGGAAACCTGGCTGTTCTACGCCTGGTTCTGGATGCGCGGCGGTCAGACCCTGGGCATGCGTGCCTGGCGGTTGCAGGTTCGGGATTACCGGGGTGGTCCAGTCAGGCTGTGGCAGACCCTGGTTCGCTTCCTGGGGGCCTTCGTCTCCTGGGGGGCATTTGGCGCCGGTTATCTGGTGGTGCTGATCGCGCCTCATCAGACTCTGCATGACCGCCTGTCCGCCACCGCCACGGTAGAATTGCCCAAGAAACCGAAAAACACCTGACTGGATCCCGCCTGTAGGAGGCTGCTTGCAGCTGAACCGGTGTCGCGGTTCGCTTGCAGGCAAGTCCCTGCGGCGATTGATAGGCGGGTTACGGTTTTTTCCTCGTGGCAGAGCAGGTATCCTTGCCTCCCCTTATAGCTTCCGTGCCGGTACAGTACGTGAACGTCGACGATTTTGATTTTGTTCTCCCTGATGGGCTGATTGCCCGCCATCCTCCCGCCGAGCGTCGTGATGCCCGCCTGTTGGCACTGACCCGGGACGCCCTTCAGCACCAACAATTCCCGGATCTGCTCTCCCATGTGCGCCCCGGTGACCTGTTGATTTTCAATGATACCCGGGTGATTCCTGCCCGCCTGTTTGGTCAGAAGGAAAGCGGCGGCAAGGTGGAAGTGCTGATTGAGCGGGTGGTGGATGATCATGAGGCCCTGGCCCATGTGCGTGCCTCCAAGTCGCCGAAGCCGGGTTCCTGGCTGCAGTTTGAAGAAGGCGTACGTGCCCAGGTAACCGGCCGCCGCGATGCCCTGTTCATTCTTCAGTTTCACGGTTGCGATACCCTGTTGGCGGCGCTGGAGCGTATCGGTCATGTGCCGCTGCCACCCTATATCGACCGGCCCGATGAAGCCGGTGACATGGAACGCTACCAGACCGTCTATGCCCGTGAGACCGGGGGCGGTGGCTGCCCCCACTGCAGGCCTGCATTTCGATGACGAGATGCTGGCGGCCCTGGAGCAATATGGGGTTGATATCGGTTTCGTCACCCTCCATGTAGGAGCTGGCACCTTTCAGCCGGTGCGTGTGGACAAGGTGGAAGACCACCACATGCACAGTGAGCGTTACCAGATCCCCGACTCACTGGTGGAGCAGGTGGCACAGGCCCATGCCCGGGGTGGCCGGGTTGTGGCGGTGGGCACCACGGCGCTGCGTGCCCTGGAAGCGGCCAGTCAGTCCGGTGGCTTGATGGCGGGGCAAGGGGAGACCGATATCTTTATCTATCCGGGCTACCGGTTCCGGCTGGTGGATTGCCTGGTGACCAATTTCCATCTGCCCAAATCCACCCTGCTGATGCTGATGAGTGCTTTTGCCGGGCGAGACCGGGTGATGGAGGCCTATCAGGCGGCCATCGACGCGCAGTACCGCTTTTTCAGTTATGGCGATGCCATGTTTATTGAGCGGGTGGATATGCCTCCCGCAGAGGGGCGTTGAATGTCTCGAATGCAGTTTTCTCTCAGCGCCACTGACGGCGCCGCCCGACGCGGGCAGATCACCTTTCCGCGCGGTACTATCCAGACTCCGGCGTTCATGCCGGTGGGTACCTATGGCACCGTCAAGGGCATGTTGCCGAAGGATCTGGCCGATACCGGCGCCGAGATCTGCCTGGGCAATACCTTCCACCTGATGCTGCGCCCGGGCACCGAAGTGATCGAGGCCCACGGCTCCCTGCACGGTTTCATGCAGTGGGACAAGCCGATCCTCACCGATTCCGGCGGCTTTCAGGTGTTCAGCCTGGGCGAGATGCGCAAGATTTCCGAGCAGGGGGTGGTGTTCAAGAACCCCATCAATGGTGATCGGGTAGAACTGACCCCGGAAAAGGCCATGCAGGTGCAACGCTCCCTGGGCAGCGATATCTGCATGATCTTTGATGAATGCACGCCTTTCCCGGCCACGGAAAAGCAGGCCCGGGATTCCATGGAGCTGTCCCTGCGCTGGGCGCAACGCTCGAAAGACGCTCACGAAGGGAATGATGCGGCTTGTTTCGGCATTGTCCAGGGCGGCATGTACGACAACCTGCGTCAGGAGTCCCTGACCGGGCTGGTGGATATCGGCTTTGACGGCTACGCCGTGGGTGGCCTGAGCGTGGGCGAGCCCCAGGAAGAAATGCTGCGCACCCTGGGTAATCTGACGCCGCACATGCCTGCAGACCGACCACGCTACCTGATGGGTGTGGGTAAGCCGGATGACATCGTCGAGGCGGTCCGGCGCGGCGTGGACATGTTCGATTGCGTGATGCCCACCCGCAATGCCCGCAATGGCCACCTGTTTACCGCCGAAGGCGTGGTGAAAATCCGCAACGCCCGGCATCGTCACGATCTGGCTCCCCTGGAGGCGGACTGTGACTGCTATACCTGCCAGCATTTCTCCCGCAGCTATCTGCATCACCTGGATCGCTGCAACGAAATGCTGGGCTCTCAACTCAATACCATCCATAACCTGCGTTATTATCAGCGCCTGATGGCTGGATTGCGGGGGGCCATTGAAGGGGGTACATTGTCCGCCTTTGTGGACAACTTCTATGCGGCGCGTGGCCAACAAACCCCTGCGCTGTAGTTATTTGAAACTGGAGTAATCAATGAAAATCGCAATGCGTTCCATCCTGGCCCTGTTGGCCACGGCCCTGATCTCCCCGGCGTATGCTGCTGCGCCTGCCGGCCCTGGCGGTGTGGAGCTGATCATGCTGGTAGTGATGATGGTGGTGTTTTACTTCTTCCTGATTCGCCCTCAGCAGAAGCGGGCCAAGGAACACAAGAACCTGGTGGAAAGCCTGAGCAAGGGTGATGAAGTGGTCACCAGCGGCGGCATTCTGGGCCGCATCAGCAAGGTCACCGATGACTTCGTGGTGGTGGAAATCAGCAATAACCTGGAAATCAAACTGCAGAAAGGCAGCGTCCAGGCAACCCTGCCCAAAGGCACCATCAAGTCCATCTAATAACAACGGTCAGCCCCGTCGAGTACGGGGCTCTTTGCAGGCTTCGCAATGCCTGTATTGCCAAGGGGTTGAAGGCGCCGTGCTTTCAATTCCCAGCCCAAAGAACCGGCAACACCGGAAAGAATTATGACCCGCTACCCCCGCTGGAAATTTTTCCTGCTACTGACCGCACTGATTGTCTGCGGCCTTTATGCGCTCCCCAATCTGTATCCCGATGCGCCTGCCATCCAGATCAGCCACGCCGAAGCTGGTGGTGAGGTTACCGATGTGGCCCGCCAGCGGGTACTGGGTGCTCTGGAGGATGCCGATCTGAACCCCGGCCCTGGTGAGGTCGTCGGTACCTCTCTGCTGGTGCGTCTGGGTGATACTGAAGCACAACTCCGTGCCCGGGAGATCGCCTCCAACCTGCTGGGTGATAACTATGTGGTGGCCTTGAACCTGGCAGCCACCACTCCTCAATGGCTGCGAGCTGTGGGCGCCAGCCCCATGAACCTGGGCCTGGATCTGCGTGGCGGGGTGCACTTCCTGCTGCAGGTGGATATGGACGCAGTGGTGACCAGCCGCATGGAAGCCTGGGCCGGGAATGCCAAGCTGACCCTGCGCGATGCCGGGGTTCGCTATCGCAGTGTGGAGGTTGATGGCACCACGATTACTGCCACCTTTGCCGACCAGGTGGCTGCAGATGCGGCCCGGGCGCCGTTGCGTCGGGCGCTGGAAAACTTTGCCATGAAGCCTGCCAGTGACAGCCCGGAAGTGGTGCTGACGCTGAATGACAGTGCGCTCAAGGAAATGCAGGACTACGCGGTGGATCAGAACCGCACCGCCCTGAACAAGCGGGTCAACGAACTGGGTGTGGCGGAAGCCGTGGTGCAGCGTCAGGGGTCTGATCGTATCGTCGTGCAGCTGCCGGGGATTCAGGATGCCTCCCAGGCTCGCCGGATTCTCGGCCGTACCGCTACCCTGGAGTTCCGGTTGGTGGATAACAGTGTGTCGTCTGCCCGCCTGCGCACCGGGGTGGCGCCGCCGGGGCTGGAGTTCTTCCCCTTCAAGGGGCAGGAAGGCCGTATTGTCGCACTGAGCAAGTCCAAGATTGCCACCGGTGATCAGGTGATTGATGCGCGCATGGGCTTCGACCAGCAGAACGGTTCACCGGAGGTGAACGTGACGCTGGATGGCGATGGTGCCAAGCGTATGCAACGCATCACCGGCAAGAATGTGGGTAATCCCATGGGCGTGCTGTTCATCGAAACGAAAACCGATGTGCAGAAATCCATCGATGCCGATGGCAATACCGTGGACAAGATGGTCAGCACCACGGAGAAGTACGTGATCAACGTGGCGACCATTCAGGATACTCTGGGCAGTCGCTTCCGCATCACCGGCCTGGATAATCCTGCGGAAGCCTCAGAGCTGGCTCTGCTGCTGCGAGCCGGTTCGCTGGCGGCGCCTGTGAGTATTGTCGAAGAGCGTACCGTGGGACCAAGCCTGGGGGCGGAAAACATCGAAGCCGGTCTCAAATCCATGGCGCTGGGGCTGGCCCTGGTGCTGATCTTCATGGCGGTCTGGTACAAGGTATTCGGGCTGGTGGCCAATGTGGCTCTGCTGGGTAACCTGGTAATCATCGTTGGCATCATGTCACTGATTCCCGGTGCCACCCTGACCCTGCCCGGCATCGCCGGTATCGTGCTGACCGTGGGGATGGCGGTGGATGCCAACGTGCTGATTTTCGAGCGGGTGAAAGAAGATCTGCGTCGGGGCCTTAAACCGTTGCAAGCCATTGAAGAAGGCTACGGCAAGGCTTTTACCACCATTCTGGATGCCAATATCACCACCCTGATCGTGGCGGTGATCCTGTTTGCTGCCGGTACCGGGTCGGTACAGGGGTTCGCGGTAACCCTGTTCATCGGCATTCTCACTTCCATGTTCACGTCTATCATCGGCACCCGTGCCATGGTGGAAATGATCTACGGTCGCGGTGCCCGTGCACCGGCCAAACTGAGTATCTGAGGCGGTGATGGCGATGAGTAAGGAAGAAATGAACATCAATTTCATGGCTGCCCGGAAACCGCTGGGCATTCTGTCCATTGCGCTGGTGGTCATCTCAGTGATTCTGTTGGTGACCCGTGGCCTGAACCTGGGCCTGGATTTCACCGGCGGCACCACCATCGTGGTGAAAAGCCCGGTGGATGTGTCACTGTCCCAGACCCGGGCTGACCTGACCGAAGCGGGTTTTGGTGATGCGGTGGTTCAGCATTATGGCTCGCCCAAGGAAGTGAATATCCGTGTGGCGCCCAAGGACAGCGTGGATGCGGACAAGATCGGCTATGTAGTGTTCGACGCGCTCAAGGCGGGCAACAGTGATCTGGAATTGCTGAAAGTGGAGTTTGTCGGCCCGCAAGTGGGCGATGAGCTGCGCGATGAATCCGGCACCGCCATGTTGCTGGCGCTGGGGCTGATGATGCTCTACGTCTGGTTCCGCTTTTCCAACAAGTTCGGTGTGGCCACGGTGGTGGCGCTGTTCCACGACGTGATCATCGTGCTGGGCCTGTTTTCACTGCTGCAATGGCAGTTTGATCTGACGGTGTTGGCGGCGGTGTTGGCGCTGATCGGTTACTCACTGAACGACTCCATTGTGGTGGCGGACCGGATTCGCGACGAGTTTCGCAATACCCGGGAAACGGATCCGCAAGCCATTATCAATGGTGCGGTGAACCAGACCATGACGCGAACCATCAATACTTCTTTAACCACCCTGTTGGTGCTGGTCGCCCTGTTCTTCTTCGGCGGTGAAGTGATGAAGGCGTTTTCTGAAGCGCTGATCGTGGGTGTTCTGGTGGGGACTTACTCCTCCATCTACGTGGTGACTAACATCCTGTTCATGATGAAGGTCGACAAGGAAGACTTCCTGATTCCGGAACCGGAAGAGCTGGATGAAACACCATAAAGGCAGTGAATAGTTAACAGTGAATAGTTAATAGCTAAAACCAAAAAGCCGCGAATTTTCGCGGCTTTTTGGTTTTAGGTCGGCGGATGCTTTCAACATCGCAATAGGAGCCTTCTGTGCCCTGCAGGTATGTTCGCAGGCGAGCCCTTTACCCGAAGTTCTGTTTTTTCATCCACGGGATGATGCGCTCGAACGCCTCCTCGATCTGGTCCAGGGAGGTGGAATAGCTGATGCGAAGGGCGTGCTTGCCGGCTTCGCCGAAGGTGTCGCCGGGGATGGTGCAGACGCCGGTTTCGCGCAGCAGTTTCAGGGCCACGTTGGCGCCGTCCACGCCTTCCGGCAGGGATGGGAACAGGTAGAAGGCGCCGTCCGGGCGGTAGCCGGTCAGGTGTGGGGTCTGGCCCACCAGTTCCACCAGCCGGTCCCGGCGATGCTGGTATTCCTCCACCATGGTGTCGATAAAGTTACGACTGCCGCGCAGGGCGGCGACCCCGGCCCACTGGCAGGGCGTGTTGGCCACGGTGGTGGTGAACATGTGGTAGCGGCGCAGTTTCTTGATGGCGCCCTGACTGCCGATCAGCCAGCCGATGCGCATGCCGGCCATGGAAAAGGTTTTCGAAAAGCTGCTGATCACCATCACATGATCCAGGTCCGAGCAGCAGGACAGTACGCTGGGGTATTCCTTGCCATCGTAGATCAGGTGGTCGTAGACCTCGTCGCTGATCACATGAATGCCACGGTAGGCGGCTTCCTCGACAATGGCTTCCACGGTTTCCCGCGGATAGAGCGTGCCGGTAGGGTTGCTGGGGGAGTTGAGGATCACCGCAAAGGTGTTGGGCCCCATGGCGTCGATGACTTCCTGTGGGTCCAGCTGGTGGTTGTTTTCCGCGCGGGTGGGAATCGCGTGGACGGTGCCGCCGTTCATGCGGATCAGCGGGCCGTAGAGCATGAAGGAAGGATCCGGCACGATAAATTCCCGGCCCGGTGCCGAAGTGGCAGTGAGGGCCAGATATATGGCTTCGGTGGCGCCGGTGGTGACCATGATGTTTTCCGGCGACAAAGGCCGTTGGCTGCGCTCACTGTAGTAGTCCGCCAGCGCTTCCAGCAGTTCCGGCAGGCCGGCGTCCATGGTGTAACCGGTCTGGCCCGCATTCAGGGCATCCACGCCGGCCTGGATCACATGACCGGGCGGCTTGAAATCCGGCTGGCCGATGGACAGGTGAATCACGTCTTCCAGGTCCGAGGCCAGATTCACCATACGGCGAATGCCCGGCACCGGGATGGTGAGCAGCGCCGGATTCCAGATCGGGTCTTCGCTTTCGTAGAAATCCGTATCCAGATTGATATTGCCCATTCTGTACTCCTTGTTTGCGGTCCCCCTCGCTGCAGGAGCGTCGTTGGCGGCGCGATTCCGGCAATGGTTATCGCGCCGCCAGCGACGCTCCTGCAGTGGGTGGTTAGATCTGCATCAACGGCGGCAACTGGGTAAACGGCTGCGCCTGTTCAAAGGCGTGGCCGGCGGCCAGTACCCGGGCATCATCGAAGCGCGCGCCGACAATCTGCAGCCCCATGGGTAGGCCGTTGCCGGTGAGCCCCAGGGGCACAGACAGGGCCGGCTGGCCGGTCAGGTTGAATGGATAGGTAAAGGGCGTCCAGGTGGGCCAGCGGGTGCTGGGCCAGTCCACCGGCACCTCCCGGTTGGTGTCAAAAGCATCAAGGGGCAGGGTTGGGGTGATCAGCAGATCGTACTTGGTGTGGAACAGGGCCATGCGTTCACTGACTGCCATGCGTTCGTTCATGGCACCCAGATAATCCAGCATGGACAGTTTCTCCGCCTTCCTGGCCACTTCCACCAGGGCCGGGTCCATCTGATTGCGCTGGCGCTCTCCAAGATCGCGCATGGCGTTGGCGGCGCCGCTGTAGAACAGGTGGCTGAAGGCGGCAAGCGGGTTGCTGAAGCCCGGGTCTGCCTCGGTGACTGTGGCGCCCAGGGCCTCGAATACCTTGCCAGCCTCGAGAACCGCTTTCTCGATGTCCGGATTCACATCCACGTAACCCAGGGTGGTGCTCAGGGCGATGCGCAGCCCTTTCATGGGCTGGTGCAGCGCGGCCAGATAGTCGGTGTTGCGGCGCGGGGCTGCAAGGCTGTCGCGGGGATCCGCTTCGGTAAGCACCTGCATCATCAAGGCTGCGTCGGCCACGGTGCGGGTCATGGGGCCGGCGTGGGCCAGGGTGCCGAAGGGGCTGGCCGGCCAGTGGGGGACTTCGCTGAAGGTGGGCTTGTGGCCGACGATGCCGCAAAACGCCGCAGGAATACGGATGGAGCCACCGGCATCGGTACCCAGGGCCATCGGTGCCATGCACGCCGAGACCGCCGCGGCGCTGCCGCCACTGCTGCCGCCGGGAGTCTTGGCCGGGTTCCAGGGATTATTGGTGGGACCGCACAGGGGGCTGTCGGTGACCCCTTTCCAGCCGAATTCCGGGGTAGTGGTCTTGCCCAGAGGCACATAGCCGTTGCGTTCCAGCGCCGCCACGGCGGGAGAGCGCTTTTCCAGGGTGGAGGCCGGGTCGATGGTGCGAGACCCTTTCAACGTTGGCCACATGGGGGTCAGGAAGACATCCTTTACGCCCACCGGCACGCCATCCAGCAGGCCTTTGCTATTGCCATCGAGATAGCGTTGCTCGGACTCGCGGGCCCATTGCAGGGTGGTATCCCGATCAATCAGGCACCAGGCGTTGAGCGCCTGGTCATGTTGCTCCACATGATCCAGCAGGGTATTGCATACCTCCACCGGGGACAGGGCGCCGGTCTGGTAGGCGGTTTTCAGCGCCAGGGCGCTCATGGTCAATACTTCCTTGCTCATCAAGCTCTTCCTCCACAGTCGGACTTAGCTACTGCTTACATAGCCGTATTCCTTGTTCACCGGGTTGATCAGCGGCTGGTTTCGGCGCCAGCGGTGAAAGTTGTCGACAAACTGCTGTCCCAGGGCCGCCCGCCAGCCGATGAAATCCCCGGCCATGTGTGCGGAGAGCATCACATTGGGCTGGTCCCACAGGGGGTGGTCGGCGGGCAGGGGTTCCTGTTCGAACACATCCAGGGCGGCGCCGCCCAGGCGACCGGTCTGCAGGGCCTGGAACAGGGCGTCGGTGCTGACGATGGCGCCGCGGCCCACATTGACCAACACAGCGCCGGGTTTCATGCGCCGGAACTGGGCGGCATCAAACAGGCCTTCGGTGTCTGGGGTCAGCGGTGCGGTAATCACTACATAGTCCGCATCGCCGAGCAGGGCGGGCAGGTCCTGTTGGCGATGGACCCGGTCAAAGGCGCTGTCCTGGCGAGCGCGCCGGGCGGTGCCGATCACCTCCATGCCCATGGCTCGCAGCACCGTGGCCACTTCCCGACCGATGGAGCCGGCGCCCACGATCAGTGCCCGGCTGCCTTTCAGTAGCCGGGTTTCCCGATGCTGCCAGCGATTTTCTGCCTGCAGGGCCAGATTTGTGAGGGTGTCCTTGGCGAACAGCAACAGGGCGCCGAGCACGTATTCGGCAATGCCACGGTCGAAAATTCCGCGGGCATTGGTGACCACGATATCGCTGTTCTTGATCGGGTCGATCATCAGCGCATCGACACCGGCGCTGGTGGCATGCACCCAGCGCACCGGGCAGTTGTCCGGCCACACCTCTTCCAGCAAGCCGGTACGGAAATCGGTTACCACCAGCACCTGGGTGTCTGGCAGCGCGGCTCGCAGTTCATCAGGCGTACGCACCTCTTGCACCCGGGCGTGGCCGGTGAGGGTGTCCAGCCCCGGCAGCGCCGGCTCGTCTTCGGCCAGTAGTACAGTGATGGTGGTGTCGGTCATCGGGTCTCCTTAAGTTCAGCTACGAGCGGCTAGCTATTAGCTTCTAGCTACAGCGCCTGCGCTGGCAAGAATGGTGCGCGGCGCAAGCCTTGATGCGGCCACTGCATCGAAACGCGTTGTCGCTAGCAGCTCGAAGCTTTTTTTCACGTTTCTTTCAGTGCAGCGGCGAACAGTTCTACCGCCTTGTCGATTTCTGCTTCGCTGACGGTGAGCGGTGGTAGCCAGCGGACCACCTGGCCCTGGCTGCCGCAGCGCAGCATCAGCATGCCGTTAGTTTCGCAGTGCTTGATCAGCCTGGCGGCGCGGTCGCCGTCCGGTGTGTGTGGGGCGCTGACGATTTCCAGCCCCAGCATCAGGCCCATGCCGCGAATCTCGTCAATGCAGTCATGCTGCTTTTGCAGGGCTTCCAGTTGCTGGCGCAACTTGCTACCAAGGGTGTCGGCGCGGCTTACCAGTTGTTCGTTCTCGATCACATCCAGCGTTGCCAGTGCCGCCGCGCAGGCCACCGCATTGGCGCCGTAGGTGCCGCCCTGGGAGCCCGGGTAGCCGTGGTTCATCAGGGCCTTGCTGGCGGCGATGGCGGACAGTGGGTAGCCGCTGGCCAGACCCTTGGCGGTGATGATCATGTCCGGTTTCACCGCAAAATGTTCGTGGCTCCAGAACTTGCCGGTGCGCCCGTAACCGGCCTGGATCTCGTCGGCGATCAGCAGGATGCCATGCTTGTCGCAGCGCTCGCGCAGCCCCTGCATAAAGGCCTGGCCGGCCGGGTAGTAGCCGTATTCGCCCTGTACCGGTTCGATGATCATGGCGGCGGTGTCCGCCGGATTGCACTCGGTGGCAAAGATATGGTCCAGCTCGTGGAGGCAGTCAGCCACACAGGTGTCCATGTCCTGCTTGTAACGGTAGGCATGGGGGAAGGGGGCGATGCTGACCCCGGCCATCAACGGCTGCCAGCCGGTACGCACCTTGCTGGTGGAGGTGGTCAGCGAGGCCGCCGCCAGGGTGCGGCCATGGAAGCCACCGCGAAAGGCAATCAGATTGGGGCGTCCGGTGGCCTGGCGGGCCAGGCGCACGGCGGCTTCCACGGATTCACTGCCGGAGTTGGAAAAGGCCACCGCATCCAGGCCTTTGGGCAGGTGCTCATAGAGCCGGTCGGTAAGCGTGAGCATATTGGGGTGGGTGACGGTGGCGTACTGGGCATGGACCAGTTTTGCCACCTGGGCCTGGGCGGCGGCCACTACCTTGGGGTGACAGTGGCCGGTGGAGGTCACCCCGATGCCGGAGGTGAAATCCAGCCAGCGATTGCCGTCCTGGTCGTAGAGCCAGCTTCCTTCGCCGCGCTCCGCACAAATACCGCTGGATTGCACCAGCAGGGGGGACAAATGACTCATGACGCCTCCTTCCTGTTGTTGGCTTGCCAGTTAGTGGTTTACGCAGCCAGCCACTGGCATAGTCGCTGTCCGGTTTCCCGAGTCCCCGAAAAAGCCTCGCCGTTGGCCTCACGGGCCAGGTCCGCCTTGATCAGGTCATGCAGATGTTGTGCCGCACTGCCGATGGCCGGGTGATGGTGGGCCAGGTTGTCCAGCAGCATGGCCAGGCTCATCAGGGTGGCTCGGGGGTCGGCCAGGTTCTGGCCGGCAATGTCCGGGGCACTGCCGTGCACCGGTTCGAACAGGGCCGGCAAGATGGGTTCGTCCGGGTTCAGGTTGGCGGATGGGGCCAGCCCCGGGCCACCGCACAATACCGCCGCCAGATCGGTGAGAATGTCGCCGTGCAGGTTGCTGGCGACCACCACGTCAAAGCGCCAGGGGCACTGCACGAACTTCATGCAGGCCGCATCCACCAGCTCGTGGTGAGTGTCCACCTCGGGAAATTCGGCGGCAATTCGGTGGAAGGTATCGGTATACAGATCGCCCCAGAAGGGCTGGGCATTGCGCTTGGTAATCAGACACACCTGCGCGCTTTTACCGTCCTTGAACTGACGTGGTGTTTCCCGCTGGGTGGCCCGTTGGCGTGCCCGGTGGAAAGCATGACGGATCAATCGTTCGGTGGCGCGGGCGGTGAACACTTCCACCTGGGTGGCCACTTCCTGGGCGGTGCCCGGGGCCAGTCGGCCCCCTTGGCCGCTGTATTCGCCTTCACTGTTTTCGCGAATCACCAGCATATCCACCTCCCGGGCACGGGGATCGGCCAGATATTGGGGGGCGCCGGGCAGCCAGCGAGCCGGCCGCTCGCAGGCCCACAGCTCCAGTTGCTTGCGCAGGGCCAGCAAGGGAGCCAGGGAGACGCTGTCGGAAAGTACAAAGCGGGACGGTTCATCCAGTGGCCCCGGGTCCCCCAGAGCACCAAGCAGCATGGCATCAAATTTCCGCAGCTGTGCGACCCCGTCGCCTGGCATCATCTCCCCATGGGCCTGATGCCAGGCGTGAGAAGGCCAGTCAAAACGGGTATGGTTCAGCGGCAACTGGTAGCGCTGGATCAGCTGATCCAGCACGGCTTCTGCCACGTCCATGACTTCCGGGCCGATGCCGTCACCGGGGAGCAGGGCAATATTCAGCGTTTGCGTCATCCATAACTCCTGTTAGAGCTACGAGCTTCTAGCCACGAGTTTGAGAACCCATGTTTCAACCGCGCTGCCGGATCTTTTCCGGTTTTAGTGCGGAGGTCGGGTTTGCCTCTGATTCAACCCGAAGTCTGTCTAGCAGCTCGCAGCTAAAAGCTCGAAGCTGCTTTCAGCTACCCATACACAGATACTTGTCTTCCAGGTACTCATCCATGCCCTGGTGGGAGCCTTCACGGCCGAGGCCGGATTCCTTAACGCCACCGAACGGTGCCGCCGCGTTGGAAATCAGCCCCTCGTTGACGCCCACCATGCCACTTTCCAGCGCTTCGGCCACGCGCCAGCAGCGGTGGATATTGTCGCTGTAGAAATAGGCGGCCAGGCCGTAGGGGGTGTCGTTGGCAATGCGGATGGCATCCTCTTCCGTGCGGAACGGGATCACTGCCGCCAGTGGGCCGAAGGTTTCTTCCTGACAGAGCTGGGCATCGGTGGTGACCCCGGTGATCAGAGTGGGCTGCACAAAGCTGCCACCCCGTTGGTGGCGCTGACCGCCGGTGACCACCTTGGCGCCCTTGCCCAGGGCATCTTCCAGATGCTCCATGACCTTGTCGGCGGCATCGCGGTTGATCAGGGCCGCCTGGCTGACACCCTCTTCCATGCCGTCACCCACCTTCATGGCCTCGATGGCAGTTTTCAGTTTTTCCACGAAGGCATCGTGGATGCTGTCCTGCACCAGAAAGCGGTTCACACAGACGCAGGTCTGGCCGGTGTTGCGGAACTTGCTGGCCATGGCGCCTTCCACTGCCTTGTCCAGGTTGGCATCGTCAAAGACGATAAAGGGCGCGTTGCCACCCAGTTCCAGAGAGACTTTCTGGATGTGCTTGGCGCACTGGGCCATCAACTTGGAGCCCACTTCCGTGGAGCCGGTGAAGCTAAGCTTGCGGACAATGGGCGAGTCGGTCAGGGCTGTGGAAATGGCCCCGGCGCTGCCGGTAATCACGTTGAACACCCCGGCAGGAATCCCTGCGCGCTCGGCCAGTTCGGCCAGTGCCAGGGCGGAGTAGGGGGTGGCACTGGCGGGTTTGACCACCATGGTGCAGCCCGCGGCCAGGGCGGCCCCGGCCTTGCGGGTAATCATGGAGGAGGGGAAGTTCCACGGGGTGATGGCGGCGGTGACGCCGATGGGCTGCTTGATCACCACAATCCGCTGGCCGGGTTTGGGGGCCGGGATGGTGTCGCCATAGGCGCGCCGGGCCTCTTCGGCAAACCATTTCAGGAAGGAGGCGGCGTAGGCGATTTCGCCTTTGGCCTCGGCTAGGGGCTTGCCCTGCTCCAGGGTCATCAGCCGGCCCAGGTCGTCCTGATGTTCCATCATCAGATCATGCCAGGCCTCCAGACGTGTGGCCCGCTGTGCAGCGGGGAGATCCCGCCAGGCGGGAAAAGCCCCGTGGGCGGCGTCGATGGCCTGGCGGGTTTCCGCTTCGCCCATACGCGGAGCGGTGCCCAGGCTGTCATCGGTGGCCGGGTTGCTCACGGTGAAGGTGGCGCCATCATCCGCATCGCACCATCGGCCATTGATATAGCACTGCTGGCGAAACAGGGCGTTGTCAGTGAGGGTAACCGTCATCGTACATCTCCCGAGCTTTTTGCACCGTGTTGCGTATTACGCTAGCAAAGCAAGGGCAGATGTCCATGCCAGAAGGGAAAAATCGGTTCGGGGTCTAAGGAAAAGATCAGCTGCGAGCAACGAGCTTCTAGCTGCGAGAAGGAAAGGAATTGGCGGGAAACTAGTCGGCATGGCGCCGGGATTCGGACAAGGAGCAGGCGTGTTAAATGCTGCGGCGCGGCTCAAGGGATGTCGATTGGCACCGGACTTGAACCGCGTCGTAGCTAGCAGCTAGTTGCTTGTAGCTCGTAGCTGGGTTTATCGACGCAACCCCTCGTTCAGGTGCGGTTTGATCTTCTGCAGCAGGCCTTTGAAGACTTTCGGGCTGCCGGCGACGATGCCGCCGCTTTCCAGGAATTTGTGGCCACCGCTCAGATCGCCTACCAGCCCACCAGCTTCGGTGATCAGCAGGGCGCCGGCGGCCAGGTCCCACTCGGACAGGCCGAATTCGAAGAAGCCGTCCAGGCGGCCAGCGGCCAGCCAGGCTAGATCCAGCGCAGCAGAGCCTGGACGGCGCAGGCCGGCGGTGGAGGCGGCGATGTCGGCAAACATGCCCAGATAGGCGTCCATGTGCGGCGCCTGGTCCTTGCGGAACGGGAAACCGGTGCCGATCAGACAGCCTTCCAGACCGGGGCGGTTGGTACAGCGGATACGACGGCCGTTGAGGGCGGCGCCACGGCCGCGGCTGGCGGTGAATTCTTCATCCCGGTTGGGATCATAGATCACTGCGTGTTCCAGTTTTCCTTTGTGTTTCAGGGCGATGGAGACGCAGTACTGGGGGAAGCCATGGATGAAGTTGGTAGTGCCGTCCAGTGGGTCGATCACCCACTGGAAGTCTGCCCCGTCACCCTTGCCGCGGATTTCTCCGGACTCCTCGGCGAGAATGCTGTGATCCGGGTAGGCCTTGAGGATGACCTCAATGATGCGTTGCTCCGCAGCCCGGTCCACTTCGGTGACGAAGTCGTTCATCCCTTTCTTGCTGACAGATAACGGGTCATTGCTTTCGGCGGCACGACGAATCAGGTTACCCGCCTGACGGGCGGCTCGCAGGGCAATATTCACTTGCGGCGCATGCATGCATCTGTCCTCAAAAAAGTTGTCAAAGAGCGCCGGCGGGCAGGGTGCCTTGCCGGGGCGCGGATTGTAGCAGAGCCGGTGCGTTCAGGGCAGCGTTGGAAACCGCTTAATTCCCTTTCCCGGCCACCAGGGCCACTCAGGCAAGGGATAATTGGCTGTTTCTCATGATAACATTGCCGCCTTTTCCGGCCAGACCCGTGTACAGGTACCTTACATGCTAGAAAATGTGCGTATTGTGATGGTGGAAACCACTCATCCCGGCAACATCGGTGCCGCAGCCCGGGCCATGAAAACCATGGGGCTGTCGGACCTGAGGCTGATACAGCCGCGGGATTATCCGTCCGTGGAAGCCACTGCCCGGGCCTCCGGGGCCGGGGATGTGCTGGAAGCTGCGCAGGTCTGCCAGACCCTGGACGAGGCCCTGGAAGGCGCCACCCTGGTAATCGGCACCAGCGCCCGCCAGCGCCGTATTCCCTGGCCGTGCCTGACACCCCGGCAGCTGGCGGCGCAATTGTCCCACGAGCCCGATGACACCCGTATTGCAGTGTTGTTCGGCCGTGAGGATCGCGGGCTTACCAATGATGAGCTGCGCCGCTGCAATCTGCATGTGAGTGTGCCCACCAATCCCGAGTACGGGGTCTTGAATGTGGCGTCAGCGGTCCAATTAATCAGTTACGAGCTGCGTATGGCTCTGCTGGGGGACGATTTCGATCTGAAGGAAGCGCGCTCCCGCCGCGAGGCCATGCCGTTGCCGGAGATGTTCTGGGATGAGCCGCTGGCCAGTAACGAGGCCGTCGCCGGTTTTCTGGATCACCTGGAAAAGGTCATGGCGCAGAGCGGTTTTCTGAATCCGCAGCAGCCAGGCCAGGTGATGACGCGCATGCGCCGTTTGTTTATGCGCGCGCGACCGGACAAAATGGAAATGAGTATTCTGCGTGGTGTGCTGGTGGCGCTGGAAAGAAAAATGCCGCGCAATGACGGGAAGTAGCAAACGCTCCCCGTTGTTATCCAACCGGCTATACCTGAGACGAGGTATCTATGTTTGATCGAGTACGCGAGGACATCGCGTCGGTATTCCACCGGGACCCGGCGGCGCGTAACACGCTGGAAGTGTTGTTGAACTACCCGGGCCTGCACGCCGTGCTGTTTCATCGCCTCGCCCATGGTTTGTGGACGCGCAACTTCAAACAGTTGGCGCGATTCGTTTCCACCTTCGCCCGTTGGTTGACCGGTATCGAGATTCATCCGGGCGCCAAGATCGGTCGACGTTTCTTTATCGACCATGGCATGGGCGTGGTGATTGGCGAAACCGCGGAAATCGGTGATGACGTGACGCTCTATCACGGCGTCACCCTGGGGGGCACCAGCTGGAACAAGGGCAAGCGCCACCCGACCCTGGAAGACGGTGTGGTGGTCGGGGCCGGTGCCAAGGTGCTGGGCCCGTTCACCGTGCACAAGAACGCCAAGATCGGTTCCAACTCGGTGGTCACCAAGGAAGTCCCCGAAGGGGCAACGGTGATAGGTATCCCCGGGCGGGTGGTCAGTAAGCCGATTACCGAGACGGAAAAGAACCGTCAGGAAATGGCAGAAAAGATCGGCTTTCAAGCCTATGGTGTCAGCAACGACATGCCCGATCCGGTGGCTGAAGCCATCCATCTTCTGCTGGATCACATGCACGCAGTGGACAACAAGCTGGACCGTGTCTGCAATAATCTCAAGAAGCAGGGCATTCAGGGTTGCGACGAGAAGTTGCCGGAGTTGAAAGACGAGGATTTCGAACCGGTCAACGCCGGCGGCACGGATTGAAAAGCAGTTAACAGTTAACAGTGAATAGTTAACAGCGAAAACCAAAAAAGCCGCGCCTGGGAGGGCGCGGCTTTTTTTATTCCGGGGGCGCTTAAACGTTAAAGCGGAAGTGCACTACATCCCCGTCCTTGACGATGTATTCCTTGCCTTCCAGGCGCCATTTGCCGGCATCCTTGGCGCCGGCTTCGCCGTTGAATTCGATGTAGTCTTCGTAGGCGGTCACTTCGGCGCGGATGAAGCCTTTCTCGAAATCCGTGTGGATGACACCGGCGGCCTGGGGGGCGGTGGCACCGACCTTGACGGTCCAGGCGCGCACTTCTTTCTTACCGGCGGTGAAATAGGTCTGCAGGCCCAGCAGGTTAAAACCGGCGCGGATGACCCGATTGAGGCCCGGCTCTTCCATGCCCAGGTCGGCCAGGAAGTCGGCTTTCTCTTCGTCGTCCAGCTCGGCAATTTCCGATTCGATTTTGGCGCAGATGGGCACCACGGAGGAGTTTTCCTTCTCGGCCAGTTCGCGCACGGCGTCCAGCAGGGCGTTGTCCTCAAAGCCACTCTCGTCCACGTTGGCGATGTACATGGTCGGCTTCAGGGTCAGCAGGTTCAGGCTCTTGATGGCCTTGCGCTCATCATCGGTCAGATCCACGGATCGCGCCGGTTCGCCTTCATTGAGGGCGGGCAGTACCTTGTCCAGTACCGGCAGCAGGCCTTTGGCGTCCTTGTCCTGCCCCTTGGCAGCCTTGGTGGCGCGCAGGTGGGCTTTCTCCACCGTATCCAGGTCGGCCAGGGCCAGCTCGGTGTTGATTACCGAGATATCGTCCAGTGGTGACACCTTGCCGGACACGTGGATCACATTCTCGTCATCGAAGCAGCGCACCACGTGGGCGATGGCATCGGTTTCGCGGATGTTGGCCAGAAACTTGTTGCCCAGGCCTTCACCCTTGGATGCTCCGGCCACCAGGCCGGCGATATCCACGAATTCCATGGTGGCGGGCATTACCCGTTCCGGGCTGACGATGGCGGACAGCTTGTCCAGGCGCGGGTCCGGCACCGGTACCACGCCGGTATTGGGCTCAATGGTGCAGAACGGGAAGTTCTCGGCATCAATCCCCGCCTTGGTCAGCGCGTTGAACAGGGTGGATTTACCCACGTTGGGCAGACCGACGATACCGCATTTGAAACCCATGACAGACCTCCGTTTTTCGAGGGCGCAATGCTACTCAAGGCGGGTTGAAAAAGCGACCTCCGCCGGGCATTTCGCGGTGAACGGGCAGGTTGCTGGCGGGACGGACGTGTCAGGCGCTGTTGCCGATAAAGACGGAGCGGCCCGGGGCTAGACTGCTGGGGAATCCTTTCTTAACAAGAGTCATCATGGCCGAGCGCATTCTTTACCAGTTCCCCATCTCCCATTATTGCGAGAAATCCCGCTGGCAGCTGGACCACAAAGGCCTGGCGTACCGTACGGTCAATCTTCTGCCGGTGGCGCACCGGTTGCGGACCCAGTGGCTGGCACGGGCAAATACGGTGCCGTTGCTACGTGACGACAAGCGGCGGGTGAGCGATTCCACCCGGATTGCCTACTATCTGGAAAAATATTATCCCGAGCGGGGGTTATTGCCCAAGAACAGTGATGCACGAGCCAAGGTTATCGAACTGGAACAGCAGTTTGACCGCTACGGCGTGCATGTGCGGCGCTGGGTGTATGGGCAGATCCTTGATCGTCCAGAGGTCATGACGGCCCTGGTGGGCGATTGCGGCTTGCCCGGCCCCCTGGAGCGGTTGGCGAAGCCGCTGGTTCGCGAGGCAATACGCCGAGGGTACGCCATCAATCCGCAATTGGTGATGCGGTCCGAGCAGCGGGTGGAAGAGGCCCTGGTGTTGCTGGAAAGCGAGCTGGAGAAAGGCGAGGGGCGGTATCTGGTGGGTGATCGTTTCAGCCTGGCAGACATCACCGCCGCCAGCATGCTGGCGCCATTGCTCAGCCCGAAGGGGTCCCCCTGGGATCTGTTCGATGAAACGACGCTGTCACCGGCATTACGCAAACAGATCGAAAAATGGCGCGCCCGGCCGGCGGGGGAATGGGTGTTGGCGAGGTACGCAGAAGATAGGTAAGAATTTAGCTACGAGCTACGAGCTACGAGCTACGAGCTACGAGCTACGAGCTACGAGCTACGAGCTACGAGCTACGAGCTACGAGCTACGCTCGATCGGAAAGGGGAGGTCTGGAAAGTTCCCAAGACCTCGGTATTTCTACGAAGCCCCCTGTGGGAGCCCATGCTTGCATGGCGAACCGTGCGAAGCACGGCATCGTCCGCAGGACGATCAAAGCTAGAAGCTAGAAGCTACCGTCAGGCTTTGAATCCGTTCAACCGATTCATCGCCCCGTTCAAATCCCCGCGCAGCATATCGGCGGTGTGATAGGCCGCTTCGTCGATGGCGCGGTCGATCAGGTCGCGGTCGGCTTGGGAGGGCTTGTTGAGAACATGGGGGGTGACGCGGTCGGCGGAGCCGGGGTGGCCGATGCCGATGCGTAGCCGGTAGAAATCGCGGCTGTTGCCATGCTTGCTGATGATGTCGCGCAGACCGTTATGGCCGCCATGGCCGCCGCCTTGTTTGAAGCGGGCACAACCGGGAGGCAGATCCAGTTCGTCATGGGCGACGAGCATCTGCGTGACAGGAATTTTGAAGAAGTTCGCCAGAGCGGCGGTGGCCTGACCACTGCGGTTCATGAAGGTGGTGGGGACCAACAGGCGAATGGTTTCGCCTTCGAAGGTAAAGGTGCCGGTAAGGCCGAAGTATTTCTTGTCTTCGGAAAGGAAAACGCCCTGGCGACGGGCCAGGGCGTCCACATACCAGACGCCGGCATTGTGGCGGGTGTCCTCGTATTCGCGACCCGGGTTACCCAGGCCTACGATCAGTCGAACCGGTTCCGCCACAGCCACAGTGCGTCTTATTCCTCGCCAGCGGCTTCTTCGCCTTCGCCGTCTTCGTCGTCAGCAGAAGCACGGACTTTCGGCGCGTGAATCGCGGCTACCGGCTGGTCGTGGTCGTCGCCCAGTGCGAGCTGGGTCAGTTCCACGCCTTTCGGCAGTTTCAGGTCAGACAGGTGAACAATGCTGTCCAGCTCGGCTGCTGCCATGTCCACTTCGATGAACTCAGGCAGGTCCTGCGGTAGACAGCTGACTTCCACCTCGGCGATGTTGTGTTGGATCTCGCCGCCCTGTTTCTTCACACCAATGGAGCTTTCTTCATTGATGAAGTGCAGGGGCACGTTCATGGTGATCTTGTGGGTCTTGTCCACACGCAGGAAATCTACGTGCATCGGGTGACCTTTGGCCGGGTGACGCTGCATGTCACGCAATACGGCCTGCACCTCGGCGCCGTCCAGTTTCAGGGTCAGCACGTGGCTGTAGAAGGCTTCGGTTTCCAGGGCCTTTTTCAGTTCACGCAGTTCCACGCTGATCATCTGCGGTTCGGCGTCGCCACCGTAAATGATGCCGGGAACACGTTCTTGCAGACGACGCAGGCGGCGGCTCGCACCTTTCCCCATGTCGCTGCGGCTTTCAGCGAATAGCTGGAATTCATTGGACATGATATGTCTCCATTTAGCTCTCGGGCTTCCCGCGACCAGGTCGGCCAGAGAGGTTGATATAACCACGGAGGATTCCGCGGGGGCGCGATTATGCAGGAAAAAGGCGCTGCGTGCCAGCGGAAAGGGCTTCAAGCCACAAGCTACAAGCTGCAACACGGTTTGGGATTGGGGCGGCCTAGAATGAAAGAGGCCGCGCACAGGAGCTGTGCGCGGCCTCAGGGGCTTCAATCTGGCAACAATTCATGTCGTGTTGAAGCTTGTAGCTTGATGCTTGCCGCTGATTTACACCAGCTCCAGCCGGTCGAACATGGCGCTCAGGGATTCTTCGTTGTTCACCCGGCGGATCGTTTCGGCCAGCATGGGCGCCAGGCTGAGTACGCGGATGTTGGCGCAGGCGCGGCCGGCTTCGGACAGCGGGATGGTGTCGGTGACTACCAGCTGGTCCAGAGCGCTGTTGGCGATGTTGTCGATGGCCGGGCCGGACAGTACTGGGTGGGTAATGTAGGCGTAGACCTTGGCGGCGCCGTGGTCTTTCAGGGCCTGGGCGGCCTTGCACAGGGTGCCGGCGGTATCGACCATGTCGTCGACCAGGATACAGGTGCGGCCTTCCACTTCACCGATGATGTGCATCACCTGGGATACATTGGCCTTGGGGCGGCGCTTGTCGATGATGGCCAGGTCGGCATCGTTGAGTTGCTTGGCCAGGGCGCGGGCGCGAACCACGCCGCCCACATCCGGGGATACCACCATCAGGTCATCGTGGTTCTGACGCTCGATGTCCGCCACGATCAGTGGGGTGGCGTAGACGTTGTCCACCGGAATGTCGAAGAAGCCCTGAATCTGATCGGCGTGCAGGTCAACGGTAACAACACGGTCGATGCCCACGGCAGTGATCATGTCGGCAACCACCTTGGCGGTGATCGGAACCCGGGCGGAGCGCACCCGGCGATCCTGGCGGGCGTAACCGAAATAGGGCATCACGGCGGTGATCCGGCCTGCAGAGGAGCGACGCAGGGCGTCGGCCATCACCAGCAACTCCATGATGTTGTTGTTGGTGGGGTTGCAGGTGGATTGCACGATAAAGACGTCTTTGCCGCGCACGTTTTCCTGGATTTCCACGGCGACTTCGCCATCGCTGAAGGTGCCCACATCGGCGTTGCCAATGGGCAGGTTCAGATGTTGAACCATGGCCTGGGCCAGTTCGGGATTAGCGTTACCGGTGAAAACGACGAGTTTGGACACTGGCGTCCCTCTTGAGTCGTGAATTTCGGGAGCCTCCGAGGAAAGGGGGGAGGGCTCCGGGCAAGAAAATGGCTGGGGTACCAGGACTCGAACCTGGGAATGACGGGATCAAAACCCGTTGCCTTACCAACTTGGCTATACCCCAACACTCGGTTTCAGGTCTGCACTATTTGCCTATTTGTGCAGATTTACCTGAATTCTGTGTCGCTCAAAACTTCGCCAGTGTCTCTCCCAGTATCTGGTGGAGAGGAGAAGTATTACAGCTTCGAGCAACGAAACCTGTCCAGTGTTGTGGCAACTGTTGCAGCAAATGCTGCCCCTGTTGCTTTCCGGTGAGGCGCGCAAAACAACAAGCGCCGGTGCCGGTCATACGGGCGTTACCCGTATGATGCCTGAGCCAGTGGAGCAATTCTCCGATTTCCGGAAAATGCCGGATTGCTGCCGCTTCACAGTCGTTGCGAAAGTCGCGGGTCAGCACCACCTCAAGCGAGGCCGGTAATTTACTGACGGGGGTATCCCTTGTCAATTGCCGGTCGCCGAAAATTCGAGCAGTTGATACATGAATTCCCGGATGAACGACCAAAAAATCAGCATTCGGCAGAGAAACGGGGGTAATTTGCTCGCCAACACCTTCTGCCCAGGCACTTTTGCCGCGCACGAAGACCGGCACATCTGCCCCCAGCGATAGCCCCAGTTCTGCCAGGGTGTCCTCGGAGAGATTCAGCTCCCACAGTGCATTGAGCCCCAGCAGGGTAGTGGCCGCATCCGAGGAGCCGCCTCCTACACCGCCGCCCATGGGCAAGTGCTTTTCCAGACGGATGCGTGCCCCTTTGCGGCAGCCGGTATGGGCTTGTAGCAAGTGGCCAGCGCGCAGGATCAGGTTGCTGTCGTCTGTGGGTACCTCAGCCTGGTCGCACTCCAGGGTCAGGGTGTCGGCCGGTGCAAAGTGCAGGGTGTCGCCCTGGTCGAGCAGGGCAAACAGGGTCTGCAGCTCATGGTAGCCGTCCGGACGACGTCCGGTGATATGCAGGAAAAGGTTCAGTTTGCCGGGGGCCGGAAGGGTGAGCATGGTCATTTTTCGGCACCGGGCTGCCAGTCCTTGATCAACAGGGTGAAACGGTTGCCGTTCTGTCGTGCCTTGATGCGATAGGGCAGGGTGACCCCGGCCACGGGCTGATAACGGTCGAATTCCAGGCTCCAGCCCAGTTGCTGCAGGGTTTGCAGATGGCCGCTTTCGTCATAGTCAGCCTCGCCACGGGCGCCGGGCCAGGGCAGCCCCCGGGCCCAGTATTGCAGGGCGGAGACCGGCAGCCAGAAGCCGGTCAGGTGCCAGGCCAGCTCCCCCGGACTGCGTGCCTGATACTGCTCTTTGGCGGTAATCAGTTCCGCCCGGCCACTGTCCCAGCGCAAATCAGCGCTGCCGAATCCCAGGGGACCGGAAAAGCGGATCTGGCCACGGTTGGGTTTCTGGGTCCAGTCGAAGGACGCACTGCCGCCGTCATTGGCGGTGCGGTAGCCGAGCTTGCCGCTCATTGCCCAGCGGTCGATCTGGTTGGGATGCTCGAAGGTGCCAGTGGCGGTGGGGCGCGACTGACAGGCGCTCAGAGCCAGGGCCAGCAACGTCAGGGTGATAATACGGGTGGGGCTCAGGGTCACAGGCGGGCTCCGAGTTTTTCCATGACTTCGCGGATATGGGGGGCGTCCGGATTGCTTTCCAGGGTGTCGCGCCATACCTGGCGGGCCTGGTTCTGGGCGCCCAATACCCAGAGGACTTCACCGTAATGGGCGGCCACTTCCGGGTCGGGGAATTTTTCATAGGCCCGGCGTAAATACTCGCGGGCGGCTTCCGGCTCGCCGCGCTTGTAGAGAACCCAGCCCATGGAATCCAGGATCGCCGGGTCATCCGGGCGCAACTCCAGAGCCCGGGAGATATAGTCGAAGGCTTCATCCAGGCGCTGGGTGCGGTTGGCCAGGGTATAACCCAGGGCGTTGAGGGCGCTGGCATCGTCGGGGTTGATTGATAACACGTGCCGAAGGTCGCTTTCCATTTTGGTCAGATCGCCGATGGATTCCGCGACCATCGCCCGGCTGTAGAGCAGCTCGGTATTGTCGGGTTCTGCCTTGACCGCCCGGTCCAGCAGAGCCAGAGCTCCCTGAGGGTTGCCGGTGTTACTACGCATTTCCGCTTCAGTAATGGTCAGGCTGGTGCTCAGTTCCGGGTGCTTCCCGGCGAGGCTGGCCATCAGGGCGCTGGCTTGATCCTGATTGTTCAGCTGGTAAAGCAGGCGAGCGGCCTGAACGTTGGCTCGAACGGCTTGACCGCCCTGGACTTTCAGGTAGTGATCCACTGCCTCATTCAGATCTTGCGCCTGTTCGGCGGCCTGACCCAGGTAAAGGTGCATGTCATCGGGGCGATAGTTTTCAGAAAGCAGGGCCTGGAGTTCCTGACGGGCCGAGTTGGTGGCGCCGGCTTCCAGCGCCAGCAGGGCCAGGGAGAAACGCAAATCCAGATCCTGAGGGTGCTGTTCGGCCAATATGGACAGCTGCTTTTCTGCGTTTCCTGTGGCGCCGGTGGCCAGCAGCATGCGGATATAGGTAATGCGGGGGCGCCGCGCATCCGGGTATTTACGCACCAGTTTTTTCAGGTGGCGAAGCGCTTTTTTTTCTTCGCCGAGTTTGTGCAGTAACTGAGCCTTGAGTAGCAGCGCATCTTCGTGCCGAGGCATCAGATCCAGTGCCCGTTCGTCTGCCTCCAGGGCGCCGGCATAATCGCCTTCCTGTTCAAGCCAAAGCGCGCGGGCGTACCACAGCGGTGCCTGATCCGGATAACGGTCGGAGAGTTGTGCCAGTGCCTGGACCAGTTGCCTGTTGCCCTGGGCATCCAGTCCGCGTGCCTGGCCGACCAGGCGACCCAGAGCTTCACCGCCGTGTTCGCCAAGCAGGGTGTCCAGGTAACGGCTTGCGGCGTCAATATTGCCCAGCCGGATTTCCGAAAGAATGGCCAGTTGCAGGGCCTCTTCCTCAGCGGGTTCCTGTTCCAGCCATAGCTCGCTCAGTGCCAGGGCCTGTTGATGGTCTTCCAGATAATGGGCCAGCTGGGCCGCCTGGCTGATCACTTGTGGGTCACCAGTGTTACGGGCTGCCTGGCTGTAATAGGCCAGGGTCACGCCAAGAGATTGACGTTGGGCGGCCACTTCCGCCACCAGCAGATCGGAAAGGGTCTCGCTGTCATAGCTCGGGGCGGCCCGGGTGGCTGCAGGGGGCTCGGACTCAGCGGCTGTTGGGGCCGGTGTCTTGCTGGCGCAGCCGTTAAGCAACAGGGCGCCGCAAAGTGGCAAAAAAAGGAATCGCGTCATTAAAGGAGGTATGCCTGTTTTATGGTCCGGGTATCATGGCACAGCGATCCGGGATTGCCCAAACTCGGGTGTCATAAGTCCTTCCTATGCCGTTGATTCGGCGGGCCATCATTGTTTTGGGGGGCGCTTTCACGCAAAATGCGTGACCCTTGCGTGGCCTGTTTTCACCGGGCTATTGCCTTCTGACGGGATTGGCAGTCAGAGAGTTCCATGAGCTGCCAATACGCGTGTAAACCGGTGAGGAAAGTGGCCCGGGTCTGCTGCGGGCACGAGAATCTATGAATCTAGTCGCTGTTGGCGTAAATCACACCACCGCGGATGTGGAGTTGCGTGAACGTCTGGCGTTCTCCACGCAGCAGGCGGAAGTGGCGCTGGCCAGCTTGCGAGACATGCCCGGGGTGCGCGAGGCGGCCCTGCTCTCCACCTGTAACCGCACCGAGCTATATTGTCTGGTTGACGAGACGGTGCCGGATTTTGCCGCCTGGTTGGCGCAAAGTCGCCATTTGCCGGTAGATAAACTGGTGTCCGTACTCTACCAGCATCAGGGTGAGCAGGCTCTCGAACACATGATGCGGGTGGCTGGTGGGCTGGATTCGCTGGTGCTGGGTGAGCCGCAGATTCTGGGCCAGATGCGCGAAGCCTACGCCCGTGCCCATGAGGCGGGGTTGTTGGACGGCGAGTTGTCGAGGCTGTTCCAGGAAGTGTTTTCAGTGGCCAAGCGCATCCGGACAGAAACCGGAATCGGTGCCAATCCGGTATCCGTAGCCTACGCAGCGGTGTCCTTTGCCCGCCATATCTTTGCCGATCTGAAAAAGAGCCGGGCCCTGTTGATCGGGGCCGGTGAAATGATCGAACTGGTGGCCCGCCATCTGAGTGAGCAGCAGGTCAGCGAAATCATCATTGCCAACCGCACCCAGCAGCGTGCCGCGGAGCTGGCCGCCAGTGTGGGTGGGCGAGGAATCAGCCTGGAAGAGCTACCGGTGGCCCTGGAACGGGCAGATATCCTGATTTCCTGTACGGCGGCGCCGCTACCTATCCTGGGCAAGGGCATGGTGGAGCGGGCGTTGAAGAAACGTCGTCACAAACCCATGTTCATGGTGGATATTGCCGTGCCCCGGGATATCGAACCGGAGGTGGGAGATCTGGATGACGTCTATCTGTATACGGTGGATCACCTGCAGGAAGCCATTCAGGAAAATGTCCGAGCCCGCCAGCAGGCGGCCCAGGAGGCGGCCGAGCTGATCCGTGATGCCATCGTGCGTCACCGTCGCCAGCGCCGTGAGCAGGATGCGGTGAGCGTGTTACGCGAGTATCGGCAACAGCGTACCGCCCTGGCTGAGAGCGAGCTGGAAAAGGCCCTGCAGCAATTGCATAACGGTGGTGATCCGGAGCAGGTGCTGCGCAAGTTTCAACACTCCCTGGTCAACAAGTGGCTACACACGCCCAGTGTGACCCTGCGCAAGATGGCGGCGGAGGGCCGGGCGGAGTCATTGTTGCTGGCCCGCGAACTGTTGCTTGACGACCCGGATAACTCGTCCGAACCGAAATAATCCCCGCCACGGGTTTCCTGAAGAGGCTCTGAGGACTCTATGAAAGCGTCTTTGCAAGGCAAGCTGGAAAAGCTGGCTGACCGTTTTGAAGAATTGTCTGCCCTGTTGTCGGACCCGGACATTATCGGCAACCAGAAAAAGTTTCGTGATCTGTCCCGGGAATATTCAGAAATCGACCCGGTGGTGAAGTGCTATCAGGATTATCTGAAAGCGGCTGCCAATCTGGACGCGGCCAGGGCAATGCAGGATGACAGTGATCCGGAAATGCGCGAAATGGGCCAGGAAGAGGCCCGTGACGCGACGGCAAAGATGGACGCCCTGGCCGACGAACTGCAGAAGCTGATGTTGCCCAAGGATCCCCGCGATGGCGCTAATGTGTTTCTGGAAGTGCGCGCCGGTACCGGTGGTGATGAAGCCGCCATTTTTGCCGGCGATCTGTTTCGCATGTACAGCAAATATGCCGAGCAGAACGGCTGGAAAGTGGAGCTGGTCAGTGCCAGCGAAGGTGAGCATGGCGGCTTCAAGGAAGTGATCGCGCGGGTTATTGGCGAGGGTGTCTATTCCCGCTTCAAGTTTGAGTCCGGCGCCCATCGGGTGCAGCGGGTTCCCGCTACGGAATCCCAGGGGCGTATTCATACCTCCGCCTGTACCGTTGCGATCATGGCGGAAGCGGAAGATCTCGGCGATATCCAGATTCGCAACGAGGACCTGCGTATAGATACCTACCGTTCCTCCGGTGCCGGTGGCCAGCACGTGAATACCACCGACTCCGCCGTGCGCATTACCCACTTGCCCACTGGTGTGGTAGTGGAATGCCAGGACGAGCGTAGCCAGCACAAGAACAAGGCCAAGGCCATGAGTCTGCTCAGCGCCAAACTGTATGATGCCCAGCAGAATGCGGCCCATGCGGAACAGGCGGCCGAGCGTAAATCCCTGGTAGGCTCCGGCGACCGTTCCGAGCGTATTCGCACTTATAACTATCCCCAGGGCCGGGTCAGCGATCATCGCATTAACCTGACGCTCTACCGGCTCGGTGAAATCATGGAAGGGGACCTGGATGAGCTGCTGGGTGCGCTAATGTCCGAACACCAGGCGGATCTGCTGGCGACACTGGGCGACAGCTGAGATGCGCATCGACACCGCGCTGCGTCAGGCCCGTGAGCGGCTGGCAGCTTCCCCCAGTGCGGATCTGGATGCCCAGATACTGCTCTGCCATGTGCTGGACCGTCCTCGTAGCTACCTGTTTACCTGGCCCGAGCGGGCGCTGAACGAGGAACAACGGCAGCGCTTCGAATCACTGCTTACTCGTCGTGAGGCGGGCGAGCCGGTGGCCCACCTGACCGGCCAGCGGGAATTCTTCGGGCACAATTTTCTGGTGACCGCCGATACCCTGATCCCGCGCCCGGACACAGAAACTCTGGTGGAGCTGGCTCTGCAGCTGGGGCCTGCGGGCCCGGCCCGGGTGGTGGACCTGGGTACTGGCACCGGTGCCATTGGCCTGTCTCTGGCCCTGGAGCGTCCCCAGTGGCAGGTAACGCTGACTGACCTGAGTGCAGCCGCCCTGTCCGTGGCAGAGAGCAATGCCCGTCAGCTGGGCGCTCGCGTTACCCTGCAGCAGGGCAGCTGGCTGCAAGGTTGCGATGGCCCCTTTGACCTGATCGTCAGCAACCCGCCCTATATCGACCCGACGGATCACCATCTTGAAGAAGGCGATGTGCGCTTCGAGCCGCGTTCTGCGTTAGTGGCAGATCAGCGGGGCCTGGCGGACCTGGCCTTCATCATCACTCAGGCCTCCACCCGGCTGGTTGCCGGCGGCTGGTTGCTGCTGGAACATGGTTACCAACAGGGTGGCGAGGTGCGTGCGCTGATGGAGGCGGAGGGTTTTGACGCGGTGCGTACAGAGCGGGATTTGGGGGGGAATGAGCGGGTGACGTTGGGGCAGTTAACAGTTAATAGTGAATAGTTAACAGCGAAAACCCCAAAAGCCGAACCGTAGGGTGGAGACCGGGTATTTCCTCAGTGAACTCTGTGTTCTCTGTGTTCTTTGTGTTCTCTGTGGTAAATGATTTTTTATAACGCGCTTGCGGGCCTGCGAGAGAATCATGCTTAACGACGACCAGCTACTTCGCTACAGCCGCCAGTTGATGGTGGAGGAATTTGATCTGGCCGGGCAGGAAGCCCTGGCCGGGGCGCGGGTGTTGGTGGTGGGCTGTGGCGGGCTGGCCAATCCGGCGGCGTTGTACCTGGCCGGTGCCGGGGTTGGCGAGCTGCTGCTGGCGGATGATGATGCGGTGGAGCTGAGTAATCTGCATCGGCAGGTGGCTTTCCGGGGCAAGGATGTGGGCCAGTCCAAGGCCGAGGCCCTGAAGGCGCAATTGCAGGCGCTGAACCCGGACGTGTCGGTGCAGGCGCACACAGTGCGGGTGGATGCGGACTGGCTGGACCGGGAAGTGGCGTCGGCCACTGTGGTGCTGGACTGCACCGATAATTTCGCTACCCGGCAGAGTATCAATCAGGCCTGTGTGACTCACCGGGTGCCGCTGGTCAGCGGCGCCGCCATCCGCATGGACGGGCAGTTGGCGGTATTCGATCTGCGCCAGCCGGATAGCGCCTGCTACGCCTGTGTCTATGGTGACGGCACCGACGGCGACCTGGCTTGCAGTCAGGCAGGTATTGTCGGCCCGGTGGTGGGTATCGTCGGCACCCTGCAGGCGCTCGCCGCCATACAGGTACTGCTGGGTAAGCCCTTGCCAGAAACTCTGCGGCTGTTCGACGGCCGCACCTTGTCCTGGCGGGAAATGCGTTTCCACAAGGATCCGGCCTGCCCGGTCTGCTCCCGGCGATAGTTGCAGAACAGGGGTGAATTGCGAGAAGTGAGCCTCAAAAGGCCCTCCCTCGACGCCCCAGGTTTCGCTCCTCCCTCCTCGAAGCTAAAAGCTGCCACTTACACAGCGACACTGTTTCCCCTCTCTGCCCGGGCGTAGGCTTGAAAGTAGTCTACTGTGGAGGCTGAGGTGAGCGAGACACGAGCCCGACTGGCGTCCCTGCCCCTGTTTTCGGATCTTCCCGATGCCGCTGTCGCCGCCCTCGCGGATCTGGCGGAGCCTGTCTCCCTGCCTGTGGGAGAGGTGGTGTGCCGAGCCGGGCGGACCCCGCGCTGGCTGTTCGTGCTGGTGAGCGGGCGGTTGCAACAAACGGTGGCTGATTCGACCGTGCCGATCAATCCCGGTGCCTTGATCGGTGCCGGTGAGTTGCTCGGAAATCATCCCTTTGCACAGGACATTCTGGTTCTGCGTGACAGCCAGTTGCTGCGTTTTCCTGCCGAGGCCCTGGAGCCTTTTCTTCTGGAGCATCCGCCGGTGCTTTTGGCACTGAGTCGCTACCTGTTACGTCAGCGGGAAACACCCCGACCCGGCCATGTGGCCCGCCAGGGGACTCTGTCTCTGGTGCCGGCCAGCCCGGGGGTGCCGGCAGCCACTCTGGGGGAGGAGCTGGTGGGGCGGCTAGGCGGCTGGCCTCGGGCGCGTATGGTCACCGAGGCCCATGTATTGGCGGAGCTGGGGCAGGACAGTCTTGCCGGGGATGATGATAGCGAACAGAAGCTGGAAACCTATCTGCATCGTCTGGAGGCGGCTCATCCCCATCTGGTCTATGTGGCCGATCAGGGGCAAGGCATCTGGGCCGAGCGTTGCCTGCGCCATGGCGACCGGGTGTTGATGCTGGTGGAAGCCGGCGCCGAGCCCCGGCCGGTACCGGCCCTTGCCCGGTTACCGGGGCCGTTGCTGGCGCCGCTGGAGCTGGTGTTGTTGTGTGCCCGTGGCGACGGTTCTCCGTATACCCGTGCCTGGCGGGAGCAACTGAAAGCGCGTAGCCATTATTACGTCCAGCCCTGGTACGGGCCGGATCTGGACGCTCTTGCCCGGCAGATCACCGGCCGTGGTCTGGGGCTGGTGCTGGGGGGTGGTGGCGCCCGCGGCTTTGCCCATATCGGCCTGATCCGGGCGCTGGAGCAGCTGCAAATGCCGGTGGACGTGATGGGAGGTACCAGCATGGGGGCCTTTGTCTCGGCCCTGTTGGCCTGCGGGTTCAGTGCGGTGGAAATGATGCAGGTGGCAAGGGATACCTTCGTTAGCCGCAACTACCTCAATGACTATACCTTGCCTCGGGTGTCCCTGATCCGTGGCCGCAAATTCCATCAGCGTCTGCAATCGGTGTTTGGCGAGCGCACCATCGAATCCCTGTGGCGCAGCTATTTCTGTGTCTCCAGCAACCTGTCCAGCGGTGAAGCGGTGGTGCATGAGTTCGGTAGTCTGGCCACCTGGGTCGGCACCAGCATGTGTGTGCCCGGGGTGGCGCCGCCGGTGCTCTTTGAAGGTGAGTTGCTGTGCGATGGCGGGGTGGTGGATAACCTGCCCACGGACGTGATGCAGGCCATGGAGCGCGGTGCCATTATCGCCTCCAGTGTCAGTGCCCAGAGCGATATTGCCCTGGAAGAGATGAAATCCAGCCAGCCGGATCCCGGGGCGCTGCTGCGTCGCCAGCGTGGTGCCAGCTGGCCCGGCTTCGGCGAGATTCTCTTGCGTACCGCTACGCTCAACAGCGACACCGTGGTCTATCCTGCCTCGGTGGCGCGCTCCGATGTGTGTCTGCATATGCCGGTGACAGATGTGAATATGTTCGATTGGAAAGCCCTGGATGCGCTGGCGGAGCGGGGCTATCAGCATGCCTTGCAGGTACTGGAGCCGCTGCGGGACGAGTTGCTGGGAGAGAGCTGAGAAAAGCAATTGATAATTGATAACGCGCGGAATCCGGTCCTCAGTCGTCAAAGGCATGAGATCGCGCCCAGGCTATGGACGCGGTCTTTGAGCCTTGAAACCGTCACGGCGTTGATCGCACCGTTATCAATTAGATGGTGCGCTCAGTGCACCCGACGCAGAATAGAGCGTCTTGGTGGTGTCAGGCGAATAGTGCCTGCAGGTCATTGTTTTCAGCCAGCGTTACCAGCCGTTGTCGTAGCGCCGGGTCCACCTTGCCGTAGTCATTAATGATGTGGGCGATGTCCTGTTGGCGCGGTTCGGGCAGGTGTTTAGCCACCCGCACCAGGGCGGGCCATTGCTCCGTGGTCAACGCCGCTTCCATGGCCCTGGCGATGGCATTGCGGTCCAGTATGGCTGCCTGATTACCCACTTCCCGAAGCAGTGCCGGCCCCATCATCGCCACCAGTGGCAGCAGCCTGCTCCACAACCCATACTGGTCGGCGGCGGTGATGATATGGCCGAGAATCTCCGGTTGCTGTTGCAGGGCTGGCAGTTCCAGCAGCCGTTGCTGGGTGGCGGGTGACAGCTCGGCAATCACCGGTATCAGGTCCGGCCATAGTTGATGCTCTTCAGCCACCTGAATGATCCGCTCCAGTACGGTGGCGGGCTGGCTGGCGGCCAGGTCGCCGAGCTGGTGTTTGAGCTCGTAGCCCAGGTTGCCGAGCAGGGCGATTACTTCCAGCATCAGATCATTGTGCGGGTCTGTGGCCAGTAAAACAGCCTGGAGCAGCCGCTCCCGGGGAAGTAGCCGCACCAGGTGGTCCAGCCGGGTACGTGATTCCATGAACAGGGCAATGCGTAACAGGTGGCCATCGTCCTCCACCGCGTCCATGACGGCCCGGGTGGCGTCGTCGTCCAGGGCGTCGGCTACCCGGCCGAGCAGCATGAAGGCGCCCTCATCAATCAGGGTCAGGGCGGTGTCCACCAGCAGGGCCGCAGGCAGTTGGCGAATCAGTTCGCGGCTGCGCTGGGGATCAAGATGCTGGCAAACCCGGGCCAGAAAAGAGGCAGGGAGGCGTTGGGCAATGGCTGCGCCTCGATGGGACGGCATTTCCGTGGCGATGCGGGCGGTGAGCAATGGCCCGGCCCGGCGGGCCAGGGCAGCCATCAGAGGTGACGGTACCAGCGAGGTCCATTGCGCCCAGCGGCGGAACCGGTCCCGATCAGCGGCAAAGCACGTTTCCTCACAAAGGTGGCGGAGCTGACGCAGGGCTTCCGGCGGGTAGACCGTCAAGTCGGCCAGTGACGATGCTGGCTGGTCCAGCAGGGCTGACAGTTTGCGCACCTCGATCTGGCTGGCCAGCATGCTCAGCTCTCCCGGCCGGGAGCAGAACCCAGTAGCGGGCGCAGCAAGCGTGGTAGGGCTGCACGCAGAGCCTGCTCCTGGGCCTGATGTTGCCGTTGCAGGCAGCCTTCAATCAGGGTCGCCAGCTGTTGCTGACGTTTCCTGTCCAGCGAGCTCAATTCCGCCAGGGTGGTCGGCGGGCAGCCCAGCGTGTCGGCCAGGGGGCCGGAATCACTGTTGTCGCTGTTACTCTGCGGGTGCTTGCGTTTCACCATCATTGTCCTGACGGATGGGCGGACTTTCCGGTGGGGTGGTGGTTTGCTGCTCCGGTGTCAGATTGAAGCCGGGTTCGGTGATCTCGGGCTCCGAGTCAGACAGGAAATAGACGGCCACCAGAATCAACAGACAGATAATGATGGCGATGGAAAGAATATGGCGCATGGTCGTGACCTCCCTGGCTGAGGACGAAGGTCAACCTTGCGAGAAGTTGCAAAGGTCAACCTCTGTGTCTCCAATATAGGCCCCTTTGCCGGGAGGGACAATGTCAGGGAAGCCCGGGCTCAGGCGGACAACTGAACCACCTGATTGTTGAGGTCAGTGATCTGTCGGGCCATGTCGGAAAGCAGGCTGTGAATCATGCCCGGGTTGGTGCGGATCAGGTCCTTGAACTGGTGCTTGGGCACCTTGACCACGGAGCAGCGTTGTTTTGCTCTCACCGTGGCGCTGCGCGGGGAGTGGGTGAGCAGGGCAATGGCGCCGAGCACCTCGCCTTCACTGACGTGGCCCACGACCACGTCATCCACCAGCACATCCGCCTGACCTTCGAACAGGCTGAATACATAATCCGCCGGCTCGCCCTGGCGGATGATCACATCGCCGGGCTCGAAGTAGGCAAAGCCCGGGGTGGTATGGCTTTCTTCCGGTACATAGGCTGCCAGCAGACGCACCAGCATGGCCTGCTGAATAGTGAGGATACGGGTCCACAGGCGTGCCAGCTGTTCATCGGCAAGGACCGCTTCCACCAGTCTGACGGTGGGGTAGGCAGCCAGCAGCACGGCGCTTTCCGCGTAGTAGGTGACCTCGTCGCTGCCCGCGTCGGGCAGGATCATGTCCCCCTCGTCCCAGGTGAACAATTTGCGCTCCTGACAGCGCATGCCCAGCATGCCGCCCTTGACCACATAGGTGGTATCGGCACACATGCCCTGCTGAAAGGCATTGTCGGTGGGTGCCAGGGGAAAGGACTGGGGTTGCAGCGGGAGCTGGCTGATAAATTCATCAACCAGACGTTTGTACATGCGGGTCAGGGCGGAGAAACCGCCGCTGGCTTCGGCCACGGAAATCATGCAGTGCCTCAACAAACTCAGATTTTTGCCTGAGTATGCAGCAAGATACGGCTACGAAACAGGGGTGAGTTGGCAGTCTGGGGGAATGGCTGGCTGCCGTCAGGAGCTGAGCGCAAAAAAGTCAAAAGGGCGGCGGGGATCCGCCCTACGATTTCATCATTGACGTCCGACGTCCGACGTCCGACGTCCGACGTCCGATCAGTAATCCCGTTCGCGGGGGCCGAATTGCGGCTTTTCCTTTTTCTGGCCGGCTTGCAGGGCACGGCGATAATTCTTGCCGCGCAGCAGCTTGAACTGCAATTTACTTTCGGCATCGAAAGCCTGGGCTTCCGGTACATTCCAGGTCTGCTGGAACAGACTTTTGGCGGCACTGATGCCATCTGGTGAGCGGCTCTTGATGGCCTCAGCCAGTTGCTCCGCCTCCGCCAGCGGATCACTGGCCACCCGGGTGACCAGGTTCATGGCCTTGGCTTCGTCGCCCTTGAACAGGCGGCCGGTCATGGTCAGTTCCTTGGCTACATCCATGGGGACCAGTTCGCGCAGGGTGACGCTGCCGGTCATGTCCGGGATCAGGCCCCATTTGATTTCCATGATCGACATTTCGCAGTCCGGGGTGCTGATACGGAAATCCGCCGCCAGGGCAATCTGCATGCCGCCGCCGTAGCAGTAACCGTGCAGTACCGTGATAACCGGGATCGGCAGTTCACGCCAGCACCAGCAGACTTCCTGGAACAGGTTGGTTTTCTTGACGCCGTATTTGGTGAAACCTTTCAGTAATTTGAGCGGCTGCTTCATGACGGTGCCGAAATCCAGCCCGGCACAGAAGGCCTTGCCTTCGCCCTGCATGATCACCACGCGCAGGCTCTTGTCTTTGCGCACGGCTTTGGCAGCTTCCACCAGGCCTTCCATCATGGCGAAATCCAGGCCGTTGTACTTGTCGGCGCGGTTCAGAGTGACATAGGCAATGTCGTTTTTCTTTTCCAGTGTGACGCGATTTTGGAAGGTGGTGGTCATGGTCGGGTCCTGTTAGGGGTCGGACGTCAGAAGTCTGACGTCGGACGCAAAGTCAAAATCCGGCGCGGCAAGGCTTGCAGTGAAAGCGGTGCTGCCGTGCGGGTTGTTTTTTTACGCGTCAGACATCCGACCTCAGACGTCTGACCCTTAATCATTTACCCCAGCTTTTCCTTGAGCAACTGATTCAGTTGCTGTGGGTTCGCCTTGCCCTGCGTTGCCTTCATTGCCTGGCCTACAAAGAAACCGATTTTTTTCTTTTTCTTGGCGTCATCAGAGTTGCGGTAATCCTCAACCTGGGGGGCGTTGTTGGCGATGATGTCATCGACGATTTTTTCCAGTTCGCCGCTGTCGCTCATCTGCTTGAGGCCCTTGGCCTCAATGATGCCATCCGGGTCGCCTTCACCGGCCCAGCAGGCTTCGAATACCTGCTTGGCGATCTTGGAGCTGATGGTGCCATCCTTGAGGCGGGCAATCAGTTGGCCCAACTGTTCCGCACTGACCGGGCTGGCGCTAATGTCTTTTTCTTCCGCGTTCAGCTTGGCGGTCAGTTCGCCCATGACCCAGTTGGCTGCCAGTTTGGCATCGCCGCCGGCGTTGGCGACGCCTTCAAAAAACGCCGAGGTGGCGATAGAGCCGGACAGCAGATCCGCGTCGTACTCGGACAGCTGGTAGTCGTCCATGAACCGTGCCTTGCGCGCATTGGGCAGTTCCGGCATGGCCGCTTTCAATGCTTCCAGGTCCGCATCGGTGATGGCCACCGGCAGCAGATCCGGGCACGGGAAATAGCGGTAGTCGTTGGCGTCTTCCTTGCTGCGCATGGAGCGGGCGGTGTGGGTGTCGCCGTTGTACAAACGGGTTTCCTGCACAATCTCGCCGCCGTCTTCCAGCACATCAATTTGCCGTTCCACTTCCAGCTTGATGGCGCGTTCCATAAAACGGAAGGAGTTCAGGTTCTTGGTTTCCGTGCGGGTACCCAGTGGCTCGCCGGGTTTGCGGATGGACACGTTTACATCGAACCGCATGTTGCCCTGGGACATGTCGCCATCGCAGATGCCGATGGAAGTCACAATCGCATGCAGTTTGCGGGCAAAGGCCACGGCTTCTTCGGCGTTGGCCATGTCCGGTTCGGTGACCACTTCAATCAGCGGCGTGCCGGCGCGGTTAAGATCAATCCCGGTCATGCCGTGGAAGTCTTCGTGCAGGGATTTACCCGCGTCTTCTTCAAGATGCGCGTGATGAATGCGAACGGTTTTTTTCTCGCCGCTTTCCAGCTGGATTTCGACTTCGCCGGCACCCACGATGGGTTCGGCCAGCTGGGTGGTTTGATAGCCTTTTGGCAGGTCCGGATAAAAATAATTTTTTCGTTCAAACACACTGTGGCGACAGATGTCGGCATTGATGGCCAAACCAAAAAGCGCGGCTTTGCGCACCGCTTCCTTGTTTACCACCGGCAGGGTGCCTGGCATGCCCAGATCCACCAGCGACGCTTGAGTGTTCGGCTCGGCACCGGTGGACAGTTTGCTGCCGGAAAACAGTTTGCTGACGGTGTTGAGCTGGACATGAATTTCCAGACCGATCACGACTTCCCAACTCATTGGTCACCTCCAAATGCGGGTGCCTGTTTATGCCAGTCGGTGGCTTGCTGATACTTGTGGGCCACGTTGAGAATTTGCCCTTCCCGGAAATAGTTGCCGATGATCTGTGTGCCCGTGGGCAGGCCGTTGATAAAGCCAGTGGGCATGGACAGAGCCGGCAGGCCGGCCAGGTTAACCCCGATGGTGAAGACGTCGGCCATGTACATGCTTACCGGGTCGTCTTTCTTGGCTCCCAGTTTGAAGGCAGTTTCCGGGGCGGTGGGGCCCATCAACACGTCCACCTTTTCGAAGGCGCGGACAAAGTCATCGCGGATCAGGCGACGGACCTGCTGGGCGCGACGGTAGTAGGCGTCGTAGTAACCGGCGGACAGGGCGTAGGCACCCACCAGAATGCGGCGCTTCACTTCATCACCGAAACCTTCAGAGCGGGAGCGTTTGTACAGGTCTTCCAGGTCTTTCGGATCGTCGCAGCGATGACCGAAACGCACGCCGTCGAAGCGGCTTAAATTGGAGCTGGCTTCCGCCGGGGCGATTACATAATAAGCCGGTACCGACAGCTTGACGCTGGGCAGGGACACGGACACCACCTTGGCGCCCAGTTTTTCCAGTTCGCGAATGGCCGCGCGGCTGTTGTCGGCGATGGCGCCGTCCAGGGTGTCCGGAAAGAATTCTTCCGGGATGCCGATGGTCAGGCCGCTGATATCGTTGTTCAGGGCGCCCAGATAGTCGTCCACCTTTTCGTTGAGACTGGTGGAGTCACGATGATCGTGACCGGCCATGGCCTGCAGCATCAGGGCGCAGTCTTCCGCGCTCTGGGCCATGGGGCCGGCCTGATCCAGGCTGGAGGCGAAGGCGATCATGCCCCAGCGGGAGACACGACCATAGGTGGGCTTGAGCCCGGTAATGTTATTTAGGGCAGCCGGCTGACGGATGGAGCCGCCGGTGTCGGTGCCGGTGGCGCCGGGGGCCAGGCGTGCACCCAGGCAGGCCGCCGCACCGCCGGAAGAGCCACCGGGTACCCGCTCCAGATCCCAGGGGTTCTTCACCGGGCCGTAGTAGCTGGTTTCGTTGGAGGAGCCCATGGCGAACTCGTCCATGTTGGTCTTGCCCAGCATTATCGCACCTTCGGCGGCCATCTTTTCCACCACTGTGGCGGTGTAAGGGGCAATAAAGGAGTCCAGCATCTTCGAGCCGCAACTGGTACGTACGCCCTCGGTGCAGAATATGTCCTTGTGAGCGATGGGCAGGCCGGTGAGCAGGCCGCCGTTGCCAGCCGCGATGGCCGCATCGGCGGCGTCGGCCTGGGCCAATGCCTGTTCAGCGGTCACGGTAATAAAGCTGTTGAGCTCGCCGTCGTGTTGCTGGATGCGGGCCAGGAAGTGCTCGGTGAGCTCCCGGGAGGAGAAATCCCCGGCAGCCAGACCGGCCTTGAGTTCTGTCAGTGTCTTGTTGTGCATGGCGTTGCTCATCACCTGTTTACTCAATCACCCGGGGAACCAGGAAACAGCCGTCTTCGGCAGCGGGGGCGATGTCCAGCGCCTTGTCTCGCACGTTGGGCTCGCTGACTTCGTCTTCACGCAGGGGCTGGGTCACGTCCAGCGGGTGGGCCATGGGCGCCACATCAGCCACATCGGCCTGCTGTAGTTGGTCCACCATGGCAAGAATGTCATTGAGGCGGTCAGACAGGGCGGCGCTGTCTGCCTCGTCCACTTTCAGGCGCGCCAGATGGGCCACCTGGGCTACCACCTTGGAATCAATGGCCATGATTCTCTCCGTTGGGATTCTCTGCGGCGGGCAGAGATAAGCTAATGCGGGTCTGGAAAGCCGCAAAAAGTACCATAGACCGCCTGTCCGGGGCCACTGCCCGCCAGTGTAAAAGCGGTAGTGTCAGCTTGCCCAATGCCCCTGCCATTGCTAGAGTTGCGCCATCTTGTGAGATGCCCGGTTTTTTCCCGCCCGGTGTCGTATTTTCGCGAAAATTTCAGGAAACACGCCAGAGATGTCCATGATCAAGCGTATTCGGGGGATGTTCTCCACCGATTTGTCCATCGATTTGGGGACCGCCAACACCCTTATATATGTACGTGGCCGCGGCATCGTCCTGGACGAGCCGTCTGTGGTGGCTATTCGTCACCATGGCGCCCAGAAGAGTGTGGCTGCCGTGGGGGCCGACGCCAAGCGCATGCTGGGCCGTACTCCCGGCAACATTACCGCCATCCGTCCCATGAAGGATGGGGTGATCGCTGACTTCGATGTCACCGAGAAGATGCTCCAGTACTTTATCAAGAAGGTCCATGACACCGGGTTCTTCCCGCCGGCGCCACGGGTGCTGGTCTGTGTGCCTTGCAAATCCACCCAGGTGGAACGCCGGGCCATCCAGGATTCCGCTTATGGAGCCGGTGCCCGCGATGTCTATCTGATTGAAGAACCTATGGCCGCCGCCATCGGTGCCGGTCTGCCGGTGGAAGAAGCTCGCGGTTCCATGGTGGTGGATATCGGTGGCGGTACCACCGAGATTGCCCTGATTTCCCTGAATGGCGTGGTCTATTCCGAATCCGTACGTATCGGTGGCGACCGTTTCGACGAAGCCATTGTGGCTTTTGTGCGCAAGGAATACGGTTCGCTGATCGGCGAATCCACTGCCGAGCGTATCAAGCATGAAATCGGTACTGCCTATCCCGGTTCCGAGATCCGCGAGATCGACGTGCGTGGCCGCAACCTGGCTGAAGGCGTGCCGCGCAGTTTCACCCTCAATTCCGAGGAAATCCTGGAAGCGCTGAAAGAGCCGCTGGCGGCCATCGTCAATGCGGTGAAAAATGCGCTGGAAGCCTCTCCGCCGGAACTGGCCTCCGATATCGCTGAGCGTGGCCTGGTGATCACCGGTGGTGGCGCCCTGCTGCGTGATATCGACCGGCTGATCAGTGAAGAAACCGGCTTGCCGGTGATTGTCGCCGATGATCCGCTGACCTGTGTGGCCCGTGGTGGCGGCAAGGCGCTGGAGCTGATGGACAGCCAGGGTTTCGATATGCTGGCCATGGGCTAGGCCGGGTTTCCGGGCTAGATCATGACGGCACCTGCCAATCCTACCTACCGACTGCTGATTGCGCTGGTTCTCGCCATCGTCATGATGGTGCTGGACCAGCGCACGCCCTGGGCTGCGCCCGTGCGGCATGTGCTTGGCTATCTTACTGCTCCGATCCATTATCTGGCCCACCTGCCGGTGGATTCCGGTGAGTGGTTGTCCGAGCAGACCCAGAGCCGTGGTTCCCTGATTGATGAAAACCGGCGCCTGCAGCGTCAGGCGTTGATTCTCGAGCAGAAGGTTGAGCGGCTGGCAGTGCTGGAAGCGGAAAACGTGCGTCTGCGTGAGTTGCTCAACTCCTCGGCGGATCTGGATGCCAATGTGCTGGTGGCCGAGATTATTGGTGTGGATCCGGATCCGAACCGCCAAGAGCTGGTCATCAACAAGGGCAGGGGTGATAAGGTCTTGCGCGGGCAAGCCGTGCTGGATGCCCAGGGTCTGATCGGTCAGGTGGTGGATGCGGGGCCGCTTAGTTCCCGGGTATTGCTGGTCACTGATGCCAGTCATGCCATGAGCGTGCAGGTGAATCGCAACGGGGTGCGTGCGATTCTGGCAGGTACCGGTCAGTCCGATGGCTTGAAACTCCTCTACGTGCCGGACACGGCGGATATCAACGAAGGGGATCTGCTGGTGAGCACCGGTTTGGGCCAGCGTTACCCGCGGGGCTATCCGGTGGCAACGGTAATCGCTGTACGCCATCAGTCCGGTGCGCCTTTCGCGGAAATCGCTGCCCGGCCTACTGCCAGAGTGGACCGTGCCAGTCACGTGCTCTTGGTGCAGTCCACTGATAAGCCCCTGATTCCGGTGCCCGACCCGGAGGCCGCCAATGATTCATGATCGTCCTGCCGGCACCGGCGTCATAGTCGTTACCTTGCTGATCGCCGCATTGCTGGAAGTGGTGCCCCTTCCCGAGAGCGTCAACTGGGTGCGCCCCGAGTGGATGCTGTTGGTGCTGGTTTACTGGGTGCTGGAATTGCCCAATCGTGTCGGTGTGTTGTGGGGCTTCTTTGTCGGCCTGTATCACGATGTGTTGGTGGGGACCACGCTGGGGCAGTGGGGGCTGGCCTATGCCCTGGGCGCCTTTGTGATGCTAGCTGCCTACAAGCGCATGCGGGTATTCACCTCGCTGCAACAGTGTGCCGTGGTTTTCCTACTGGTGGGCACCGTCAGCCTGCTGGCCTTTCTGGTGCAGGAGTCCGTGGGTCGTACCCTGTATCCGCCCTACACCATTCTTTATGCATCTCTGACCAGTGCGGTGCTCTGGCGCCCGGTCTGTGCGCTACTGCGCTGGGTACAGCTGCGTTTTCTAGTACGCTGAACAAAAAACAGTTAACAGTGAATAGTTAACAGGGAACAGTTCGCGAGCTGATGATGGAACAACCTCAGAGTTCTGCTGCCGCGCCTGACCTGTTAGATGTTAGCTGTTAACTATTCATTGTTAACGATTAACTGATCCTATGACTCTTTACCTTGCCTCAGGTTCGCCACGTCGGGCAGAGCTGCTACGGCAGATTTCTGTTCCTTTTTCCGTGCTGCCCGCCCCGGATATCGATGAAACGCCTATGCGGGAGGAGCCTCCCCTGGAATATGTCTGCCGTATGGCCCGGGAGAAGGCCCGAGCCGGTGCCGCGGGAGCCGGTGGTTTGCCAGACGGGGCGGTGCTCGGAGCCGATACGGCGGTGGTGCTGGGCGACGAGATCCTGGGCAAGCCGGCGAACAAGCAACAGGCGCTGGCCATGTTGCAGGCTCTCAACGGTGCCGAACATCAGGTGATGTCCGCACTGGCCCTGCTGAGCAAGGGGCAGATGGACGTTCGCTATTCCATTACCCGGGTGCAATTCAGGCAACTCAGTGACAGGCAATTGCAGGATTATGTGGATACCGGCGAAGGGGCCGATAAGGCCGGTGGCTACGGGATTCAGGGATTGGGCGCGGCGCTGGTGGCCTCGCTGACGGGCAGTTACAGTGGGGTAGTCGGCCTGCCGCTGGAACAGATGGTGGCATTGCTGGATCAGGTCGGCATCCGTTATTGGCAACCCAACTGATTATGGCCTCGACTCGACCTCATCGCTGGCACCGACTTTATCCGTCCCTCTGGTGGCTGACGGCGGCCTTGCTGTTGGTTATTGCTGCCTATGTGGTGCTCGGCCGTCAGTTGATGTTGCTGGTGCCGGATTATCGCGAACGCCTGGAAGTCTTCTTTGAAGAACGCATTCAGACGCCGCTGACCATTGCCGAGCTGGACGGCCAGATGTCCGGCCTGGTACCCCAGTTTGTCGCCCGTCAGATCCGTCTGCCTGCCCCGGAAGGTGATACCGCCCTTGAGCTGGACGAAGTGGTGTTGGGAATCGATGTGTTCCGTTCCCTATGGCACCGGGATCTGGTGCTCAAGGAGCTGCGCATTCACGGGGTGGAGCTGAATCTGGTGCGCGGCGAGGATGGCAGCATTCGCCTGCGCGGGCTGGAAGCACTGGGGAGCAAGGATCCGGAGCAGCGCCCGCCGCTGGAGCGTATTCTCACCCTGTTCTACCGCCAGCAGTTGCTGGCGATCAGCGATGCCCGCCTGTCTCTGGAGTGGCCGGGGATGCCGCCACTGGCGGCATCTGAACTGGAAGCCACCTTGATCAACCGCGGGGACGAGCACCGGTTGGCGCTGAACCTGGAAGCCCGTGATCGCCCGCTGTCCCTGCAGGCGCGGATTCACCTGCATGGCGATGCCTTTTCTCTGGAAGAGGTGGAGGCGGATCTCTATGCCAGCCTGAAGGGGGAACGTCTGCACGAGTGGCTGCCCGAGGAGTTGGGTTGGCCGGTGCAGGTGGCTGCGCTGGATGGGCGTATGAAAGTCTGGTCTACCCTGAAACAGGGGCAACCCCATGACGCCAGCATCAATCTGAACCTGCCCACCCTGACGCTACAGCAGGAGGGGTTGGCTTGGCCCATGACCGAGCTGTCTGCCCGGTTGGCCCTGGTAAGGGATGGGGAGCGGGCAACCCTGTCCCTGACTCGTTTGTCCGGTGATTCGCCAGCCGGCGCGCTCAATTTGGGAGACATGGCGCTGCTTTGGCAGACTCGTGGCGAGCAGCGGCAATGGCAGTTCCGGGGCGCTGAACTGCCGCTACATGGACTCAACCAGCAGTTTCAGCAATGGCCTTTTGCCTTGCCCGATAGTCTGCAACAGGTCCGTGAACGTTTAGCGGTACAGTCTCCACGGGGGGTGCTGAATGGCGTCTATGTGCGTGGCCGTGCCCGGAATGTGGAGACGTTCCAGCTGCGCTTCACAGGTCTGTCGAGTCAGGCGCAGGATCGGATACCGGGTGTGCAAGGGCTTTCCGGCTGGGTGTCCGGCAGCCCGTCCGAAGGCCTGGCTTACCTGCACAGCGATAATCTCAGCCTGCAATTCCCGAGACTTTATGATCATGCTCTGGCTGGCCAGGTCAGCGGGCTACTGGACTGGCGCCGGGACGCCGAGCAGCTACAGGTACGTTCCGGGCGGTTGCAGGTGGTCAATCCGGATGCCCATGGCGAGGCGATGATGCAGCTCAGCCTGCGCCCGGAACAGATTCCGCAATTGCGTCTGGTGGCGGAAATCTTCGAAGGTAACGGCGCTCGTGCCAGCCATTATATGCCGCTCAAACGGTTACCCGAGGGGCTGTCCGGCTGGCTCGCACAAGCCATTCAGGATGGGGTCCTGCAGCGTGGGCAGATTCTTTACCAGGGGCCGGTGAAAATCGACAAGAGCCGCCAGCAGGATCGCACCCTGCAGATGCGTTTTCAGGGTCGCGATGTGCGTTTGTCTTTCCTGCCGGACTGGCCGGTGGCCAGCGACGTGTCGGCGGACGTGCTGATCAATGGTCGCCAGGTTCGCGGGTTGGCTCGCAGTGGCAAGTTGCTGGGTAGCGAGCTGCAAGAAGTGCATGTGGATGTGGCGGCTTTTGAAACCGGTGAGACGCCCCGGCTGGTTGTTTCCGGCCAGGCCCGGGGGCCATTACAGGATCTGGATACGCTCTTTCAGGATACCCCGCTGCGTAAACAGCTCCCCGAAGAGTTGCTGGACTGGCGTTTTCGGGACGGCAGTATGTCGGGCTATCTGTTGCTGGATATTCCCTTGCAGAAAGATAACGATGCCCCTGTGGTCATTGTGGATGCACAGGTGAATGATGCCACGCTATCCAATGGGCCGCGCAAACTTCGGGTCACTGAAGCCTCGGCGCCAGTCTATTTTCATTTGCATGACGGCATACAGATCGACCGGCTGCAGGCTCGTGCTCTGGGTGGAAAGTTCGGCGGTCAGTGGCTGACCCGAGAGGGTCGCAGTCGCTTGCAGCTCGATGGAAGTCTGCCCATGAAGCAAGCGGCAAACTGGCTGGGGTTTGCCTGGCTTGAGCCGCTGTCAGGGCAGTTGCCGCTGGGGCTGACCGTACAGATTCCCTGGCAGGGTACGCCATTTTTCCTGCGTGCAGCGTCGTCGATGAAGGGGGTGACCGTGGATGCGCCGGCGCCACTGGGTAAGTCAGCCTGGTCAACGCGTCCGCTGGATCTCCGTCTCAGCAATGCGGGCAGTCGTCTGACGCTGGATCTGGAGTATGGTGGATTGTTGCGTGGCGCTTTGCGCATCGACAAGCGTATACAGGGCGATCTACTGCTGGGAAGCGGCACATTGCAGGTGCCAAGCGAGGGAATCCAGGTGCGCGGCCAGCTGGCGGAAATCAGTGCGGAGCCCTGGATCGACTTTATCGGCAACCGTCTGGTGCCCTCATTGAATGCGGGCAGCGGCGGCGGTGTCGGTACCGCTGAGGCCACGTTGAGCAAAGTCAGCCTGCAGGTGGATCGCCTGGATCTGTTTGGCGTTGACGTCGCTGACTCCCGGTTGTCTGTGCTGCCGGGGGATGCCGGGTGGGATATGGCGTTGAGTAGTCGTGCGGTGGCAGGGTCTGTGCGTATTCCCGACGGGTTTGCCGCCCGGGGTGAGGCGCCGCTGGAAATGTCGGTGTCCCGTCTCAATCTGACATTGCCTGAAGGGTCGTTTGGCGACGACGGAGAATCCGCACCAGTGTCTCCGCTGACGCTGCCGCCTATGGATGCGAATTTCAGCAGCATTGTTATCAACGGCGAGGATTACGGTCAATGGCGGGGCAAGGTTCGGCCAGTGAAAGAGGGTGTGCGTATTTCCGAGCTGGATGGACGTTGGCGCTCCAGTCGTTTTCAGGGCACGCTGGATTGGACTGAACAAGCGGGTGAATCGTATAGCCGCTTCAATGGCAGCCTGACGTCGGACGACCTTGGGCGTTCCCTGAAAGGCTGGGGGTTGCCGGCTCTTATCGAGTCCGATGATGCTCGCGCCCAGGTGGTGCTTGGCTGGGGTGACTGGCCGTTGGGGATGGATTATCTGGCCCTGGAAGGGCAAACCCAGGTGGATATCGGGGAATGCCGGATTCCCGATACCGATACCAAAACGTCATTCCTGCGTTTGCTGGGGATTCTCAATATCGGGACTATCCAGCGTCGCCTGAGGCTGGATTTTTCTGACCTGTATAAAAAGGGCATGAGCTGCGACAGTATCACCGGCGATTTCTCTATTGATGGCTCGCGTGTGACCACGTCCAATCTGGCCATTGATTCGCCTTCTGCCGCGATTCGGGTGAAGGGTGCCATTGATCTGGAAAAGGAAACCCTGGATCACAACATGGAAGTCACGCTGCCCTTGTCCAGTAACCTGTATGCAGGATGTCTTGCCGGGCCGGCGGCGTGCGCGGGTATCTTCGTGGTAGAGCGTATCTGGGGCGACCGGCTCGATAAGACTACCACCATGGAATATCGGGTAACCGGTAACTGGAGCAGCCCGCAGGTAAAAGAAACCGAGGGGATATTCGAATGACGGTAACGCGCTATCCGATTGCTGCTATCCAGATGACCAGTGGCAAGGAGCCGGATGACAATCTGCGCCAGGCCGGCGTGCTGCTGGCAGAGGCCCGGCAAAAAGGGGCCTGCCTGGCAGTGCTGCCGGAAAACTTCGCCAGTTACGGCGGTGACTATCGGGCGCTGGGTGAACGCCATGACGAGCTGGTCGGCTGGTTGTGTGAGCAGGCCCGGGCATTGGATATGGCCATCATTGGCGGTAGCCTGCCCGCCCTGCAGCGCCCGGACGGCCAACCGGTACCATCGCCGCTGGTGCGTACCTGTTCCATTGCCGTCAGTGCTGGGGGGGAACCGTTGGCACGTTATGACAAGCTGCATCTGTTCGATGCGGATGTGCAGGATGCTCAGGGCCGCTACCGGGAGTCTGATTTCTTTGAGCCCGGCCAGGAGGTAGTGATGACCTCTGTGGGTGATCTGCAGGTGGGTATGGCAATTTGTTACGACCTGCGCTTTCCCGCTTTCGCCCAAAGGTTGGTTAGCGCCGGAGCCCAGTTGCTGGTGTACCCCTCGGCCTTTACGGCCGTCACCGGGGCTGCCCACTGGCAGCTGCTGCTGCGTGCCACGGCGGTACAGACCGGTTGCTATGTGCTGGGGGCCAACCAGTGTGGTCAGCACGGCCCGCGACGGGCCACCTATGGGCATTCCATGCTGGTGGACCCCTGGGGGAGGGTGGTGGATAGTTTGAGTGATTCCCCCGGTGCTCTTGTGGCCGAGCTGGACCTTGCTACCATGAATGAGCTTCGGCAAAGCATGCCGGTTCAACAGCATCAACGATTCCGAATTGAAGGACCCTATGACACATAACGACGCCCTTTCCATTGCCGAGTCCGTACTACTGGCGCCGGCAAACCTGCACACCCCGCAATTGGCGTCGCTGCTGAACGGTAAACTCACCGGCCAGGCAGATTATGCTGACATGTATTTCCAGCACAGCCGCCATGAGGCCTGGGTACTGGAAGACGGTATCGTGCGCGATGCCAGTTTCAATACCGAGCGCGGCGCCGGGGTGCGCATTGTCCAGGGTGACAAGACCGGTTTTGCCTACAGCGACGACATCACCCTGGATGCGCTGCAACAGGCCAGTGGTGCTGCCCGTGCCATTACCCGCCAGGGCCAGGACCGGCAGATACAGCTGGCCAGCCGGGCGGTGCCGGCCCGCTATGCCGCCATTGATCCGCTGTTGGGCTGGCCCGCCGAAGACAAGGTGGCCCTGCTGCAACGTATCGATGCCATGGCCCGCTCACTGGACCCGGCCATCGTGGAAGTCACAGCCAGCCTCAGTGCTGAACAGGATGTGATCATGGTGGTGGCCAGCGACGGTACCCTGGCGGCGGATGTGCGGCCGCTTATCCGCTGCAATGTGAGCGTGATCGCCGAGCGCAATGGCCGCCGCGAGCGCGGCAGCGCCGGCGGTGGCGGCCGGGTGGGCTATGACTGGCTGTTGCAGGAAGAGCGCATCGAAACCTGGGCCCGGGAAGCGGTGCGTGGTGCCTTGCTGAATCTGGAAGCGGAAGCGGCACCGGCGGGCACCATGCCGGTGGTGTTGGGACCGGGCTGGCCAGGTGTGCTTCTGCACGAAGCCGTGGGCCATGGCCTGGAAGGGGACTTTAATCGCAAGGGCACCTCCATGTTCGCCAAAAAATTTGGCCAGCAGGTGGCGTCCCCCCTGTGTACCGTGGTGGATGATGGCACCCTGGCGGATCGCCGTGGCTCCCTGACCATCGACGACGAAGGCACCCCCACCGCCTGCAATACCCTGATCGAAAACGGCAAGCTGGTGGGCTTCATGCAGGACAAGACCAACGCCCGGCTGATGGGCGTGGCGCCCACCGGCAACGGTCGCCGGGAATCCTATGCGCACCTGCCCATGCCACGCATGACCAACACCTACATGCTGCCCGGCGAGAGCGATCCGCAGGACATCGTCGCCAGTCTGGACCGGGGTATTTACGCGGTAAATTTCGGTGGTGGTCAGGTGGATATCACCTCCGGGCGTTTTGTGTTTTCCACCAGCGAAGCCTACCTGGTGGAAAAGGGCAAAATTGTCTGCCCGGTGAAAGGCGCCACCCTGATCGGTAGCGGGGCGGAAGTGATGAGCCGTATCTCCATGGTCGGTAATGATCTGGCCCTGGACAGTGGCATCGGTGTGTGCGGCAAGGACGGCCAGTCCGTGCCGGTGGGCGTGGGGCAGCCCACCCTGCGTGTGGATGCTCTCACCGTGGGGGGCACTGCCTGATGTCCCAGGTACTGGACGTTCTGTCACGCATGCGCCTGTTTGCCGGGCTCAGTGATGATGAGCTGGCAGTACTGGAAAAGCTGGTATTTGTTAACCGGGTCCCCGCCGGGGAGCCGGTGTGCCGGGAAGGCGACCGCAGTGATTTCGTCTGCTTTGTGGTGCGCGGTTGTCTGGATATCGTCAAGAATAGCGAAGCCGGGGGTGAGGTGGTGATTGCCCATTTGCGCCCGGGTGATTCCATGGGTGAGATGGCACTGGTGGATAATGAGCCCCGTTCGGCGACGGTACGAGCTGCCGAGGACGCCACCCTGATCGTGCTTACCCGCAAAGGCGTCGAGCAATTGCGCAAACGTAGTCCTCATGCGGTCAGTTTGATCATGGAGAACATTGCTCGCCTGCTGTGCCTGCACCTGCGTCGTACCTCTTCGCAACTGGCCCAGTTCAAACTGCCGGTGGGATAACGCCAATAAATACGCTGCAGGTTTGTCGATGAAAGTACTCTGCCTTGGAATGGTTCTTGTCGCGTTGACTGGCTGTGATCCGGTGCAATGGCCGGCAGATGTGCGTTTGCCGGACGGGGCTGTCTACGATGGCGAAACCCGTAATGATCTCTTCCATGGTGAAGGCAGGCTCACCTGGCCCGATGGTCGTTACTATGAAGGGGAGTTTCGCGAAGGGCTTCTGGATGGCCACGGCAAGCTGGTGGACCGGCACGGTTGTGTTCAGGAGGGGCAGTTTGTCGGTGGAGTGTTGCATGGCGATGGGCAGTACACCTGCGACGATGCCATCTGGCAGGGCCGGTTCGAACAGGGTGAGCTGGTAGAGGGCTCTGTCAGCTATGCGGAAGGTGGTTCTTACCAGGGCGATTTTCTTGATCTTGCGCCCCATGGCCAGGGGCACTGGGTCACCGAGGATGGCGCGCACTATGAAGGCCGATTCGAGCATGGCGAGTTACTGGAGGGCAGTTACCGGGATGAGGAAGGTTACCGGTACGAAGGAGAGTTCCGTTATTTTTCCTATCATGGTCAGGGGGTATTGACCCGGCCGGATGGCGTGGTAATCCGTGGCAAGTTTGAAAACGGCCATGCCCACGGCAGCGGCACACGCACTCAGCCGGCTGAGGGCGACGGTGAGCCGCAGGAAGAAAAAGGGTATTTCGTGCGTGGCCGCTATTATGCCAGTGAGCAGGCCTACCGGGAAAATCGCCATGCCCGGGCAGCAAAAATGGAGGCCCGCCTGTACACCGAATCCAGCCGTTTGCAGTCGGTGCTGTCATCCTTGGCGCCACAGCGGCCCGGCGTCCGTGACGTTTATCTGCTGGTGGTGGGCGGTGATGGCACCGAGGCTGTGTTTGCCCGGGAAGTGGACTGGGTGACGGAACGGCTGGGCTCGGTGTTCGATCTCAAGCGCCGTCAGGTGCGCCTGATCAACGGTGGCAGCGATGACCTGCCCCTGGCTACCCGTACCAGCGTGCGTGAAGCTCTGGAAGCGCTGGATGCGCTGATGGACCCGGAAGAAGATCTGCTCATGGTGCATCTGGTCAGTCATGGTTCCAAAGAGGGCGCCCTGTTGCTGGATGACCGGAACCTCAAGCTTAATGATCTGAGTGTGGCGGATGGCAAACAGTGGTTAAACGCCCTGAAGGTCAAGCATCAATGGCTGGTGGTGTCGGCCTGTTATTCCGGGAAATGGGTGGAAGCCCTGGCTTCCCCGCAGCGAGTGGTGTTCTCATCCGCCGCATCGGATCGCACGTCCTTCGGTTGTGGTGACGATTCCGACCGCACCTGGTTCAGCAAGGCCTTATACGGTGAGGACATGGCTGCCGGCATCGATGCTCCGGATGCCTGGTTTGCCGCGGCCAACAGTAAGGTGGAGCGGATGGAAGAAGAGCAGGGCATTGATGGGGAGGCGCACTCCATGCCGCAAAAAGCGGTGGGTGAGGCGTTCGTGCGCTGGTGGCAGGGTAAAACAGTGAATAGTGAATAATTAACAGTTAATAGCGAAAACCCGCGAGTGATCGAACGTAGGGTGGATTTTGTGTCCAGGTGTGTTGCTTGTGCCCCTGACGCACCTCTCAATACAGAGGCGCGGTTTTGTCCAGTTGGTTCAAGTAGTTCATCAGCTTGCGCCGCTCGCGTTTAAACTTGTCCTTTTCCGCTGCGGTGGCGGTGGCCGGGTCGGCCACGCGGGCCTTGAGGGCATTGCGACTCAGGTTGCGTAATTGCTGCCGGTCCCCGTGGGGAAAGAACTCCAGGATCAGCTGCAGGGTGCCCTCGGCGTCCCGGGGCTGATCGCAGGCCATGATCTGTTCTACCCAGTTGGTCAGCCGTTGCTGGCGGAATGGATCATGAAACGCTTCCAGGGCCTGGATGATCTGCTCGCTGTTGGATTCGCGCATAAGACGGCCGATGTACTGGGCATGGCGACGGCGCGCTTCGTGATGGTTGATGCGACTGGCTTCGTCCAGGGCCTTTTTCAGTTCATCGCCCAGGGGCAGTCGCTCGCGCTCTGCCGGCTTCATGTCCATTAACGAGAGTCCCAGCTCCTGCAAAGCACTGTCATCGCGTTTTTGTTGTGTCTTGCTGGTCAGCAGGTCGTCGTTATACTCGGTCATTACAATTTCTGATTCTGGTTACGGAACCGCTATTTTATGTCTGATTCCCCCGCAACGACAGCAGTACTGGATATTGCCCAATTACGCCAGGCGGAAGACACGGCCGCCTGGGTGCTGGAAGAGGCGAAACGCCAGGGCGCCGATGGTGTGGAAGTGAATGTGAGCCTGTCCCAGGGGTATTCGGTGAATGTGCGCCAGGGGGAGGTGGAAACCGTGGAATTCCACCGTGACCGTGGGGTGTCGGTGACCGTGTTCCGCGGCCAGCGCAAGGGCCACGCCAGCAGTTCTGACGACAATCGCGACAGCCTGCGCGACACCATCCAGGCCGCCGCATCCATTGCCCGCTACACCGAGGAGGATCGTTATGCGGGCCTGGCGCCGGCCAACTTGCTGGCCCGGGAGGTGCCGGACCTGGATCTGTATCACCCCTGGGCACTGGATACTCAGGCTGCCATCGACGAGGCATTGCGTTGCGAAACGGTTGCCCGGGATGATGCCCGTATCGTCAATTCCGAAGGGGCGTCCATCAACAGTGGCGCCAGCCTGCGGGTCTTTGCCACCTCGGAAGGCTTTCTGCACGGCTATCGCGGCACCCACCATAGCCGGGTCTGCAGTGTGGTGGCGGAAGATGGTGACGGCATGCAGCGCGATTACTGGTACGACGGGGGCCGTATTGGCGAGCGGTTGGCCGCTGCCGAAGAGGTTGGTGAAAAAGCCCGAGAGCGCACCCTGGCGAGGTTGGGAGCGAGTATTCCCGAGACCGGTGAATTGCCGGTGATCTTCGCGCCGGAGGTGGCCTCCGGCCTGTTGGGCCACCTGGTATCTGCCATCAGCGGTGGGGCCCTTTACCGGCGCAGTTCCTTTCTGCAGGACAGCATCGGTAAGGCAGTGTTGCCCAAGGGATTTGCGCTCACAGAAAACCCGCATCTGTCTGCCGGTAATGCTTCCGCGCCTTTCGATGGTGATGGCTTGCCCACCCGTGCCCAGTCTTTTGTGGAGGATGGTCTGCTGCGCCAGTATGCGCTTGGCCTGTATGCCGGTCGCCGTTTACAGATGGAGCCTACCGGCAATGGAGGAGGGGTGCGCAACGTGTCCATCACCGATACCGGCGAGTCTCTGGCGGCGTTGATGGCACGGGTGCCGAAAGGGATTCTGGTCACTGAAGTCATGGGACAGGGGGTAAATCTGGTGACCGGAGACTATTCCCGTGGTGCCAGCGGTTTCTGGTTTGAGAACGGTGTCATACAAGGCGCCTTGCAAGAGTTTACCATTGCGGGGCATTTGGGGGAGATGCTCAAGGGTATTCAGGGGAGCGGCACCGATGTGGATTATCGGGGTAATATTGCCAGCGGCTCGCTATTGCTGTCGCCAATAAAGATCGCCGGGCGATAGCGTATCCGGGCATTTTCAATGGATGAAAATTTTTTTCGGGAAAGGAGCAAACCGTGAGTGAAATCAATCCGTATCAACAGCCGCAGGCCGAGCTGATTGACGACAACAATCCACCAGCACAACCACTGGCCATTCTGGCTGAGCCACGCAAGGTCAGTGTGGGGGATGCGCTGGGCTGGATCGGCAGTGGCCACAAGATGCTGCCGGGTCACTGGGGTGTCGTGCTGGGGGCCCTGGTGGTCACCGTGCTGATCACCTCCGCGTTCCAGATCATTCCGCTGCTTGGCATGATCGCGCAGGTTCTGGCCACGCCCTTGTTATACGCGGGGATCGTGAAAATCTTCCACCGCATGGAAACCGAGGGTACGTCGGATTTTGCCGACCTGTTCGCTGGGTTCTCCGAGCGGACTGGCCCGCTGATTCTGATGGCCCTGGCCCAGCTGGGTGTGATGCTGCTGCTCGGGATTATCTTCGGGGGACTGGGGTATGCAATGGGTGCCGGGGGCGGCGCCTCTACAGGAGCCATGGTTGTGCTGGGCCTGCTGGGCCTGGTGGCCATGTTCGGCTTCGTCTACCTGTTCTATTTCACCGTGCCGCTGATCTTCCTGGGCAACAAGGGCGTGGGCGAAGCCATGAAGCTGAGCCTTAGCGGTTTCACCCGCAACGTGGTTCCCCTGATCGTTTACCTGCTAGTGACCATGGTGATCGTGTTGGTGGCCGCCTTGCCACTGCTGCTGGGTTGGCTGTTCGTGATGCCGATTCTGGCCGGGGCCTACTACGTGTCTTTCCGGCAGATTTTTGTGGAATAAATCCCGCTGGAAAGCATGACCAAAAAAGGCGCCATTGATTGGCGCCTTTTTTGTGGGCGAATGAAAAATCAGACCAGCAGATGCGCGTAGAGCACGGTGGCCAGACCCAGGAAGGCAAAGAAACCCACGATATCGGTGATGGTGGTGAGCACCACAGAGCCTGCCAGGGCCGGGTCGATGCCCATCTTTTTCATGATCATGGGCAGCATGGCCCCGGCACAGGCCGCCATGATCAGGTTGATGATCATGGCGGCGGCGATGACCATGCCGATGCTGGGGTCGTCGAACCACAAGGCGGCGGTGATGCCGATGACCGTGGCCCACAACAGGCCGTTCAGTGCCCCCACGGACAATTCCTTGACCAGCAGGTAGCGGGTGTTACTGGACTGGATCTGCCCCAGGGCCATGGCACGAATCACCAGGGTCAGGGTCTGGCTGCCGGCGATGCCGCCCATGCTGGCAACGATGGGCATGAGGATGGCCAGCGCCACCACTTTTTCCAGGGTGGCCTCGAACAGGCCAATTACTGCTGAGGCGGCCAGGGCGGTGAGCAGGTTGATACCCAGCCACACGGCCCGGCGGCGGGCTGTCTGCCAAACGGAGCCGAAGGTATCCTCGTCTTCATCCAGGCCTGCCATGCTCATCAACGAGTGGTCCGCTTCCTCGATGATCACGTCTACCACGTCATCAATGGTAATCCGGCCGACCAGCATGCCGTCTTCATCCACCACCGGGGCGGTTACCAGATCCTGGCGTTCGAAGATCTTGGCCACTTCGTGGGCGGGCAGGGTGGCAGGAATGGACTCGGTATCAGTGATCATGGCTTCCCGCACTGTGGTGCCGGGATCGCTGATCAGTACCTTGGTCAAGGGGAGCAGCCCGATGAACTGGTTGCGGCGATTGACCACCGCCAGGTTATCGGTGGTGCGAGGGATTTCGCCTCGCCGGCGCAGATAGCGCTGCACCACTTCGAAGGTGATTTCCGGACGGATGGTAATCACATCCGTGTTCATCAGGCCCCCGGCGGTGTCCTCCGGGTAGCTCATCACCTGTTCCAGCCGGTCACGATTCTGTTCGTCCAGGCTGGCCATGACCTGGCTGGTGACGTGGTCCGGCAATTCCTGCAACAGGTCAGCCAGGTCATCCGTATCCAGCTCTTCCACCAGCGAGACCAGCTCGTCAGTGCTCAGGTTGCGCAGCAATTCAACCCGGACTTCCTCGCCCAGATACTGGAGAACTTCGCTTTCCTGATCCTTGCTCAGCAGCTGCCAGAGAATTTCCCGTTCCCGGGGAGGGAAGGATTCCAGCAAATGCGCCGCCTCAGCACCGGGCAGATTATTGAACAGCTGACGGACCTGAGTATAGGTGCCGCTGGACAAGGCGCGGTTGATGACTTTGTGGTGTTGCTGGCTACGGCTGGTTTCGGCGGGCATCGAAAAATCAGTTAACAGTTAACAGTGAATAGTTAACAGCGAAAACAATGTGTGCTGCTGCTCGGGCCTGGATAAGCCCACAGTAACAGCCCTTCGAGGCATGTGGTACTTGATTTTTTAGCTGTTCACTATTCACTGTTAACGATTAACGGCTTTTTACTCTTCTTCATCAAAGCGGCGGGCGAACAGATCGGTGAGTTCTTCCATGGCGGCGGTTTCATCGTTGCCGTCGACCTGAAAGGTGACGCTGGTGCCCTTGGCGGCGCCAAGCATCAGCAGCCCCATGATGCTTTTGGCATCGATGGGTTTGCCGTTATGAATGACGTGAATGCGGCTTTCATAGCGTGAAGCCACGCTGACCACCTTGGCGGCAGCACGGGCATGCAGGCCAAGCTTGTTGATGATATCCAGTTGTTTTTCGATCATTGCGTGGCTTAATCCAGTTCGCGGTGGCGGACCTGCAGGGTGGTGCCCTCATCGCGTAACCGTTTTGCCAGTTGCTCGGTAATGAATACCGAACGATGGCGGCCACCGGTGCAGCCAATGGCCACAGTCACATAACTGCGATCGCTGTCGGCAAAGGCCGGAAGCCAACGCTGAACAAAGCGATGAATGTCATCGAGCATGTCGTGGCTGGCCTGATGCTGCTGGAGAAAATCGATGATGGCGTCATCGCGGCCGGTAAAGGGCCGCAGGTCGGCCCGCCAGTGGGGGTTGGGCAGTACCCGCACGTCAAACACCAGATCGGCATCGTTGGGCAGGCCGTTCTTGAAGCCGAAGGATTCCAGTTGCAGGGACAGGGCGGCGCTGCGATTGGCTACCCGCTCGCGCATCAGGTTGCGCAGGCTGTGAACATCATAGTTGCTGGTATCGATCACCAGGTCGGCACGCAGGCGAATATTGGACAGCAATTCCCGCTCGTGCTGGATGGCTGCCTCCACGGAGCCTTGCTGAGCGCCCAGGGGGTGACGCCGCCGGGTGGCACTGAAGCGCTTCAGCAGAGTGTTGTCGTCCGCATCCAGATAAATAATTTCGGTTTTTACCTGCTGCAGGTGAAGCGCATCCAGGATGGCGTCAAAGGCCAACAACTGGGTCGGCAGGTTGCGGGCATCAATGCCTACCGCCGCTCGCTCTATGGGGAGCTCACCCTGGTCAAGTTGTTCCGCTAGTGTTGGGAGCATGCCCACCGGCAAGTTGTCGACGCAGTAGTAGCTCTGGTCTTCCATGGCTTGTAGCGCGGTGGTTTTTCCCGAGCCGGATCGACCGCTGATAATGGTGAGTTTCATGGTCGTACCGCTTGCACGCTATTGGCGGCACGTTGGCACGTCACATCGATAAACGAGAGGGTATCGTGGGTGTGTCGGGCGGTGATGCCTGAAGGTGTGTTGCGTTGCTTCATGATGCCAGTCGCAGCTCCGCTTCGGATTCCACGGCAGTGTGATAAAGGTGGTGGTCGTCCTTGCTCAGTCGCAGCTCGGCACGGTAGTCGTCGTCGTTGAACAGGGACGCCAAGTGGCTGAGCGTTTTCAGGTGCTGTTCCGGGTTTTCCTGGGGAACCAGCAGCACAAACACCAGATCCACCGGGCGACCGTCAACGGCGTCAAAATCGATGGGGGTCGACAGTTTCAGCAGCAGCCCGATGGGTTGCTGGCAGTGACCAAGACGACAGTGAGGTATAGCGATGCCTTCACCGATGCCCGTGGAGCCCAGCTTTTCCCGGGCTACCAGGGCATCGAAGACCTCCTGTTCGTTGAGGCTGTCGCAGCCGGCCGCGGCCAGCTGCGCAACCTGGTCCAGCAGCTGTTTCTTGCTGCTGGCCTGCACCTCGCTATGGGTGCGTGCTTCGGTGAGTAGTTCGCGAACTCGCATAATTGTCGCTTTGGGGTCAGTGGCCGTGTTTGTGGCTGACGGCCTTTTCCTTGTGTTTGAGGATCTGACGGTCAAGCTTGTCCGTCAGCTTGTCGATGGCAGCGTACATGTCCACTGCTTCAGCGGTGGCGAAGACGTCGGCCCCGGAGATATGGATGGTGGATTCCGCCTTGTGGGTCTTGGGTTCCGGGGAAAGAATCACCTGGACACTGGTAATCTGATCAAAATGCCGTTCAAGACGGGAGAATTTGTCTCCTACGTAGGCTCGCAAAGCGTCGGTAATTTCCAGGTGATGACCGCTGATATTAATTTGCATGGCTGGCTCCTTTACCTGCTCGTTGGGCCGTCCCGGCGCCTACACCAAACGCTTGCGGGCGCTGGATGACGGTATTCTCATCGCCTCACGATACTTGGCGACTGTCCGGCGCGCCACGTTGATCCCCTGCTCGTTCAACAAGCTGGCAAGCTTGTTGTCGCTGAGCGGTTTGCGGGGGTTCTCGGCAGCGACCAGCTTCTTAATAATGGCACGAATAGCGGTGGAGGAACACTCACCGCCGCCGTCTGTTCCCACGTGGCTGGAGAAGAAATACTTAAGCTCAAAGACGCCGCGGGGTGTCATCATATATTTCTGGTTGGTGACCCGACTGATGGTCGATTCGTGCATCTCGACGGCATCGGCAATGTCGGCCAGAACCAGGGGTTTCATGGCTTCTTCCCCATAGTCGAAGAAGTCCTGCTGGACTTCAACAATGCGGGTGGCCACCTTCAGCAGGGTGTCGTGGCGGCTTTGCAGGCTCTTGATGAACCACTTGGCTTCCTGCACGCAGTTGCGCAGGTACTGGCCATCCTCGCCCCCGGCCTTGCGGGCCATGGAGGCGTACTGCTGCTGCAGGTTGACCTTGGGCAGTACCTCCTCGTTCAGGCTTACCTGCCAGTGGCCCTGATGCTGGCGCACAATCACGTCCGGTACCGCATAATCCACCTGGCTCTCACCGATCTGTTCGCCAGGGGCAGGGTCCAGGGTGCGCAACAGGGAGAGGGCGTCGAGCAGGTTCTCCTCGCTGATCTGCAGCACCCGGCGCAGGGCCGCATAATCGTGTTTTTCCAGCAGCTCCAGATGCTCCAGAAGGGCCAGGGCATAGTCCAGGAAGGGAGTGTCTGTGGGTAACTGACGCAGCTGAACACGCAGGCAATCGGCCAGATCCAGGCTGGCCACCCCTACGGGATCGAATTGCTGCAGGCGATGCTGGACGGCCAGTACTTCGTCGGCTTCCAGCTCGTCACCTTCGGTGAGCAGGTCATCCTGGGCGTTCATCATCGCCACGATGTCGTCCACGGTAACGGTCAGATAGCCGCGATCGTCCAGGGATTCGATAATGGTCATGGCGATGATGCGGTCCACATCGCTCATGGGGGTCAGATTCAGTTGCCAGAGCAGATGGTCCTGCAGGTTGCCGGCCACGCTATGTCGCTGCTGCCAGTCGTCGGCATCGTCGGGTAGGGCGGCGGAGGCGCTTCTGGTCTGGCCGGAATAGACATCGTCCCATTCCGTTTCGATGCCGGGTTCGCCGTCCACGAACTCTTCCAGGGCATCGTCCCGCTCGGTATCCAGCTCCTGGTCGTCCTGACGTTCTTCGTCAATGTCAGGCAGGGATTCGTCACCGAAATCGTCGGCCAGCTCCAGCAAAGGGTTGCTTTCCACGGCCTGCTGTATCTCCTGGCGGAGGTCCAGCGTGGACAGCTGCAAAAGGCGAATGGCCTGCTGCAGCTGAGGAGTCATGGTCAGCTGCTGGCCGATTTGTAGTTGTAGGCTTGGCTTCATACTGCTCAGGCTGGTCGGTCCCCAAAACCTGAGAATAGCAGTCTATCTGTAAGACAAGCAATATTTGTGCCAAGGGTTGTTGTGTGCTAGGAGGAGGGAGTTAACAGTGAACAGTTAATAGTTAACAGCGCGCGATCTTAGGCGTGGCGCCGTTTGGGTGCAGGCAGCCGCGTCTAGGGCTTGTGCGCGGCTGCGGGGCTTGAAAGACAGAAAGTCTGCCTCGCGAACTGTTCACTATTAACTATTCACTGCCTTTTACAGCCTGAAGTCCGCCCCCAGATACACATCCCGTACCTGCTGGTTACCGAGAATGGTATCCGCATCGCCGGAGGCGATGATGTGGCCGGCGCTGACAATGTAGGCGGTGTCGCAGATATCCAGGGTTTCGCGCACGTTGTGGTCGGTAATCAGTACGCCGATGCCGCGTTCTTTCAGATGGCGGATAATGCCCTTGATGTCGTTCACGGAAATCGGATCCACCCCGGCGAAGGGCTCATCCAGCAGAATGAAATCCGGGTCGGTGGCCAGGCCACGGGCGATTTCCGCCCGGCGCCGCTCGCCGCCGGACAGGCTCATTCCCAGGGAATCGCGAATGTGGGTGATATGGAATTCCTTGAGCAGGCTTTCCATGCGCTCGTGACGTTCCGCCTTGCTCAGCTCCTTGCGGGTTTCCAGGATCGCCATGATGTTTTCTTCCACGGTCAGGCGGCGAAAGATGCTGGCTTCCTGGGGCAGATAGCCGATGCCGCGCTGGGCGCGGCCATGCATGGGCAGATGGGTGATGTCTGCCTCGTTGATATCGATTCGCCCTGCGTCCGCTTCCACCAGGCCCACGATCATGTAAAAGCAGGTGGTCTTGCCGGCGCCATTTGGACCGAGCAAACCGACGATCTGGCCGGCTTCCACGTCCAGGGAGACATCTTCGATAACCCGGCGGCCCTTATAGCTTTTTGCCAGGTGGTGGGCGCGTAAATGGCTCATTGGGTGTTTGGCTCCGCCTCGGGGGAGGGCTCTTCGGGCGCCTCGCCGTTTTCATTGTCGTCTGCGGGTGGGGCTTGCTCGGGTGTCTGGTTCTCGGCCGGGATCACCAGTCGCACCCGCTTGTCGCCTTCACTACTGGCGTCTACTCGCTTGGAGTCCAGACTGTATTCCACTTTGGCGCCTTCGAAGGTGTTGCCCAGGTGCTCAATATAGGCGTCTCCGGTGAGGACCAGGGTGCGTTTGCGGATGTCGTAGACCAGGTTGTTAGCGTGGGCCTGCAGGTCCTTGCCTTCTTCCATGCGCACCGGGGTGCCGGAGGCTTCCACGCGGGTCAGTTCGCCATTGCGGGTATACAGGCGCATTTCGTCGGCAAACAGTTTGCGTTTTCCCTGGACCAGTTCCACATTGCCCCGGTAAAGACCGCTGCCCGCGTCCTGTTCGAAGCGTCCGGAATCCGCGGTCACGGATACCGGCACCTGCGGGGCGGCCACGGCACTGATCGGCAAGGCAACAGCCAAGGCGATAAGGCTGGAGGCACTAAGAAGCCGGCGCATCAAACTCACTCTTTACTCCTTGCTCAAGGGTCAGAATGCCCTTGTCGAGATCGGCCTCCAGCGCGCCTGCGCGGGTTTTGCCGGATTCAAATTCCAGGTCCACACTGCCGGGAGAGCTGGCGATATTGGTGTCGCTACGAAAGCGCAACTCCTGGGTGTCCAGGGTGATTTTCTGTTGCTGGTTGCGGGCTTTTACGTCGCCGGAGAATACAATCAGATCGCCATTTTCCTGGACCAACCCTTGTTCACTAACGATGGTCCAGCTTCCCTTGTCGTTGGCCATTTCCAGCTCGGGCTGCTGCATTTCCGTGAGCGGGTTGTGGTCATACTGGGTCAGGGTCTCGGCGGTCAGATAGTACTGGAGACTGCCGTCCTCTTCACTAAAAGCCCGTGCGGTTATGCTTTTGGCGACAATTGCGGGCGCGGTGAGGATGCCGTCTTCCTGCCCGGGCAAGGTGTCATCCCACTCGTGCAGGGTCATCAGCATCACCAGACCCAGCATCAGGATGCCGGTGGCGCTGAGCAGGCCCTGGCGCTTCATGCCGGGCTCCGTTGCGCCAGAATGGCGTCGCAGATTTCTCGCACCGCGCCTTCACCGCCGCGCCGCTCGGTAATATGGTCGGCGGCTTCCTTGGCGCAGTCGTGGGCATTGGCCGGGGCAAAGCTGAGCTGGGCCCAGTGCAGGGCGCTCACATCCGGTTCGTCATCGCCGGCATAGCCGGTCTCGCTGGCGGCGATGCCCAGCTGTTCGGCCAGGTCGGCCAGGGCCACGCCCTTGTCTTCGCGGCCCTGGATCACATGGGCGATTCCCAGGTCGGCGGCACGCCTGGCCACCATGGGCGTGTTGCGGCCGGTAATAATGGCCAGGGTGACGCCGCTGGCGGCCAGTTTCTTCAGTCCGTGGCCGTCCAGGGTATTAAAGACCTTGATGGTCTCGCCTTCCGGGCTGAAGTAGATGCGACCGTCGGTCATCACTCCATCCACATCAAAGGCCATCAGGCGCAGATTCTGCGCATCAACGGAGGACAGTTGCATAGGCATCTACACCACTCCGGCCCGCAGTAGATCTTGCATGTTGAAGGCGCCCAGAGGCTTGTGGTCCTTGTCACAGACCATCAGGCCATTGATTTTGCGGGTTTCCATGATCTGCAGGGCCTCAGCGGCAAGGTGGCCGGGTTCGATGGTGATCGGCTGAGCCACCATCACCTCGTCGATGGTGGCCTTGCGGATGTCGATGTCGCGATCCAGCATGCGGCGCAGATCGCCATCCGTAAAGATGCCGGCCAGGGTGCCGTCTTCCCGGGTGATGGCGGTCATGCCCAGCCCCTTGCGGGTCATTTCCAGCAGCGCTTCGCTGAGCGAGGTGCCGCTGGCGACTACCGGCAGCTGTTCGCCGGCGTGCATGATGTCGTCCACTTTCAGCAGCAGGCGTCGGCCCAGGCTGCCGCCGGGGTGGCTCATGGCGAAATCTTCGGGGGTGAAACCGCGCGCTTCCAGCAGGGCGATGGCCAGGGCGTCGCCCATGGCCAGTGCTGCGGTGGTGGAAGAGGTGGGGGCCAGATTGTGCGGACAGGCTTCTTCGCTGACCGCCACGGTCAGGTGCACATCAGAGAGTTGTGCCAGGGCAGATTGCGGGCGGCCGGTCATGCCGATCAGGGCGGTGCCCTTGCGCTTGATCACCGGCAGGATGGCCAGCACTTCGGCAGTTTCGCCGGAGTTGGACAGGGCCAGCACCACATCGTCCGGGGTGATCATGCCCAGGTCGCCGTGGGAGGCTTCGCCTGGGTGAACAAAGAAAGAAGGCGTGCCGGTGCTGGCCAGGGTAGCTGCCAGTTTGCTGCCCACATGGCCACTTTTCCCCATGCCGGTGACGATGACACGTCCGCGGGCGCCGAGCATCAGGTCGCAGGCGGCGGAAAAACTGTCATCCAGGCTGTCTTTCAGGGTCTCTACGGCTCTGGCTTCAATGTCCAGTACCCGCCGGCCTACGCCGATGTGGTCATGACTCATTCAACTCTCCTCTGGTCGGGGCTGATTATACATTGCTGAACCGGTCACGTTGACCCGAATTGTGTTAAGGCGCTTCTGAATAGCATCGTGATCGGGCTTTGTGGATGAGGCAGCGCCTGCTTGTGGTTTCGTAATGCTTTGCAAAATGGAGGCAACAGATCTGGAACCGTTATGGGCTTTGTGACTCCAATAAGGCAGACGCGGTTCAATGTGTTGCTGGACAGCAGCGGCATAAAACCGTAAAACCGCCGGACATCAACAGGGAGTTTTTTATGCATTTGCAGCGTGTTATCCGGATCTGGCTGGCGATGGTGCTTACCGCCATGGCCACTTTGGCGGCGGCGGAAAGTGATCCGCGACAGGTGGTGATGGAGGCGGTGGAGCGCATGACCTCCCGCATTGAGGCAGAGCGTGAGCAGCTGGAAGCGGACCCGGATCGGGCCAAGGAGCTGGTGCGCGAGGAACTGGGTGATCTGGTGGACTTCAAGCGCATCACCCGCATGGTAATGGGGGATTATTTCGGGCCGTCCAGCAAGGAACAGAAGTACCGTTTTCTGGATGTGTTCAAGAACAGCCTGATCAACACCTATGCCTCCGGCATTACCCTTTATGAGGGTCAGAAGATTACCACCCTGCCCATGCAGGAGGGAGATCGCAAAGGTGACTATGCACGGGTGCGCATGGAGGTGAAGACCAACTCCGGCAAGACGGTGCCGATTTATTACACCCTGTTCCTGCGGGATGATCAGTGGCGGGTGATCAACGTCTACGTCAATGGCCTGGATCTGCGTGATACCTTCCAGAGTCAGTTCGCCCAGGGCATGCAGCAGTACAACGACATCGATAAGGTAATCGACAACTGGTCCGCGGACGCCAAGATTGATGCTGGCATCGAGGATAGCGACCAGAAGAGCTGATGGTTCCGGTGGTGCCGCCGTGGCAAGGGGGCGCCAGCTCGCGTATTATTGCCGTTTTACCGAGGAGCGGGTATTTGCCCGCTCCTTGCTGTTCGGGCCGCTGTCGGCCCCGATGAGGAGCGAACATGAATCCGGAAGAGGTAAAAGCGCTGGTCGAAGCCGGTTTTGACGATGCCGATGTGGCGGTGGAAGGCGGCGGCGACCGGTTCCAGATTCGCGTCATATCCACGGCCTTTGAAGGCCTGATGCCGGTGAAGAAGCAGCAACTGGTCTACGCCACCATCAACGAGCAGATCCAGAGCAACACTATCCACGCGGTGCAAATCATTACCTATACCCCCGCCGAGTGGGAAAAAGCCCAGAAAATGGGTATCGGCTGAGGCATGCGCCCGGCCCTCTGACAAGTCTAGAGACAGTTCATGGATAAATTGATCATCACCGGCGGTCGACGTCTGGACGGCGAAATCCGTATTTCCGGCGCCAAAAACGCGGCGCTGCCGATCCTGGCCGCCACCCTGCTGGCCGACGAGCCGGTCACCGTGGGCAACCTGCCGCATCTGCAGGATGTCACCACCCTGATCGAGCTGCTGGGTCGCATGGGCGTCCACGTGGTGATCGACGACCGCATGAACGTGGAAGTGAACGCCACTACCATCAAGGAACTCACCGCTCCCTACGAGCTGGTGAAGACCATGCGCGCCTCCATTCTGGTGCTGGGGCCCATGGTGGCCCATTTTGGCAAGGCGTCTGTTTCCCTGCCCGGTGGCTGTGCCATTGGTTCCCGGCCGGTGGATATTCACCTGCGCGGCCTGGAAGCCATGGGTGCGGATATTGAAGTGGCAAATGGCTATGTGCATGCCTCTGTGGAAGGTCGCCTCAAAGGTGCCCGCATCGTCATGGATACGGTTACCGTAACGGGTACCGAAAATCTGATGATGGCGGCGGCGCTGGCGGAAGGGACTACCTACCTGGAAAACGCCGCCCGGGAACCGGAAGTGGTGGATCTGGCTGACTTCATCAACACCATGGGCGGCAAGGTCCGCGGAGCCGGTACCGACACCATCACCATTGAAGGGGTAGAGCGTCTTCACGGCGGTCATCATGAAGTCATCGCCGACCGTATCGAAACCGGTACCTACCTGATTGCGGCAGCCATCACCGGTGGCCGTATCAAGACCAAGGACACGGTGCCCGGCATCCTCGATGCGGTGCTGCAGAAACTGGAAGAAGCCGGCGCCAAGATCACCACCGGTGATGACTGGATCGAGCTGGATATGGAAGGTCGTCGCCCCAAGGCAATCTCGCTGCGGACCGCGCCGTACCCGGCGATGCCAACGGACATGCAGGCCCAGTTCATGGCCCTGAACCTGATCGCCGAGGGCACCGGCACCATCGTGGAAACGGTCTTTGAAAACCGCTTCATGCACGTGCAGGAAATGAACCGCATGGGCGCGGATATTGAAGTGCAGGGCAACACCGCCATCTGTCGCGGCGTGGAGCAGCTTACCGGTGCGCCGGTGATGGCCACCGACCTGCGTGCTTCCGCTTCCCTGGTGATCGCGGCTCTGGCGGCGCAAGGGGAAACCACAGTAGACCGTATCTATCACATTGATCGCGGCTACGAGTGTATCGAAGAGAAACTGCAATCGCTGGGCGCTGTGATTCGCCGCGTCCCACGCTAATCGAGAAAGTAATGACCAAGCCGTTGACCATCGCCCTCTCCAAGGGGCGCATCCTCAAGGAAACCCTGCCGTTGCTGAAAACGGCGGGCATTGAGTTGCTGGAAGATCCAGAGGCTTCGCGCAAGCTGATCTTCGACACCACCCGCGATGATGTGAAGATCATCATCATCCGCGCCACCGACGTGCCGCCCTATGTGCAGCACGGCGCGGCGGATATTGGTGTGGCCGGCAAGGATGTGCTGATGGAGCACGGCGCCGATGGCGTGTTCGAACCCCTGGATCTGGATATCGCCCGTTGCAAGCTGATGGTGGCGGCGGTGAAGGATGCCCCGGACGTGGGCAGCCGCCTGCGCGTGGCCACCAAGTTCGTCAACGTGGCCAAGGCTTACTATGCCCAGCAGGGCAAGCAAGCGGAAGTGATCAAGCTCTACGGTGCCATGGAACTGGCTCCGCTGGTGGGGCTGGCCGACCGCATCGTGGACATCGTCGATACCGGCAACACCCTGCGCGCCAACGGCCTGGAACCCACCGAACTGATCGCCCATATTTCCACCCGGGTGATCGTCAACCGTGCCAGCATGAAAACCCGTCACGGGGATATTCAGGGGATCCTGGATCAGCTGGCTGAGGCGGTGGCGGCTCGCAAGGCAGGCTAAAAGCCTTTCACCACAGAGTTCACAGTGCGCGCAAAATAAAAAGCCCACCTGTTGGTGTGGCGTTGAGCGACAGGCGTTGTTGATCTCTGTGATAGAAAAAAACGCCTTCTCCTCACTGAACTCTGTGCCCTCTGTGGTAAAAACAGACTGTGACTTTGACAACGGTGCCAACCATGGAAACCACCTGGCTTAACGCCCAAGACGCGGATTTCGATGCCAAGCTGACTGCGCTTACCGCCTGGTCCGAAGAGCGGGACGAGGAAGTGGCGGATCGGGTGCGTGGCATTCTTCGTGATGTGGCCAAACGCGGCGATGCGGCGCTGGTGGAATACACCAACCGTTTTGACCGGCGCGACGTGGCCGGCATGGACGAGTTGGTGGTGGGGCATGAGCAATTGCAGGCGGCGCTGGACCGTATTCCTGCCGAACAGCGCCAGGCGCTGGAAGCGGCCGCCGAACGGGTGCGTCGCTACCACGAAAAGCAGAAGCAGGATTCCTGGCAGTACCGCGAAGCCGACGGCACCCTGCTGGGCCAGCAGGTGACGCCGCTGGATCGGGCCGGTATCTATGTGCCCGGGGGCAAGGCGGCCTACCCGAGCTCGGTGCTGATGAATGCCTTGCCGGCCAAGGTGGCCGGTGTGGGTGAAATCATCATGGTCTCGCCGGCCCCGGATGGCGAGATCAACGACATGGTGCTGGCGGCGGCGGCCATTGCCGGGGTGGACAAGCTGTTCACCCTGGGCGGCGCCCAGGCGGTGGCGGCACTGGCCTACGGCACTGATACCGTGCCTGCGGTGGACAAGATCGTCGGCCCCGGCAACATCTATGTGGCAGAAGCCAAGCGCCAGGTATTCGGCAAGGTGGGCATCGACATGATCGCCGGTCCGTCGGAAATTCTGGTGGTGTGCGATGGCAAGACCGACCCGGACTGGATCGCCATGGACCTGTTTTCCCAGGCGGAGCATGACGAGGAAGCCCAGGCCATTCTGGTCAGTCCCGATGGCGACTTCCTGCAACAGGTGGCCGAGTCCATGGAAAAACTGGCGGTGACCCTGGAGCGGGAAACCATCATCCGCACTTCCATGAAAAATCGCGGTGCCATGATTGAGGTGCAGGATCTGCAGCAGGCCATCGACCTGGCCAATACTATCGCCTCCGAGCACCTGGAGTTGTCCATCGACGACGCTGAGCAGTGGGCAAAGCAGATTCGTCATGCCGGCGCCATCTTCCTGGGCCGTCACACGCCGGAAGCCCTGGGTGATTACTGCGCGGGCCCCAACCATGTGTTGCCCACCAGTGCTACGGCACGGTTTTCTTCACCCCTGGGTGTCTATGATTTCCAGAAGCGCAGCTCGCTGATCGGCTGTTCCCCGGAGGGCGCCAGCGAACTGGCAAAAATCGCCTCACCCCTGGCCCGCGGCGAAAGCCTCACCGCCCACGCGCGCAGTGCCGAGTACAGAATCAACACAGCGTCGGACGTCAGACGTCGGGCGTCGGACGACAAAGACCTATGAGCAAATACTGGAGCGACTTCGTTCACCAACTGGAACCCTATGTCCCCGGCGAACAGCCGAAGATGGACAAGTTGGTAAAGCTGAATACCAACGAGCACCCACTGGGCCCATCGCCCAGGGTGATCGAGGCGATTCGTGCCGAGGCGGACGATCGTCTGCGTCTGTACCCGGATCCGGATAGCAGTCAGCTCAAGCAAGCCATTGCCGATTACTATTCTGGCAAAGGCCACGGCATCAAGCGCTCTCAGGTATTTGTTGGCAATGGTTCGGATGAAGTGCTGGCACATCTGTTCATGGGTTTTTTCCGCCAGGACGAGCCGCTGCTGTTTCCGGACATTACCTACAGCTTCTATAAAGTCTATTGCGGCCTCTATCAGATTGATTATGACGCGGTGCCGCTGGACGAGACGCTGTCCATCAATGTGGAGGACTACCTCCGGCCCAACGGTGGCATTATCTTCCCCAACCCCAATGCCCCCACCGGCAAGTTGCTGCCGCTGAGCGATATTGAGCGTCTGCTGCAGGGCAATACAGAAACCCTGGTGGTGATTGACGAAGCCTACATCGACTTCGGGGGTGACACGGCCATCAGCCTGGTCAACCGTTATCCGAATCTGCTGGTCACCCAGACATTATCCAAGTCCCGTTCCCTGGCCGGGCTGCGCATCGGTCTGGCAGTGGGCGATGAAGCGCTGATTGATGGGCTTAACCGCATCAAGGACAGCTTCAATTCCTACCCGCTGGACCGTCTGGCCATTGCCGCTGGTGTGGCTGCCTTCGAGGATCAGGAATGGTTCGAGCAGGGCTGTGAGCAGGTAATCAGTCAGCGTGACTGGCTCAACGAACAGCTCAACCAACGGGGCTTTGCAAGCCTGCCGTCAGCGGCCAACTTCCTCTTCACCCACCACCCGCAACACAGCGGTGCCTCCCTGGCCCAGGGCCTGCGCGAGCAGGGCATCATCGTGCGCCACTTCGGCAAACCCGAGCGCATCGCCGACTACCTGCGCATCACCGTGGGCACCGCAGAGCAGAACCAGGCGTTGATTGACGCGCTGGACACGTTGCTCTGATCTCCGCCGCAGCAAATCTGATTTTTACTACAGAGGGCACAGAGCACACCGAGAAAAAGGCTGGCTAGGTATCCTGTGGTGAAAGCCTCTCCTGTAGGAGCGTCGCTGGCGGCGCGATCCCGCCGTTGATAAAACATCCATTACAGAATGCGTAGGGTGCGCTGAGCCTAAGGCGAACTGCACCATTGCCCAACCATCCGGTGCAGTTCGCCTTAGGCTCAGTGCACCCTACGCGGCCCGCCGGGGTTTATCTTTTTCTCAGTGTCCTCTGTGGTAAATAAATTTTTTCTACACAGGAAGATCGCGGAAGCCAGTGCCGCAACACTCCCCGCTTGAACCTTTCCCCATACCTGCGGTACTAACAGGTATCGTCCAACGGAAAGGACCCGAATAATGAAACCATCGTTATTGCTTGCCTGCGCGTTGCTGCCGGCGCCCCTTTTTGCCGCTGATTTCAACGTCACCGCGCCGGTGAGCGAAGCGGTGCTGTTTCCCTCCCAGGCCCATCTCACTCGCACTCTCAGCCAGTCCCTGTCCGCCGGGGAGCACCAACTGGTGGTCAGTGATCTACCGGAGCTGGATCTGGACAGCTTGCAGGTGGCGGTGAAGGGCGCCCGGTTGTTGGGGGTTCGTCAGGGCTTTGCTATCAACGACGCCGATGTGTCGGTCCGTCGGGCCGAGCTGGATGCGGCCATCCGCGAGCTGGAACACACCATGGCCGCTGCCAAGGCAGCGGATGCGCTGGACCAGCAGCAGATCAATCACCTGCAATCCTTGATGGGGCAGGCTCCCCAGGGGCAGGCGGTGTTTGCCCAGGTGCCGGTGGAAAAGTGGGCCAGCGCCTGGGTGTCTATCGGCAAGGCGGTGGAACAGCGTCAGGCGGCCATCAACCAGCGGGCGGTGGTGCGTCACGACCAGCAACAGCAACTGGATGCCCTGCGCCAGGAACGACAGCAACTGGGCCAGGGGCAGACACGCAGCCGCGAACTGGTGCTCTCTGTCGGTACCGACAAGCCCGCCACCGCGCAGGTTGAGCTGCAGTACTTTACCGGCCAGGCCGGTTGGCAGAATCAGCTGCGGGTGGACCTGGACAGCAGCAATGAAGCCGTGGCGGTGACCGGTATTGCGCAGATCCATAATCACACCGGCGAGGACTGGCAGAATGTCCGCGCCACCCTGGGGCTGGTGCCGGCGGGCTACCGTCATCTGCCGGACCCGCAGCCCTGGATCGTGCGTCTGGCCACCCCTCAGCCGGAAATGCGCAAACAATCATTGCGGGCGGTGATGGCCGAGCCTGCGGCCTATGAGGCCGACATGGCCGAGAGCGTCAGTGCCATGCCGGTGGCGCCCCCCGTTGCTCACGGTTTCGACATGCGTGTGCCGCTTTCCGCGCCGCTCTCCCTGACCAGTGGCGATGCCAGCGCCCGGGTTCCCTATCAGCAGGCTGAATTGCCGGTGACTCTCAGCCGGGAAAGCTACCTCTGGCAGCAGCCTGCCGTGTTGCTGGTGGGGGAATGGAAGAACAGCAGCCCGCTGCCCTGGTTGGCTGGCAGCGTCACGTTGCTACGTGATGGGCAGCGTCTGACCCGTTATCACCGCCATGAGAGCATCAAGCAGGGCGAGCAGGTGAAGATGAGCTTCGGCGATGATCCGCGTTTGCAGATTGCCGTGGTCCGCGAACCTTCCCGGGAAGGGGAGACTGGCCTGATCAGCAAGGAAAGCACCCTGTCGGCCCTGAAGAACATTACCCTCACATCCCACTACGACAAGCCGATCACGGTAAACCTGCTGGACCGCCTGCCAGTGGCCGGCAACGACGACATTACCGTCACCGCCATGGGCAAGGCCGCCGATGATCGCAATGTGGATGATGTGAAAGGCCTGCAACGCTGGCAATTCACCCTGCCCGCCGGCGGCGAGGAACGCTTCAAGCAGGGCTTTGAGATACGTTATCCGGCGGGGGAGAGGTTGAGCGGGGTGGAAGGGCTTTAAAGGCAGTTAACAGTTAACAGTGAATAGTTAACAGCGACGCGTGCAGCGTTTGTCTGTCTTTGAAACGCAAGAGGCCGCGCCCATCGCTTGGGCGCGGCCTCTTGCGTTTCAGATCAAACCAGCGGGCTGTCGCGCCGCTGTTCACTGTTAACTATTAACTGTTCACTCTAGTCATTCCGTTTCTGCCGGCGGCCGTGTACCAATCACCACATCCACGGTCAGCGGCTGGCGGTTGCGGACGATGTTCAGGCTGACTTTTTCTTCCGGTTTCATGCCAGCGATGCGGTTCATGGCTTCGTAGCCGTCGGCCATGGCGGTGTCGTTGATGCCCACCAGTACATCGCCGGGCTGCAGGCCGCCCTTGTGGGCCGGGCTGTCGATGACCACTTCCGTGATCACCCCGCCGCGTACCTCGTCCATGCCGAAGGTTTCGGCCAGGGAAGGGGTGATATCCTGTACGGTGACGCCCAGATAACCGCGAATTACCCGGCCGTGTTTAATCAGGTCGTCCATCACTTCCCGGGCAATGGAGGCCGGGGTGGCAAAGCCGATGCCCTGCCAGCTGCCATCGGCGGACAGGATGGCGGTGTTGATGCCGATCAGGTGGCCACGGGTGTCGATCAGCGCGCCGCCAGAGTTGCCGCGGTTGATGGCCGCGTCGGTCTGGATAAAGTTCTCGAAGGTGGCAATGCCCAGATGGCTGCGGCCGGTGGCACTGACAATACCCATGGAGACAGTCTGGCCCACGCCCAGCGGATTGCCGATGGCCAGTACCACATCGCCTACCTGTACCGGGCCGTTACCATTGAGTTCCACTTCCGGCAGGTTTTCCAGCGCCACGTGGAGCAGGGCCAGGTCGGTTTCCGGGTCGGTGCCCACCACCCGTGCCGGGGCGTCGCGACCGTCGCGCAGGGCCACCAGAATTTCGTCCGCATCGCGGATCACGTGGTAACTGGTGAGGATGTAGCCTTTATCGTCCACGATCACGCCGGACCCCAGGCTGTTCAGGGCCCGTTCCCGGCGGGGCTCTTCCATGAAGCGGTTGAACAGGGGGGCTTCCGGCACATCCTCGCTGGTGAGGATCTGGGTGGTGTAGATGTTGACCACTGCCGGGGCGGAGTGATTGACCGCGCCGGCATAGCTGGCGGTACCGCTGTCATAGCGGCCGGGGCGGGAATTGGGGCCCCACTCGTACCACCACAGCACGGCCAGCCCCACGGCCAGGCCCGCCAGAATCGGTCCGGCAAAAAAACGAAAGGCTCTGATCACCGACAATGCCCCCATGCGCTTGCTTTGGCCCGTGCTATTGCCTTGCGCCGCTGCCGGGGTGGCCGCGAACGAGACAAGCGCGGGTCTGGATAGGTAAACTGCGCGCAATATTATCAGATCATTGCCCGGTAGGTGTCATGCTCAAGCGCGATTACATGCTGACTTTGCTCGACCAGGAGCTGGCTGCGGACCACTTTCAGGACTATTGTCCCAACGGATTGCAGGTGGAAGGCCGCGAGCAGATCCGGCGGGTGGTCAGCGGGGTCACGGCCTGTCAGGCGTTGATCGATGCGGCGATCGTGGAAGACGCGGATGCCATCCTGGTCCACCATGGCTACTTCTGGAAAGGTGAAGACCAGCGGGTGCGCGGCATGAAAAAGCAGCGCCTGCAGACCCTGCTGCGTCACGATATCAACCTGTTTGCCTACCATTTGCCCCTGGATGCCCACCCGACCCTGGGTAACAACGCCCAGCTGGCCCGGCGTCTGGGCTTCAGCGTGGAAGGCGGGCTGGACGATTCACCACGCCCCATCGGCAATGTGGGGCGGCTGGACAGCCCCATGTCGGCGGCGGAGTTCGCGGCCCACGCGGAAGCCGTGCTGGGCCGTACCCCCTGCATGGGGGACCCGGGCGATGAAATTGAAACCATCGGCTGGTGTACCGGCGGTGCCCAGGGCTTTATCGACAAGGCCCAGACCCGTGGCGTGGATGCCTACCTGAGCGGCGAGATTTCCGAGCCCACCACCCACTTCGCCCGGGAAACCGGCATGCATTATTTTGCCTGCGGCCACCATGCCACCGAACGCTACGGGGTGCAGGCCCTGGGCCAGTGGCTCAGCGAGCAGTTCGGTGTGGAACATATCTTTATCGACATTGATAACCCGGCCTGAGCAGTACGAGGAACACCCTGATCCCATGAAAATTACTGTCGTATACAACCCGACCGCCGGTGGTGGCCGGGAGCAGCTGCTTTGCCGTTTTGTGGCCGAACTGGAGAAACTGGGTGCCCGTGTGCGCCTGTATCACACCCGGGGACCGGCGGATGCCACCGAGTATCTGCAGAGCCTGGAAGATCAGGGCGATTGCGTGGTGGCGGTGGGTGGTGACGGTACCACCAACGAAGTCCTTAATGGTCTGGCCCCCGGTGTGGCTCTGGGCGTGTTTGCCACCGGTACCGCCAATGTGCTGGCAAAGGAGCTGCAGCTGCCGAAAACGCCGGAGTTGGCGGCTCAGGTCGTGGTCAATGGCAAGAATGTGCCGGTGACCCCGGCCCGGCTCAACGGCCGCCGTTTTATCATGATGTGCGGCATCGGCTATGACGCCTGGGTGGTGGACGGGGTGAACCTGGCGGTGAAGGAGCGCTTCGGCAAGTTGGCCTATGTGCAATCCATGCTGGCGCAGATCCGCCGTTACGGTCAGCGCCATTACCGGGTCATGGTGGATGGCCGGCCGCTGGACTGTTTTTCCGCCATCGTTACCAATGGTCGCCATTACGGTGGCAGCTTCGTGCTCAGCCGGGAAGCCAACATCCTGCGTCCCCAGGTGCAGGTGCTGTTGTTCCAGAAGCCGGGAGTCAGCTTCTTGCTGCGTTGTCTGGCCGCGCTGTTGTTGGGACGTATGGAGCGGGTAGATGGCGTTGCCAGCTTGCGGGCCCAGCGGGTGGAGATTCGCTGCGAAGACGCCGATGAGCCAATCCAGGCCGATGGCGACCCGGCCGGCCAGTTACCGGCGGAGATCGTGATGGAAGATGAGCCGGTACCCATGCGGGTGGCGGACACGTTTCAGTAGTTCATCATGAGGAGAGTTGCTGAACCTGCCCGGTGAGATCCCGGCCAGGTAATCAAAAAAGCCCGCGTAAGCGGGCTTTTTTGATTCAGCGACAAGCGAAAACCTGCGGTAAGGTGCGTTCGGCGTGCCGCATGAAGCCTGTTGTGTGTCAGTTCTCTCTCATTTCTTTTCTTCCGGTGGGCAGCCCTGCTCGTCGCAGCCTTCTGCATAGTCACGGGGAGGCTCCACGATACTGTCTGTTACCGGTGTGTCTGTCACGTCCACCGGTTTGAATGGTCCGGTGGTTTTCTGTTGCAGACCGAAGTCTTCGGCGAGGGTGCCGCCCTTGGCGCTGGGGGCGTAATCCAGCGGTGGCGCCACAGGTCCATCGCCCTCTTTCTGTGGGGCGGAATCCAGGGATTTCGCCACCGCCCGTTTGCGGCCCACTTCGGAGCACAATGCCTGGGCGCCTTTGGAAAGATGCTCGTGGACGGAGCGGTAGGCCTGGGTCATGTCGTTGACCAGCTCTGCGGTGTGCAGGAAATGATCATCCACCTGATCACGATAGTGATTGAGGGCCTGGCGGGCTTCATCGCGATCCCGAATCAGCTGGCCGGCCTGGCGCCGTGCCGGTAACAACCAGAACAGTAATCCTGCGCCTACTACCACGCCGGCGGCGAAGCACAGCACCCCAGTTGTCAGCATATCCATGGCATACTCCTTCTGAATTCCAGTTATTCCAGCACAGTGCCGGGCAGTCGCCAAGGGTTAGAGCCTATTCAGGGTCTCTGCACAGCCGCGTTGCCGCTAAAAATGGCTCCAGGCAAGGCATGAACCGCAGGGCCTGACGGGTCAAGTTCAAGGTTCATAACACAGCATGGGGCCATTTTTAGCGGCAACCCGAAGGGCCGGGCCCATTCTTTTCAGGTGAAGAGTGCCGCCAGTCCGCGACTGCGCTTGTTCATGTAGAATGACTACACTACACAATCGCAATCACGAACTGGCAACAAAATTGACTCCGGCGCGGTTGTGCAGAGACCCTGAATAGGCTCCAAGGTGTAAGAGACTGTTGATACTCTTCATGTTGTTGCGTTGAGACAAGGTTTGGCTTCCCGAAATCGTTGATATAGCGACACGGGATAGCGGGAAAAGCGATGGAGGTGGGTCATGGCAGTACAGCGGCAGAGTCTTTCCGGGCCGGCCGGTAATCTTGAGGCGGTGGTGGAACAGGGCAGCGACACGCCATCCTTTGTCGCGATTATCTGTCATCCCCATCCCCTGTTCGGTGGCACCATGGATAACAAGGTGGTCACTTCCCTCAGTCGCTTGGCCCGTGATCAGGGCGCAGTCGTGGTGCGTTTCAACTTCCGCGGCGTCGGCGAAAGCCAGGGGGCCTACAGCGACGGTATCGGGGAAACCGAAGACCTGCTGGCGGTACACAGCTGGCTGACCCATACCTGGCCGGATCTGCCCCTGTGGCTGGCCGGTTTTTCCTTTGGCAGCTTTGTCGCTGCTCGTGGGGCAGAAATTCTCAAGGCCAATGGTATGCCGGCCAGGGAGTTGCTGCTGGTAGCGCCCCCCGTACACCATTACCCCTTTGATGATATCGAACAGACTGGCTGCCCGGTGACCGTGGTCCAGGGCGAGGATGATGAGGTGGTTCCGGCGGAGCAGGTGTTTCGCTGGGCAGAAGCCACGCCGTTGGCGCCGGATCTGATCCGTTTTCCGGATTGCGGGCACTTCTTTCATGGCAAGCTGGTGGAGCTGAAAGAGGCTGCCGCCAGCCATTTACCCGCTTGATAGTCCGCCCCTGCGGCGCTACATTGCCCCGTCCTATCAGCAGGCCCCGAGTCCCATGACGCCTCTTGAACAGTACCAAGCCGATCTCCAGCGCGACGACTTTTTCCAGGACCCGGCCCAGCAAAGGGCGGTGGAAGAACTGGATGCGCTGTATCACCGCTTGCTGGCAGAGCCGGCTGGCGGTGGCTTGTTGTCACGTTTTCGCAAGCCGCGCGCGCTCACTGGCCTGTACATGTGGGGAGGCGTCGGTCGCGGCAAGACCTATCTGATGGATGTGTTCTTCCAGGCGCTGCCGTTCAAGGAAAAGCGTCGCATGCACTTTCACCGTTTCATGCAGAAGGTGCATCGTGAAATGCGTGAGCGTCAGGGGGAAAAGAATCCGCTGGTGAGCATTGCCCGCAAGTTTGCCAGCCAGTCCCGGGTGTTGTGCTTTGATGAATTCTTCGTCACCGACATTACGGATGCCATGATTCTGGCCGGGCTGATGGGCGAGCTGTTTGCCAATGGCGTGACTCTGGTGGCCACCTCCAACATCGAGCCCGATGGCCTTTACAAGGACGGCCTGCAACGGGCCCGCTTCCTGCCGGCCATCGACCTGCTCAAGCAATACACCAAGGTGCTCAACGTGGACGGCGGCAACGATTATCGTCTGCGGCTGCTGGAACAGGCCGAGCTGTACCATTGCCCGCTGGGCAAGGCGGCGGATGATTTTCTTCGTGAGCGTTTTCATACCCTGGAGCCGGATCATTCCCGTCACCGTGATCACGGTAATGTGCTGATCGAGGGGCGAAAAATTCCCTCGGTAATGTGCGCCGATGATGTGGTGTGGTTTGAATTCAAGGCCCTGTGTGATGGTCCGCGCAGCCAGACCGACTATATTGAAGTGGCCCGGGAGTTTCATACCGTGCTGGTCTCCAATGTGGAGCAGATGGGCGCCGGCAAGGATGACATGGCCCGGCGGTTCATCAATCTGGTGGATGAGTTCTACGACCGGGCCGTGAAGCTGGTGATTACCGCTGAAGTGCCCATCGAAGATATCTATGCTGGCGGCCGTCTGGACTTCGAATTCGAGCGCACCCGTTCCCGCCTTCAGGAAATGCAGTCCTCCGAGTATCTCGGTCGCGAGCACCGGGCCTGACAGGTTTCCCGTCATTGGCCGGAATTGTCATCGCTGCCCGGTGGTGAACATTTCGGTCATTGCCCGGCGACGGCGTCAGTGCACAGAATGAGCCATTCTGTGCCCCGGCCGAGCCCGGTATCGGGGCTATCCCTGATAACCTGATTCCGGAGAGCTCAATGATTCCCCGTACGCTGTTCAGTTCCGACCATGAAACCTTCCGCGCAACCGTGCGCAAATTCCTCGAAAATGAGGCAGTACCTCATCACGAAGAGTGGGAGCAAACCGGTGTCGTTCCCAAAGAGGTATGGCTCAAAGCGGGTGAGCAGGGTTTTCTGTGCCCCATGGTGGGTGAGGAGTACGGCGGTATCGGGGCCGACTTTCTCTATAGTGTGGTGATTGGCGAGGAAGTGTCCCGGCTGGGTCTGACGGGCATTGGCTGGGGGCTGCACACGGAAATCGTGGCGCCCTATATCGAGCACAATGGCTCCGAGACGCTCAAGCAGAAATACCTGCCAAAAATGGTCACCGGTGAAATGATCGGTGCTATTGCCATGACCGAGCCGGGTGCCGGTTCGGATCTGCAGGGAGTGAAAACCTCCGCGGTCAAAAACGGTGACCACTACATCTTGAATGGCTCGAAGACCTTTATCACCAACGGTCAGAACGCGGATATCGTGATTGTGGTGGCCAAGACCGATCCGTCCAAGGGCGCCAAGGGGATCAGTCTGTTCGTGGTGGAAACCGACTCGGAAGGATTCGAGAAAGGCACCAACCTGAAGAAAGTGGGGATGAAAGCTCAGGATACCTCCGAGCTGTTCTTCCAGGACGTGAAGGTGCCGGCGGAGAATCTGCTGGGTGAAGAGGGCATGGGCTTCATCTACCTGATGCAGGAACTGCCGCAGGAGCGCCTGGGGATTGCCATTGGTGGTCTGGCCATGGCGGAATCCGCGCTGGAACACACCATCAATTATGTCAAAGAGCGCAAGGCGTTTGGCAAGCCGGTTGCCGCGTTCCAGAACACCCAGTTCAAGATTGCCGAGATGCACACCAAGCTGGAAGTGGCCCGCGCCTACGTGGATCGCTGTCTGGAACTGCACCTGAAAAAGGAACTGGATATTCCTACCGCGGCCGCGGCCAAATATTACATCACCGATTTACAGTGCGAAGTGATCGACGAATGCGTGCAGTTGCATGGCGGTTACGGCTATATGTGGGAATATCCGGTGGCCCGCATGTTTGCAGATTCACGCGTACAGCGGATCTATGGCGGCACCAATGAAATCATGAAGACGATTATCGCCAAGGCCGTTCTGGCTGACTGAAATCGCCGGCATGATTGCAAATAAAAAGGGCAGCATTCGCTGCCCTTTTTTTATTTTCTCTTTTCTAATGCAAAAATCTGAGTGAACGGCATTCCTTGCTTGTGCCGCCGCCTATTGTGTATAAGTGGATTGCTGATCTTTTAATCATTATGACAGCACTACTTTGCGAGGAAGAGGGAGAGACATCATGAAAAAAACAGGTGCCGTTCTTGTCGGTTCCGCATTGAGCCTGGCTGCCGGGCATGCGGCGGCAAGTGGCTTTTCCGTGTCCTATCAATCCGTTTCCGCTCTGGGTACCGCCTATGCCGGTGCCGGTGTACTCAGCGAGAACGCCTCTAACCAATGGTACAACCCGGCTACCCTGGCGGGGCTGAAGCAGGCAGAGCTGTCTGCTGCGGTTCATCAGGTGTGGGTGGATACCTCTTTCGAAGGTGATGCTTCCACGACGCCTTTCGGTAATGCACCAGGTGACTTTGATGATGTGGAACCGTTCATTGGCAGTGCATTTCTCGCTGTGCCATTGACCGACATGATGACATTTGGGCTAGGGGTGAATTCTCCGTTCGGAACAAAGGTTGAGTATGACGACAACTGGGGTAACCAAATCGCTCCCCCTCTGTTTCCTGTGCCAGCAGGAACGGGTGATTTTTATTCCACTGAATCGGATCTGAAAACTTACAACGTGAACCCGTCGCTGGGTATTCAGTTAACGGATAATTTGAACGTGGGCGTCGGTGTAAGCTACCAGCGTCTGGATGCCGATATTCGTAATGCCGGAACACGACTGGAAGGTGACGATGATAGTTATGGCTGGAATCTGGGGCTGACCTACAGCCCGGATGACAATAACCATTTCGGTGTTGCTTACCGCTCCAAGATTGAGTACGACGTGGAAGGCGATATCACTTTTAACCCGGTGGTTGCGGGTCCTTTGGCAGGAACCTATGAAGGTGAAACATCCGTAGATCTGCCTGCTTCCCTGCAGCTTTCCTATGCGGGTGATCTGTCTGATCGCACCCAGATCCTGATGGGTGTTGAATGGATGGAGTGGAGCAGTCTGGACAAGCTGGAAATTGATCATGCTGGTCCCGCTCCGCTCCCGAACCCGGCAGTGGAAACCTTCGACTGGGAAAACACTGTGCGTTATTCCCTGGGGGTTCGTCACGCCATGAATGACACCACGGTACTGCGTGCCGGTGTGGCGCAGGAAGAGTCCACTCAGGGCACCGATAATCGCTCGGCCATTTCTCCGGATTCTGACCGGGTCTGGGTGACCCTGGGTGCCGGTTTCACCCCGGTGGAGAACATGACCATCGACGTGGGTTATGCGCATATCTTTGTGGAAGATGCGGATATCAACCGCATGGACAAAGGCGTGCCGCTGAAGGGTACCTACGAACTGGATGCGGATGTGATTGGCGCGCAGTTGAGCTACCGCTTCTGATCCCTTGCCACGTTCCAACAGAAAAGGCCCTGCTAGCAGGGCCTTTTTTTATGCTCGTAAGAGCCAGACAAACCTTTCCGGCAATGTAGGGTGAATTAGCCGCAGGCGTAATCCATCATGTTTGCATTTCATATCAAGGCTGCCGATAAAAGGTGGATTACGCCTTAGGCTAATTCACCCTACACCACCCTACGTTTCTTTCCGTGTCCGCAGTCTTGCGGCCAGGGCCGGCGCCAGCGCGGTAGCCATGGCCTGGTACCCCTTGATGCCGGGGTGATAGCCGTCTTTGGCCAGCAGGGCCGGGTCGTTCATTGCCGGGTAGGCCAGATGGATAAAGTCATTGGGGCGCTCCCTGGCCAGCTGCCGTTGGACGGCATCCAGTTGTCGGGCCCGCCAGCCCAGCAGCTGGCGCAGGGGCGAGGGCAGGGCGGTAAAGCGGTGCATGGGCGGCACGCTGAGCAGGTAGAGTGGCGTCGGTAGTCTGGCAGCGAGTGTCAGTAGTTGCTCGCGATAACGACGCCTGGGTGTCAGCCCGGTGGTGTCATTGACGCCCATGCTGAGCAAGATGACATCTGCCGGCGGCAGCTCGGTGTGTGTCAGGTTGTCCAGCAGGGCCTGCAGACGGATACCGTTAATGCCGTGGCTATGCCAGGCAATCGGGTGTCGGCTTTGCTGATATAGCTGCCGGGCCAGTTGGCTGGCCAGGCCATCTTGATGATGTGCCACCCCTACTCCGGCAGCGGTGGATTCGCCGATCACCAGCAGTCGCAGTGCCGGCTCCCCCTCACCGTACTGGCCGTGCGGCTCACCGCTGGCCTCCGGCAGACGCGGAGTGGTGCGGCGGGTGCGCTTGCCCTGCCAGACCAGCAGTGGGGCGAGCAGGGCAGTGCTGAGCCAGAAGGGCAGGTGCATGGGTTATCCCACAAACATTTTCTTGGCCAGCGGCAGGCCTTTCAGGCCGCTCACGGCAACGGTGGTGAGCAGGCCGCCGATCATGGCGCCAACCACGCCGCAGGTCATGATGTCCTGGCCGGTCAGGTAGAGGCCCGGCAGGCGGGTCTTCGGTTTCAGCCAGTCCTGTTCAAACCGTTCTGGCGTGTGGTCCAGCCCGTAGATCTCGCCGGTGCTGTAGCGGCAGAAATAGTCCGTGGACAAGGGCGTGGACAGTTCGTAGTAATCCACCTTGCCACGCAAATGGGGCATCTTTTCGTAGAGCTTTTCCAGCAGTCGCTGGGAATAGGCTTCCTTCTTCGCCTCGTAATCCTCGCCGCGTTTGCCCCAGGGCTTGTCCGCCCAGTCTTGGTACCACTGGAATGGCCCCGGTGCCACGATCTCGATGGTGGCCCGGCCCGGGTAGCGCTCCGCGAAGCTGGGATCCTTGGCGGAGGGGAAGGAAATATAGGTGAGCGGAATATCGTGGCGGTCCGGGGCGGCGAGAAAACGCTCAACCTGGCCACGGTAATCCGCGCCCGGGTAAATCCAGAAGTTGGTTTTCGGCAGCGCCAGGTTCTCTGCCGTGTCCTGCAGGCCGATATACAGGCAGACGCTGGCCATGGAGCGTTGCACCTGCCCCAGCTTGTTCTGGTAGAACGCCTTGTGGGGGGCGTGCTCCGGCAGTAGCGGCCCGAACGTATTGAAGACGCCGGCATTGCTGATCACGGCGGGGGCGTGGATGGCCTGGCCGTCGGCCATGCGCACGCCCACCGCCTTGCCGTTTTCGACCAGGATCTCTTTCACGTCGGCGTAGGTGAAGACTTCGCCACCGCCGTGCTGGATTACCGGGATAATGGTCTTGGCCATCTCCGAGGCGCCGCCCACCGGGTAGTAGCCGCCGTAGAGATAATGCCGGGCGATCAGTGCGTGGATGATAAAGCTGGAGTCGTCTGGCACCAGGCCATTGTCGCCCCACTGGCCGGTGAGGGCGGCGATCAGTTCCTGGTTGTCGGTGAGGGTTTCCAGTACCTCCCGGGTGGTGCGGTTGAGAAAGGCGGGGGCCTTGCGGCGGGCCAGAGACCGGAACGGGCCGGCCAGCAGGTTCGGCAGTACCTTGGCCAGGGTGACGCCGGGCATGGCCTTGGCCACCTGGGAGAGATAATCCAGATAACGGTCGATGGCCTGTTCTTCACCCGGAAACTGGCTTTTCAGCTCGTTGGCAAAGGCCTCGGGTCCGGCGACCAGATCGATCTGCCGATCGCCGATGAACAGGCGGTCGTAGTGATCGTCCATGGCCGCCCATTGCAGTTTGCCGTCAGTGACGTAATCAAACAGGCGGCGGGCCAGGGTGTGTTTGGCGCCCATGTCGCCGATGTAATGCACGCCCACATCCCATTCGTAGCCGTTGCGGTCATAGCTGTGGGTAAAGCCGCCGGCGGTGTAGTGCTGCTCCAGCACGACAACCTTCTTGCCCAGTTTGCTCAGGCAGGCGGCGGCGGTCAGGCCGCCGATACCGGAGCCGATGACAATGGCGTCATAAGGTCCGTCCAGGCGGTTGGCCCGGTAACGTCGGCCAACGCGAAGGGTGCTGGGTGTGGGGCTGCTCATGGGGTGGGCTCCTTGTTGGAACGTTCAATGCTGCCATCCAGCAGCAGGGCGGTGATGCCCGCTGCCAGTTGCGGTTCGGTGTCAGGGCCGGGCAGGTGGCCGTCGATGGTCAGTTGCGACAGCCCGTGCACCAGGGACCAGGCGGCGGCGGTAAGCAGGGCCAGTGGCGCGGCTTTCAGGTAACCCCGTTGCTGGCCGTTTGCAACGGTGTCTTCCAGTACCTGGAATGCCGCCAGCCCCGCCTGATCCAGCCGGGGGTGAGCGCCGCGCGGCAACACCCGCCCGCCGAACATGAGCCGGTACAGGTTGGGCTCCTCTCGTGCGAAGGCCACGTAGGCCAGGCCGATGCCGATCAGGGCGCTGCGGCTATCCTGTTGGTCCACGGCCAGTAAACGCTGGCGCAGGGCCTGAAAGCCGCTGATGGCCAGTTCGGCCAGCAGGCTCTCCCGGTCGGCATAGTGGCGATACAGCGCCGGCGCACTGACGCCGATCTGCCTGGCCAGGGCACGCAGGCTGATGGCGCCGTCACCCTGCTCACGAACAATGGTTAGTGCCAGCTCGTGGGCCTGCTGATGAAGATCGCCGTGGTGGTATGCCGTACGTGCCATGGTCTCTCATTGGTCAAAGTTAACGCCGTTAACATTGCATGAGCAAGGCTGTATCGTCAACGGTTCTATGTGGGTCAGTAGGTGGCTACGGAGCTGCTGCAGGAACGGAGCGTAGCGGAGTAACGCCCGTATTTCCGTGCGGCCCGAAGGGTGAGCGAAGCGAATAACACCTCTTGAGTGACGAACCGCGCCCAGGCATTGGGCGCGGCGGGCTGCTCGGGATCAGGGCGCCGGGTACGGAAAGCGTGTATGAATAGCCTCCAGGGCTTTTTCCAGATCCCGATCCCAGGGCAGGTCCACGCTTTTCAGGTTTTCCTCCAGCTGGGACAGGCTGGTGGCACCGATGATGTTGCTGGTCACGAAGGGGCGGGTGGTAACGAATTGCAGGGCCAGCTGAGTGGGGCTCAGGCCGCGCTCTTCTGCCAGCTGGCAGTAGGCGTCGGTGGCCGCGCTGGCCTGTTCGTTGGTGTAGCGGCTGAATTGTTTGACCTCTGTCAGCCGGGCTCCCTTGGGCCACTGGTTGTTGCGGTATTTGCCGGTGAGCATGCCGAAGGCCAGGGGCGAGTAGGCGAGCAGGCCGACGTGCTCGCGATGGGCGATTTCCGCCAGGCCCACTTCAAAGCTGCGGTTGAGCAGGGAGTAGGGGTTCTGGATGCTGACCGGCGGCGCCAGACCGATCTTCTCGGCCTCGCGCAGAAAGGTCATGGTGCCCCAGGGGGTTTCGTTGGACAGGCCCCAGTGGCGGATCTTGCCGGCATCTACCAGTGCCTTGAGGGCGGCCACTGTTTCGCTGATGGCGATACCGTCCTCGCCGTCCCGGTGCTTGTAGCCCAGCCGCCCGAAGTAGTTGGTGGTGCGTTCCGGCCAATGCAGCTGGTACAGGTCGATGACGTCGGTCTGCAAGCGCTTGAGGCTGCCCTCCACAGCGCCTTGCAGGCTCTCCGCGCTGAAACGGGGGCCGCCGCGAATATGCTTTACATAGTCGCCGGGGCCGGCGGCCTTGGTGGCCAGGATGACCTTGTCGCGGTTGCCGGTGCGGGCAAACCAGTCGCCGATAATGGTTTCGGTGCGGAATGAGGTTTCCGGGCTGGCCGGCACGGCGTACATCTCGGCGGTATCAAAAAAGTTGATGCCGTGGTCCAGCGCCATGTCCATCTGGGCGTGCCCTTCATCCGCCGTGTTCTGGCTTCCCCAGGTCATGGTGCCCAGGCACAGGCTGCTCACATTCAGATCAGTACGTCCAAGACGGCGGTATTCCATGGCGAACTCCTTGCAAGGGGGCCGGTAGGCACGGTTAGAATGGGCGCCAATCTCATCATGCTGCTGGTTGCGGCACAATGGTGGGAACTGACCTGTAGTCAGGCAGTAAACGTCATGACAACAAAAGCCCCTGAACCGCTTGTGTTCTGTGGGGGGCTTGGGTAGAATTCGCGCTCTCTTGCCCGGCGGAACCGTCGCCGGCGGGTGTTTGCTACCCGTAACATATTGAATTTAGGGCAGAATTCCATGAAGACCTACAGCGCAAAACCGGAAAGCGTAAAGCGCGACTGGTATGTGGTAGACGCCTCCGGCAAAACGCTGGGTCGGTTGGCGACCGAAGTCGCCAGCCGTCTGCGCGGTAAACACAAGCCGGAGTTTACTCCACACGTCGATACCGGTGATTACATCGTCGTAGTCAATGCCGATAAAGTGGCCGTTACCGGTAACAAGGCAAATGACAAGATGTACTACCGTCACACCGGTTACCCGGGTGGCCTGAAAGAAGCCAACTTCTCCACTCTGCAGGCTGAAAAGCCTGAAATGATCATTGAGAAGGCGGTGAAGGGCATGCTGCCGCGTAACCCTCTGGGTCGCGCCATGTTCCGCAAACTGAAAGTTTACGCCGGTACTGAGCATCCGCACACCGCTCAGCAGCCGCAGCAGCTGGAAATTTAAGGGGTTAATTGATGGCAACTGTAGAAACCAACTACGGAACCGGTCGCCGCAAGACCTCTTCCGCTCGCGTTTTTCTGCGTCCGGGCAGCGGCAAGATTTCTGTGAATGGCCGCCCTCTGGATGTTTACTTTGGTCGTAAAACCAACCAGATGGTAGTTCGTCAGCCGCTGGAACTGATCGAAGTGAGCGACAAGTTTGACGTGCTGGTTACCGTAAGCGGTGGCGGCAACAACGGTCAGGCTGGCGCCATCCGTCACGGTATTACCCGTGCGCTGATGGAGTACGACGGTGAGCTGCGTGGCCAGCTGCGTCGTGCTGGTTACGTGACCCGTGATGCGCGTGAAGTTGAGCGTAAGAAAGTGGGTCTGCGCAAGGCGCGTCGTCGTCCGCAGTTCTCCAAGCGTTAAGCTTTACAACAGCTGTTCACAAAAAAGCCCAGCAATGCTGGGCTTTTTTGTGTTCAAATCAGGCGTTTAGCGACTCTGGCTGGGGAATAACCGGTTGTCAGGTGTGGGCTTTTTCTTTACCATTTGCGCCGCCTTACTCCGCCCGGAGCGCGAGGTAGTACCTCGAGTCTCGGATTATTCCCGAGCGTGGGATCTAAGGGGAGAATAACTGAATGAGCAACGACGGCGTTAATACCAGCCGCCGCACCTTCTTGATCGGCTTGACCTCGGCTATTGGTGCCGCAGGTGCAGTTGGCGCGGCTGTTCCTTTTGTGAAATCCTGGCAGCCCAGTGCCAAAGCCAAGAATGCCGGTGCGCCGGTAACCGTGGATGTTGGCAAACTGGAGCCCGGTCAGCGTGTGGTTGAGGAATGGCGAGGCCAGCCCGTGTGGGTGGTGCGTCGTACCGACGATATGCTGCAAACCTTGTCGCAGCTGGAAGACAAGCTTCGTGACCCTGCGTCTGAAGTGGATCAGCAGCCTGCCTATGCCCAGAACGAGTGGCGCTCCATCAAGAAGGAGCTGCTGGTGCTGATTGGCACCTGTACCCATCTGGGGTGTTCGCCGTTGTATGAGGACGAGCCCACAGTGGAGCTGGAGCACGGTGGTTTCTTCTGCCCCTGTCACGGTTCCAAGTTTGATCTGGCCGGTCGCGTCTACAAGAGCGTGCCCGCACCCACCAACCTGGTGGTGCCGCCGCACTCCTACCTGAGTGAAGGTGTCATCATCGTGGGTTCTGAAGAAGGGGAGACCGAGGCATGATGGGAATGGTGAATCGTGTTGTCGACTGGGTAGATGCCCGTCTGCCCGTGGTGGATGCTTACAAGCGCCACATGTCCGAATATTACGCCCCGAAGAACTTTAATTTCTGGTACTACTTCGGTGTGCTGTCCCTGGTGGTGCTGATCAATCAGCTGCTCACCGGTATCTGGCTGACCATGTTCTACTCTCCCAGCGAAGGCTTTGCTTCGGTGGAATACATCATGCGTGATGTGGAGTGGGGCTGGCTGATCCGCTATATGCACGCGGTAGGGGCGTCCGCCTTCTTCGCCGTGGTCTATATCCACATGTTCCGTGGCCTGATGTACGGCTCCTACAAGCCGCCGCGGGAGCTGGTGTGGATCTTCGGTATGCTGATCTATCTGGCACTGATGGCGGAAGGCTTCCTCGGTTATGTGCTGCCCTGGGGCAACATGTCCTACTGGGGCGCCCAGGTGATTATTTCCCTGGCCGGTGCCATTCCCTTTGATCTGCTGCCGTTTATCGACGCTACCGAAGCGAAGGAAATTGGTGAAGGCCTGACTACCTGGGTTCGCGGTGACTATCTGCTGTCCACTGCGACGGTGAACAAGTTCTTCGCGCTGCACGTAGTGGCTATCCCCATCGTGCTGCTGGCGCTGGTAGTACTGCACATCCTGGCGCTCCACGAAGTGGGCTCCAACAACCCGGATGGCGTTGAAATCAAGCAGAACAAGGACGAAAACGGCATCCCGGTAGACGGCATTCCGTTCCACCCGTACTACACCGTGAAGGACCTGCCGGGCGTGATCGTGTTCCTGATGATCTTCGCCGTGGTGATCTTCTTCTTCCCGGATGGCGGTGGCTACTTGCTGGAGAAGCCGAATTTCGAACCGGCCAACCCGCTGAAGACCCCGGATCATATTGCCCCGGTATGGTACTACGGTCCGTACTACGCCATGCTGCGTGCCACGACCCTGGATATCATCATGTCCTCCAAGGCCTGGGGCCTGGTTGCCATGGGTGGCGCTATCGTGATCCTGTTCGTGATTCCGTGGCTGGATCGCCATCCGGTTCGCTCCATCCGCTATCGCGGCTGGTTGAGCAAGCTGTTCATGGCAATCTTCGTGGTGGACTTCCTGATGCTGGGTTATTTCGGTACCCAGCCGGCGACGCCGGGTAAGACCATGATGGCGCAGTTCGGTACGATCTATTACTTCGGTTATTTCCTGCTGATCATGCCGTTTGTACACAAATTTGAAAAATCCAAGCCGGTTCCGGAACGGGTAACGGGGGGTCACTGATGAAGAAATTAGCGGTCGTTCTTTTCAGCTGCCTGCCGTGGGTAGCCCTTGCCGCCGGTGGTGGCGATAACGAGCACGTGGTTCCTGCCCCGGTTAACCTCCAGGACAAGGTGAGCCTGCAGAATGGTGCCAAGCTGTTTGTAAACTACTGCATGGGCTGTCATGGTCTGCAGTATCAGCGTTACAGCCGTCTGGCTGAGGACTTGGAGATTCCGGAAGAGCTGGTGCAGGACAATCTGAATTTCACCACCGACAAGGTCGGTGATCAGATGCGTACTGCCATGGACCCGGAAGACGCCAAGGCCTGGTTCGGCAATGCACCGCCGGATCTCACCATGGTGACCCGTTATCGTTCAGAGGATTGGGTGTATTCCTACCTGATCAACTTCTACGAAGACGAGTCTCGCCCCTTCGGTTACAACAACCGGGTGTTCGAGAACGTGGGTATGCCCCACGTGATGGCTAGCCTGGAAGAGGACCTGGGCGAGGACGAGTTCAAGCAGGCGATGGGTGACCTCACCAATTTCCTGGCCTACACCGCTGAGCCGGTCCGCCCCTTGCGTGAGCGTCTCGGTGTGTATGTACTGGTGTTCCTGGGCATTCTGTTTGTCCCGGCATACCTGCTCAAGAAGGAATACTGGAAAGACGTGCACTAACGATTAGTGCCCCTTTTCAGCGTTGAACAGGGTATCCGTGTAAGCGGTTACCCTGTTTCTGTTATAGCTATTTGTGCGGAGATGATTCGACCATGGGTGTGGTGACCAAGCGTTCTTCAATGACTTTCTTTTCTTCCCCGGAAGATCATTACAGCCATCGCGTGCGTATCGTGCTGGCGGAAAAAGGGGTCACAGTCGATATCGTTGATGTGGACAACAGCAACAAGCCGGAAGATCTGGCGTCGCTGAACCCTTACAACGAAGTGCCTACCCTGGTGGACCGTGAGCTGACGTTGTATCAGTCCACCGTCATCATGGAATATCTGGATGAGCGTTTCCCCCATCCGCCGTTGCTGCCGGTGTATCCGGTTGCCCGTGCGCATAGCCGTCTGCTGATTCATCGGGTTGAGCGTGACTGGTGTGGTCACGTTGATGCGATTCTGGCTGGTGAAGAAAAAGAGGCCAGTCTGAACAAGCGTCGCAAGGAGCTGCGTGAAGCGATTATTGCTACTGCGCCGATCTTCAGTGAGCTGCCGTACTTCATGAGTGAAGAGTTCACCCTGGTGGACTGTGTGGTTGGCCCCATTCTGTGGCGGTTGCCGGCTCTGGGTATCGAGCTGCCGGCCAAGCAGGTGAAGCCGCTGCTGGATTATGCTGAGCGTCTGTTCGATCGTGATGCCTTTCAGGCCAGCCTGACAGATGCCGAGCGCGAACTGCGCAACCCGCTGTAATCATGTCCGATATGTCTCCCAATCGCCCGTATCTGATACGGGCGATCCACGAGTGGATCTGTGATAACGGCCTGACGACCCATCTGGCGGTGAATGCTTCCTACCCCGGGGTGGAAGTGCCCCAGGATTTTGTTCAGGACGGTCAAATCGTGTTGAATATTGCGCCGCGGGCGGTGACGAACTTCATTGCCGGCAATGAGGAAATCACTTTTTCCGCCCGCTTCGGTGGGATGCCCATGACCCTGCGGGTGCCCGTGAATGCGGTGGTAGCTGTCTTCGCTCGCGAGAACGGTCAAGGCATGGCTTTCGACCCGGCAGAGCCGCCTCCTGAGCCGACCCCTCCGGAACCGGAAAAGGACGACAGCAAGGGAAAAGTCAGCCATCTGAAGGTGGTGAAATAAAAAAACCGGCGAAAGCCGGTTTTTTTTTAGCTACGAGCTACGAGCTACGAGCTACGAGCTACAAAAAAACCGCACCCTTCAGCGCGGTTTTTGTTTTGGGTAGGGCCGCCCGGGCTCGGCGTTCCGGTTGGGGAGGGCCTTCCTTCGTGTTGCAGCTTGTAGCTTGCAGCTGTTCTTCAGTCGATATACTCAATAATCTTCACGATTTTCTGCACGCCATACACCTTCTGTACCTGCTCGACCACTGCGTCGGCTTCTTCGCGGGTCAGCAGGCCCATCAGGTAGACCACACCGTTTTCCGTGACCACCTTGGTGCGCCAGCCGGGGGCATCGCCGTTGATCAGCAGGCGGCTTTTGACCTTGCTGGTCAGCCAGGTGTCATTGGTGCGTGCCAGAAAAGAGTTGGATCCAACTACCTGCAGCTCATTGTGCACATGGCGTACATGGCGAACCTTCTCGGCGATATTGCCGGCCTGGACCTTCAGGTCTTCGTTGGCCACCTGGCCGGCGAGCAGGACGTTGCCGTTATAGCTCACTACCACAATGCGAGACTCGTCCAGTTCAGTGCTGGCACGGGCCAGATTCACGGCGACCTTGCGCTCAATGTTGCCGTCCTCGATAAAGGCGCCGAAGGTGCGTTTCCCATGGTTCTGGTCGACAGGTTGATCGGACATGCCCTTGGACAGGGAAACACAGCCGGTGGTGCCGGCCAGCATGAGAAGCAAGGCCAGGACGTTGCTGAAGCGGGTGAAGCGTGCGGCCATTTACTGGCCTCCGAACAGTTGCTGGTCGATGTAGTCGCACAGGGAGTGGATCACCAGCAGGTGAACTTCCTGGATGCGAGCGGTGGAGGTGGCAGGCACCCGGATCTCGATGTCATTGGGGCCATACAGGTTGACCATTTCACCGCCTTCCTTGCCGGTCATGGCGACAACGCGCATTTCCCGGTCGTGGGCGGCCTGGATGGCCTGGATGACGTTGGCAGAGTTGCCGCTGGTAGAGATGGCCAGCAGAATGTCGCCACTACTGCCTAGAGCACGGACCTGCTTGGAAAAAATTTCGTTATAGCTGTAATCGTTGGCGATAGAGGTGAGTGTGGAGGAGTCGGTGGTCAGCGCGATTGCTGGCAATGCCGGACGCTCCATTTCGAACCGATTGAGCAGCTCGGAAGAAAAATGCTGGGCGTCGCCGGCGGAACCGCCATTCCCACAGGTAAGAATCTTGCCGCCGTTGAGCAGGCATTCCACCATGGCTTGGCCAGCCGCTTCGATGACGGTGGGAAGCACTTCGCCGGCCTTGGCTTTGGTTTCAATGCTTTCGGCAAACAGTTGCCGGATACGGTCCACGCTCATAATTACCTCATTGTTCTGCGCGTTCGGTTATTGGGTACAGCTACTCGCTGTAGAACGCGTTTTGTATCCACTGATAACGGACAGTGTCGTTATTGTCCGGTTCCATTCCCAGTACATCAAAGCGGCAGGGCCGATCATGGTATTGCGGGTGGCGGGCCAGGTAATGCTGAGCCGCCAGGATCAGCCGGCGTTGCTTGTGGCGATCAACGGAAGCCAGGGCGCCGCCATGGCTACGATAACTGCGCCAACGCACTTCCGTGAATACCAGGGTGTCACCATCCTGCATGATCAGGTCGATTTCGCCCTGCCGACAGCGGAAATTGCGAGCCACAACTGCCAGCCCCTGCTGCGTCAGCCAGTGTGCAGCCTGTTTTTCCGCTTCGCCACCGGAATCTTTGTTACTGCGCCGTAACTTCACGGGACCTGCTGCTGTTCCCCGGCTCGGACACCTTGGGTAGGGCGCGGGCTTCACCATTGATGAAGACGCCCCAGTCCAGTTCGCGCACGATGCGTTGTTGTTTCATTCTTAGACGGCCAGTGACGCCGGGCAGCTCACTGGAGGGCAGGGTGCTCAAAAGGTAGAGACGGCTTTGTAGCCGGTAGGCATCAATGCCCATGGCGAACAGGCGCTCGTAACGACCGTGACCTTCGGGCCATTGTTTCTCGGTCATTCTGCGTAGCTCCGAGTCCTCGTTGCTTAACATCCAGGGCATGTCCACAAAGCGGACGCCGTTCAGGTCCTGATCGCGGCGAGGGTTGGACTCGCCGCTGTGTATCAGGGCGGTGGAATACACCGGCAAATCCTTGGCGTAATGAAAATTCAGGGCTGGTTTCACCTGGCGCCCCTGATTGGGGTTGGCCAGCAGGAACAGAAACCCCATGTCCTGGCGGCGGCGTGGCTGGATATCCATGTCCAGGCTGGTGAAGCGGCTGACTGCCTCGCCGCGGCTCTGACTTTGCGCAACCAGCAGCAACTCCTTGACGGTGTCACCCAGGGTGGGGCCTTCCTGATAGGTGCGTGTCACCGTTATTGTGCCGCCAAGGGATTGCCATTCTTCAGCGAAAGCCTGGGCAACCCGTTCTCCCCATTCCCCTTGCGGATAAAGGATGCCTGCCTGGCTGGCGCCTTCACGAGCACCCTGCATGGCTATCTGGCGAGCTTCGTCTTCCGGGGCGAGGCCGAACTGGAAGAAATTTTCGGGCAGGTTGTCCTGATCAATGTAGTTCAGGGCCAGTGTGGTAACGGGCAGAGAGCCCTGGTTGGCAATGGTGGCAGCCTTGTCTTTGGCCAGTGGACCGAGGACAAAGTCGGCGCCGTCCTGAATGGCCTGGTCATAGAGGGTAAGGATGTTGTCGCTACCGGAATCGTAGAAGCGCAATACCGGTGGGTTGCCGTTCTGCTTGTGTCGATAGTAGGCAGTCATAATGCCTTCCTGCAGGGCCTTGCCGGCATTCTTCAGGGGGCCGGTGGTGGGCAGCAGAATGGCAACCTTGCTGGGTTTTTCGTTGGCGGCTTTTTCCAGAGCCTCAAGAATGTCAGGAACGTCCTCGGTGGCCGGGTGAGTGCGCCACTGGGCGCTCCATTGATTCAGTCGGCTGACCTGGGCATCCAGGTCGGCGATTGGGTCCCGGTAAAGTTGTGCCAGAGTCAGCCAGCCACGCAAATCGCCGCTGCTGCCTTCAATGGCATCGGCCAGTTCGGTATTGGACAGCTGCATCAGCAACTGCCAAATCATGCCGTGGTTGTAGTCCTGGTCATCGCCCCCCAGCAAAGGGTGTGCGGCTACTCGTTCTTGAAGGCTGCGGGTCAGATCCCCCTTCATGGCCAAGGCGTCTGCTTTGAGTAGGTCCAGCCGGGCCTGTTTCTCCGCGGGGTATTGGAGGATGTCACTTTGGTGGCTTTGCAGCAGGCCAAGTGCCTCGTCGGGTCGTTGGTCGCCAAGCTGAGCACGACCGCTGAGCAGTATCCATGAAAACCGCTGCTCGTCGTCCATGACCTGTGGGTTCAGATCGGCCAGCAACTGGCTGGCATCGCCGGCCCGTTGCTGGTCCAGATAATCCTCTGCCCATTGCAGTGCAGCATTGATGCGGGCATCGGTTTTCATGGTGGCCAGCTGACTGCGGGCAGCCGACAGCGCCGAGGGAGTGGCGGCAACCTTGGGAGCCGACGGCTGTTCATAAACCGTGGTGCGCGGAGGGGTTGTGGTAGAACAGCCGGCGATGACTGCGGCAGCAAGCAGGGCTGCCAAACGGGCCTTTCTGAATTCCATGGCGAGAGGTTCGTATTACCAGAATGAAGCCGCTATTGTAGGCGCTTCATTGGAGCCCCACCAGTTGAGTCGTGCACAGATATGAGTGGAACTTTGTATATTGTTAGTACACCGATCGGAAATCTGGATGACATTAGTCGTCGGGCGATAGCGCTACTGGGTGAGGTGGACTGGGTGGCTGCGGAAGATACCCGGCACAGTCAGCGCATGCTGGAGCAGCTGGGGATTCGCTGCCGGCTGATCAGCTGTCATGATCACAACGAAAGTGCCCGCAGTGAAGAGCTGGTGGCTCGTTTGCAGTCAGGAGAGCAGGGTGCTCTGATCAGCGATGCGGGTACGCCGCTGGTCAGTGATCCCGGCTATCGTCTGGTGCGCGCTTGCCACCAGGCTGGTGTTCCGGTGGTGCCGATTCCCGGTGCGTCGGCGCTGCTGGCCGCGTTGGCGGCAGCGGGGCAGCCGTCTGATCGTTTTCTTTTCGAGGGCTTTGTGCCGGCCAAGGGGGCGCCCCGGCAGCAGGCCATCGAGCGCCTGGCCAAGTTGTCGGTCACAAGTATTATCTACGAAGCACCGCACCGGGTGCTGTCCTTCCTGGAAGCACTGAAACCGCTGGTTGAAAAAGATCGTGAAATCTCGCTTTGCCGTGAGCTGACCAAGCAATTTGAGACGATTCGCATGGGCACCGTGGCTGATATTTGTGATTGGGTGGCCTCAGATCGCAATCAGCAGCGCGGCGAACTGGTACTGGTGCTGTCCCCCGCCGCACAAACTGCGGACTGGAGCGATAAGGACCAGGCACTGGCCAAATCCCTGCTGGCGGAACTGCCGGTGTCCCGGGTAGCGAAAATCATGGCTGCCCACACCGGACTGAAGCGCCAGGCGGTGTATGCGCTCCTTGAAGGCAGTTAATAGTGAACAGTTAACAGATCGCGAGAGGACAGGAGAGAACCGTCAGCAATGAAGGTCGCGCCCGGGGTTTGGGCGCGGCCTTCTGCGTTTAGGAGCAGAAAAACACGGCCCGCGAACTATTAACTGTTCACTGTTCACTGTTAACTGACTAGAATCGCCCCCGGATCGGTCAGGCAGTCGCTGGCGGCGTAGCCGCTGGAGGAAAGTCCGGGCTCCACAGGGCAGGGTGCCAGGTAACGCCTGGGGGCCACACTGGTGACGGTGTGGCTACGGCTAGTGCCACAGAGAAGATACCGCCTGTTCCCTCCTCTGGAAGGAACCGGTAAGGGTGAAAAGGTGCGGTAAGAGCGCACCGCGCCGCTGGCAACAGCGGTGGCAGGGTAAACCCCACCCGGAGCAAGACCAAATAGGGATCCTATGGCGTGGCCCGCGCTGGATCCGGGTAGGTTGCTAGAGGTTTGTGGCGACGCAAGCCCCAGATGAATGACTGTCCACGACAGAACCCGGCTTATCGACCGATCCACCTTTTCATTACGAGATGCGAGTTGCGAGAAGTGCCCCCCTTGAACCGGGGGTTGTTTTTCGTGACTCGTGGCTCTTGTACTGAAACGCTTCCTCTTTTTGACCTGAGTCATTATCAGCTGATGTCATGTCGTCAGAATTGTCGGGCTTACAATCTGGCAGGAGTCTGGCATGGCGCAGATCGATACCCTTTTTCTCGACAATAATAATGAAGTGCTGCGCTTTTCCGATCTGGTTGTCGGTGAAGGCGTGCAGGCCAACCAGTTTTGCATTCGCCACGGGGACCGTGCTGCGCTGATCGATCCGGGTGGCGATCTCACTTATACCCCGTTGACCATTGCCCTGAGTCGCCGTGTCAGTCTGGATGGCCTTGTCTACATCCTGGCATCCCATCAGGATCCGGATATTATCGCCTCCCTGCCACGCTGGCTGATGCATACTCGCAGCCAGGTGGTGGTCAGCCGGTTATGGGCACGCTTTCTGCCTCACCTGGCGTCCTCCTATGTGACTGGCAAAATGGGGGAACAATTGCAGTCACGTATCCTGGGGGTGGCGGATGAGGGCAAGGTACTGTCGTTTGCGGATACCGAGATCTGGGTGCTGCCCGCTCACTTTCTGCATTCGGTAGGCAATTTCAGCTTCTACGATCCGCTCAGCGGCATCCTGTTTTCCGGCGATATTGGTGCGTCTCTGGGTGGCGAGGAAGGGCGGGTGGATAACTTTGCCGATCACCTTCACAGCATGACCGGGTTTCATCGCCGCTATATGGCCAGCAACCGGGCCTGTCGGCTGTGGGTGGCCATGGTGCGCAAGCTGGCGCCTCACATGATCGTGCCTCAGCATGGTGGTTATTTTGCGGGGGAGCAGGTGGGCCGATTTTTGGACTGGCTGGCAACGCTGGAGTGCGGCGTCGACCTGCTGGATAGTCATTCCTATCGATTGCCCGTGTCTGGATAGGGTTTTGAGTCAATAAGTGAATATATAAAGGCCTGCTAATAACTAATCCGTCTAACACTTAAAGTGCTTTCTCACCTGCGCGTTCCAGCGCTCTGATTCGTCACGAAACTCCCTCCGTTCGTCCCTTCACGCATTCCCTGTGACACAGCTAACAGGCTGATTTGTCAGGAAATTCTTTTACGTTTACCCGGGTGTCGATGCTTGACTTGGTGTTCCTTGTGGCCATAGAGTGTCTCAATGTGGTGAAAAGTGGGAAAAAGTGGGAATTTCTTGGCGGCCGGTGTCGCGAAGTGGGGTAAACAGAGCCCCCGGGAAGGAACCGAATAATCGAGCATGAGGACGGCCAGTGTTTACTGGAAGCACATCACTCAATCTGGATGCCAAAGGGCGGCTCACCATGCCGACTCGCTATCGCGCTTCGTTGAACGAAGCCTGCGGCGGCCAGCTTGTGCTTACCCGTCACCCCTATGACGAATGTCTCGCCCTTTACCCACGTGATGAATTCATGGAAACCGCCGGTAAGCTCTCCGCCCAGCGAGATTCCAGTCCGCAGGTGCGCCAGCTGAAGCGTCGCTTTCTCGGCCAGGCGGTGGAAATTGATATGGATAGTAATGGCCGGCTGCTGGTGCCGCCGGAATTGCGGGCGGCTATCGGGCTGGAGAAGCAGGCCATGCTGATCGGTCAGATGCACCGCTTTGAAATCTGGAAAGCAGAAAGCTGGTTGGAAGAGGACGGCACTCTGGATCCGGATGCATTGCCGGAAAGTGTCCAGGAGCTGTCTTTCTGATGACCGACAAGGGCGCGCAGTACGAACACCAGCCGGTGATGCTGGAAGAGGTACTGGATATGTGGTTCAGCCGTGGTGATGGTTTTTATGTAGACGGCACCTTCGGGCGAGGGGGCCACAGCCGTGCACTGCTGGAAAAACTGGATGCCCAGGGTCGCCTGGCCGGTATTGATCGCGACCCCCAGGCTGTTGCCGCGGGTGAACAACTGGCGTCCGAAGATGGCCGTTTCCGGATTGTGGCCAGCCGCTTTGACTGCCTCCCTGAGATAGTGGCGGAAGAGGGGCGATCCATCGATGGTCTGTTGCTGGATCTGGGTGTCTCTTCTCCGCAACTGGACGACGCCGATCGCGGCTTCAGCTTTCTGCGTGACGGGCCGTTGGATATGCGCATGGACCCCACCCGGGGTGAAAGTGTGGCGCAGTGGCTGGCCCGGGCCGACGAGCAGGACATTGCCAATGTGCTGTATCGCTACGGCGATGAGCGCAAGTCGCGGCGGATTGCCCGGCGCATCTGCGAGGAGCGCAAGGAGCAGCCGATTACCCGCACCTTGCAGCTTGCCGATCTGATCGAGTCGGCCATTGGTCGCGGTGAGCCGGGAAAGCACCCGGCCACACGCAGTTTTCAGGCATTGCGAATACACATAAACGGGGAGCTGGATGCGCTGACCCAAGTGCTCGAACAGTCCCTGGAGACGCTCGCCATCGGCGGGCGTCTCGCCATTATCAGCTTCCATTCTCTGGAAGACCGGATCGTGAAGTTGTTCATTCGCGATCATTCAGGCCGGGCTCCCAAGGGGCGCGGTGGCTTGCCGTTGGGCGATGAAATGCCCCAGCGGCTGGAGCCGGTCGGCAAGGCTATTCGTGCAAGCAAGGCTGAGCTGAAAGTAAATGTTCGCTCGCGTAGTGCGGTGTTGCGGGTGGCGGAGAAGGTGGCCTGATGAGTGCCCCCTGGCTGATCCGCACCCTGGTGATGCTGATAGTGATCTCCGCGTTGGCAGTGAGCTACAGCGTTCACGAGGCCCGTCGACTCACCGACGAGAGTCAGAAACTGCAACAGCAGCAGACCCGTCTGGAGAGCCAGTGGAGTCAGCTGCTGTTGGAACACAGCACCTGGGGCAGCTATGCCCGGGTGGAGCGCTTGGCTCGCGAGAAGCTGGGCATGAAATTACCGAAAACCGATGAGAGAGTGCTGATCCGGCCATGAAACGCCAGGCTCGCAAGACACGGCAACCCAATCACCAGATGCGCTGGCGCTTTGTGCTGGGCTTCTGGCTGGTGTGCGCCTGTGTCCTGGTGGTGCGGGCGGTGGACCTGCAAGTGATCCAGCACGATTTTCTTGCCCATCAGGGGGATATCCGCAATCTGCGTGTGGAGCCCTTGGCCGCCCACCGTGGCGTGATTCGTGATCGTGATGGTCGCCCTCTGGCGGTAAGCACGCCGGTGGTCACTCTTTGGGCGAACCCCCGTGAAGCCTTGGAGAATCAGGAACAGTGGGGTCGGCTGGCGGGCAATTCGGTGATTAGTCAGCAGGAATTTGCCCGCAAGGTGCGCCGTCACGAATCCCGGGAATTCATCTATCTTGGCCGTGGCCTGGCGCCGGAAGCTGCCAAGGCAGTATTGGATCTGAATGTCCCTGGTATCCATTCGTTGACCGAATACCGGCGTTACTACCCGGCCGGCGAAGTGACCAGCCATGTGGTGGGCTTCACCAATATTGATGATCAGGGCCAGGAAGGTGTTGAGCTGGACATGGAATCACACCTGTCTGGTAAATCCGGTCGCAAGAAGGTGGTTCGTGATCTGCTGGGCCGGGTGATCCAGGATATCGAGGTGTTGGAGCCGGCGCAGCCCGGCGAAGACGTGACCCTGAGCATCGACCTGCGTCTGCAGTACCTGGCTTACCGTGAGCTGCTCGGCGCAGTGCAGCAATTCAAGGCCAAGGGCGGCAGTGCGGTGGTGCTGGATGTGCGTACCGGCGAAGTGCTGGCCATGGTGAATCAACCCGCCTACAACCCCAATAACCGCGGCAATCTGGATACCGGCGCGCTGCGCAATCGGGCGGTGACCGACCTGTTCGAGCCCGGTTCCACCATGAAGCCCTTTACCGTGGCGGCGGCCATGGAGATGGGCATGGTGACGCCGTCTACCACCATCAATACTCATCCCGGCACCCTGCGTGTGGGCAGCAAGACCATCCGCGATCATCGCGATTACGGTGTGATCGATATCACCACCGTGCTCACCAAGAGCTCCAACGTGGGTACCAGCAAGCTGGCGCTGGCCATGGAGCCGCTGGCGCTGCCCACCTATCTGGAGCGTTTCGGTTTTGGTCAGGCCACCGCCATTGATTTTCCCGGTGAAAGCAATGGCATGCTGCCATTGCGCAGCCACTGGCGAGAAGTGGAGCGGGCTGCGCTTTCCTATGGTTACGGTCTGAGCGTTTCGGCGGTACAGCTGGCTCAGGCCTATGCGGTAATCGCCAACGACGGAGTCAAGGTACCGCTGACCCTGAAAAAGGTGACAGACAAACCCGCCGGGCAACAGGTGCTCGGCAAGCCGGTTGCCCGGCAACTGGTACAGATGCTGGAAACCGTGGTTAGCCAGGTGGGCACGGCCAGCCGTGCCCAAGTGCCCGGTTACCAGGTGGCCGGCAAGACCGGCACCGTGCACAAGGTGGTTTCCGGTGGGTATGCGGATGACAGCTATATTGGGCTGTTTGCCGGACTGGCTCCGGCCACGGACCCTCGTATTGTTACTGTGGTAGTCATCGACGATCCACGCAGCGATGCTTACTACGGCGGACTGGTCGCTGCCCCGGCCTTTTCCCGGATCATGGGCGGGGTATTGCGGACCTTGCATGTGCCGCCGGACAAGCCCGAAGGGCTGCTGGCCGGCGGCCCGGACACGGAGGACCGCTCATGATGCGCCTCCAGCAATTGCTCCCCGAGCATAGCCTGCCTGCCCAAGTGGCAGGCCTTGCCATTTCCGGCTTGCAGCTGGACAGCCGTCGTCTGCAGCCCGGCGAGGTGTTTGTGGCCGTGCCGGGTGTGGCGAGCGACGGCCGTCATTTCATCAGTCAGGCCATCAGCGCCGGCGCTGCCGTGGTGCTGGCGGACGCGGAGACGTTCTCCGTAGACCTGCAGCAGCCGGTGCCTCGCGTGAATCTGCCGGGGTTGGCGGCGCAGGTAGGTGATCTGGCTGCGCGCTGGTTCGGGGAGCCGGCCAGTCGTCTGCGCATTACCGGGGTGACCGGCACCAATGGCAAGACCAGCATTACCTGGTTCCTGCGCGATGCACTGAATGCGCTGGGGCATCGCTGTGCCCTGGTAGGGACCCTGGGGCTGGGGCTGAAAGGCCAGGAGCAGACCACCGGTCATACCACGCCAGACCCTATTACCCTCCAGGCCGGGCTGGCGAAAGTCCGTGATGCCGGGGCTGATACCGTGGCCATGGAAATTTCCTCCCATGCCCTGGACCAGAATCGTCTGGGCGGCACCCTGGTCACCACTGCGGTATTCAGCAATCTGAGCCGGGATCATCTGGATTACCACGGTGACATGGAATCCTACTTGGCTGCCAAGGCCATGCTGTTCACCCGCGAAGGTGTGCAGCTGGCGGTGATCAACTGCGATGACCCGGTGGCACAGACCCTGATTGCCTGTCTGCCCAATGGTGTCCGGTGCGTCACTTTCGGCAGCCAGCAGGGTGCCACGGTGCGTTGCCAGTCTTTGCAATGCACGGTAGAGGGTATCGAGGCCGAGCTGTTCGTTGGCGGCACCGTGGTGCCGTTGAGTCTGCCGCTGTTTGGTCGTTTCAATCTCAGCAATGTGATGGCAGTGGCAGCCATTCTGCATGGCCAGGGCGTGGCCTCTGAGGCATTGGGCGGCGCGTTGGCGGCGATTACGCCCGTACCGGGGCGTATGGAACCGGTGCAGGCTGATGGCTGTCCGACCGTGATCGTCGATTATGCCCACACCCCGGATGGCCTGGAAAAAGCCCTGCAGGCGTGTCGGGATCACTTTGCCGGCCGCTTGTTCTGCGTGGTCGGCTGTGGCGGCGACCGGGATGAGGGCAAACGTCCGCAAATGGCAGCGGTGGCAGAAAAGTTTGCCGATACCGTGGTGCTGACCAGCGACAACCCGCGCAGCGAAGACCCGCAAACCATTATTGACCAGATGCGCGCCGGCCTTACCGGGGCGCAGGCGGTCCGCGAAAACGTGGACCGTGCCGAGGCGGTGCAGGAAACCGTCAACAGTGCCCAGGCCGGCGATGTGATTCTGCTGGCCGGCAAGGGCCATGAGGACTATCAGGAAATCAACGGCGTGCGTTACCCCAGTGATGACAGAGAACTTGCCCGCCAGGCACTGGCCGCTCGGGGAGGTGCCTCATGATGTGGTTGTCGCAGATCGCCCAGTGGACCGGCGGCACCCTGATCGGTGAAGACCGCAAGGTCAGCGCCGTGGTTACCGACACCCGTGACATGGCGCCGGGCTGCCTGTTTGTGGCGCTCAAGGGCGAGCGTTTCGATGCCCATGATTTTCTTGCTCAGGCTGCCGAGGGGGGAGCCATCGCCGCCCTGGTGGACCGTGAGCAAAATGACTTTGCCAGCGCCGTGCAGGTAGACGATACCCGCCTGGGGCTGGGCCGTCTGGCCAGTGGCTATGCGGACCAGTTTACGAGTGAACGCCTGGCGGTAACCGGCAATGCCGGCAAGACCACCGTCAAGGAAATGGCCGCCGCCATGCTGGGCGAGGGCACCCTGGCCACCCGTGGCAACTTCAACAATGACATCGGTGTGCCGCTGACGTTGCTGCGCCTTTCAGGCGAGCACCGTTATGCGGTCATTGAACTGGGCGCCAATGCCCCCGGTGAAATCGCCTGGACCAGTTCCCTGGCCAAACCGAAGGTGGTGCTGGTGACCAATGTGACCGGCGCCCACCTGGAAGGGTTTGGCTCCATGCAGGGCATTGCCAACGCCAAGGCGGAAATCTTCGGCGGTTGTCAGGCCGGCGGCCAGGCGATCATCAACAACGACGACAGCTTTGCCGATTTCTTTGCCGGTGAAGCCGAAAAGGCCGGCCTCACCGTGATTCGTGTGGGCAGCCAGGCGCCGGCGGATCTCTATGCTGACAACATCCGTTTGCATCAGGACCGGGTGGAATTTGTGCTTCAGCCACTGGGCGAGGCGGTCACCGTGCCACTGCCCGGCGCTCATCAGGTCAGCAATGCCTTGCTGGCCTGTGCCGCTGTGCGAGCGCTGGGTGTGAACCTGGGCGAAGTGCTGCCCCGACTGGCGCAACTGAAGCCGGTGCCCGGCCGTATGAATCTGCATGCGGTAGGTGGTGGCGTGTTGGTGGATGACACCTACAACGCCAATCCCGGCTCCGTGCGGGTCGCCATCGACTGGCTGGCTGTTCAGCCGGCACCACAGATGCTGGTGCTGGGCGCCCTGGGCGAGCTGGGGCCGCAGGCGGAGCAACTGGTCGAAGAGCTGGGTGGCTATGCCCGCGAGGCGGGGATCAGTGACCTGGTGGTGATGACCGGCGCCAGTGCTGCCGCCAAGGGGTTTGGTGACGGTGCCATGACGGCAGAAAACGATCAGCAGGCGGCAACCTGGAGTGCCCCGGTTCTGCAACAGGGTGGAACCGTGCTGGTGAAAGGCTCACGTAGCGCCGGTATGGAAGCGGTGGTACAGCGACTGACCATGGGCGCAGGCCCGCACAAACCGGAACAGGGGGCACACTGATGTTGCTTTGGCTGGCCGAGCTTCTGGCAGAATTTCACAGCGGTTTCCTGGTGGTGCAGTACATCACCCTGCGCGGCATTCTCAGCGTACTGACGGCCCTGTTCATCGCCTTCTGGGTGGGCCCGATCATGATCCGCAAGCTGCAGGAAAAGCAGGTGGGTCAGGCCATCCGTGACGACGGCCCGAAGAGCCACCTGAGCAAGGCCGGTACCCCCACCATGGGCGGCGCGTTGATCCTGATTGCCATCGTCATTTCCACCCTGCTGTGGGCGGACCTGAGCAACCGCTTCATCTGGATCACCCTGGGCGTGCTGTTCGTCTTCGGTGCCGTGGGCTGGGTGGATGACTGGCGCAAGGTGGTGGAAAAAAATCCCCGCGGCCTGCCGGCCCGCTGGAAATACCTGTGGTTGTCCATCGGGGCCCTTGGCGCGGCTTTTGCCCTGTTCTTTACTGCCCAGAGCCCGGTGGAAACCCAGCTGATCGTGCCCTTCTTCAAGAATGTGGTCATCAACATGGGTTGGTTCTACATCGTGCTGACCTACTTCGTGATCAACGGTACCAGCAATGCGGTGAACCTGACCGATGGCCTGGATGGCTTGGCGATCATGCCGGCGGTATTGGTAGGCGGGGCCCTGGGCATCTTTGCCTATGCCGGTGGCCATGCGGAATTCGCGCCGTATTTGCAGATTCCCTATGTGGCCGGCGCCGGTGAGCTGGTGATTATTTCTGCCGCCCTGTGTGGCGCGGGCCTCGGGTTTCTGTGGTTCAACGCTTACCCGGCACAAGTATTCATGGGCGATGTGGGCGCGTTGGGCCTGGGCGCGGTGCTGGGTGTGATGGCGGTCATCGTCCGCCAGGAAATCGTGCTGTTCATCATGGGCGGCGTGTTCGTGATGGAAACCGTTTCGGTGATGCTGCAGGTGGGCTCATTCAAGCTCACCGGCCGGCGGGTGTTTCGCATGGCGCCGATTCATCACCACTTTGAACTGAAAGGATGGCCGGAGCCGAAGATCATTGTGCGCTTCTGGATCATCACCGTAATTCTGGTCCTGGTGGGTCTGGCGACCCTGAAAATCCGATAGGGGATTGAGTTAACTTTATGGCGAAAGACGGGTTTGATCTGGTAATTGGCCTGGGAGTTTCCGGGCGTTCCGTGATCCGTTATCTGACGGACCAGGGGATGCCTGTGCGCGCCCTGGACACCCGTGCCGAGCCCGCCGGCCTGGAGGCGCTGCGCGCCGAATTCCCCGAGGTAAAGATTCACACTGGCGGCTTCAAGGCCGGCTGGATGAACAACGCTCGTCGCCTGATCGTCAGCCCTGGCGTGGCCGTGGCGACACCGGCCATTGCCGAGCAAGTGGTTGCCGGCAAGGAAGTGATCGGCGATGTGGAGCTGTTTGCCCGTGCGGCCAGCGAGCCGCTGGTGGCGATTACCGGTTCCAACGCCAAGAGCACCGTCACCACCTTGCTGGGCCAGGTGGCGGATGCCTGTGGCATGAACCCGGGCATCGGCGGCAATCTGGGGGTGCCCGCTCTCGAGCTGCTGGATGACAAGGCCCGCCTGTACGTTCTGGAGTTGTCCAGTTTCCAGCTGGAAACCACCTACAGCCTGAGTGCGGAAGTGGCCACCATCCTCAATGTGTCCCAGGATCATCTGGATCGCTACGCCAGCTTCGCCGATTACGTGGCCGCCAAGCAGCGCATTTATGATGGCTGCCAGGTGGCGGTGTGGAACCGGGATGACCTGGCCACCCGCCCCCCTGCCGGGGTGCCGCGCCAGATTACCTTCGGTGCTCATCCTGAAGCGGACTACCGGCTGGACAGTGACAAAGGCCAGCTGCTGTACCGGGGCGAAACCCTGTTGTCGCTATCCGAGCTTGCGCTCACCGGTCACCACAACGCCATGAATATTCTCGCCGTGCTGGCGATCAGTGATGCCCTGTCCCTGAACCGGGACAAGGCGCTGGCCACGGTGAAGGCCTTTACCGGTCTGCCGCACCGCTGCCAGCTGGTGGCTGAAGCAGGTGGGGTGCGCTGGTTCAACGATTCCAAGGCCACCAATGTGGGCGCCACCCTGGCGGCCCTGACGGGGATCGGTGAAAGCATTGACGGCAAGGTGATCCTGATTGCCGGTGGCCAGGGTAAGGGGCAGGACTTCTCGCCGCTGGCGGAGCCGGCGCGTCAGTATCTGCGTGCCGGTCTGCTGATGGGCGAAGACCGCAGTACCCTGGCCCAGGGCATGTCCGCCGCCCCCTGTGAGCTGGTCGCCGACATGCAGGCCGCCGTGGCCCGGGCCCATGCCCTGGCGCAACCTGGCGACGCGGTGTTGCTGTCACCGGCATGTGCGTCTTTTGACATGTATTCCAGCTTTGTTGCCCGTGGCGATGATTTCTCCGCCCGGGCCAGGGAGGTGTGCCATGACTGAGCGCATGATCCTCAAGCTGGATAACCGGGGTCTGGACAAGACCTTGATGTGGAGCGCCATCCTGCTGGCCCTGGCCGGTCTGGTGATGGTGTCGTCAGCCAGCCTGCAGATCGCCGAAACCCGGTTGGGCGATCCCTTCTACTATGCGCTGCGTCATGGCATTTATCTGGCGCTGGGGCTGGCCGCCGGGGCGTTCGTCTATTTTGCGGTGCCGCTGGCGCTGCTGGAACGGTTGCGCTTTCTGATGCTGCCGGTGGCCCTGGTGGTGCTGGTGATGGTGTTTATCCCCGGCCTGGGCCGCACCGTGAATGGCTCCACCCGCTGGATTGCTCTGCCGGGCCTGACCGTTCAGGCCTCGGAAATCGTCAAGCTGTGTTTTGTTCTCTACCTGGCGGGCTACATCGCCCAGCGCAAGGCCGCCCTGGAAACCGAATGGAAGGCCTTCCTGCTGCCGCTGGCGTTGTTGGGTGTACTGACCCTGCTGTTGCTGCTGGAGCCGGACTTCGGCGCCGTGGTGGTGCTGGGTATCACCGCCATGGGCATGCTGTTTCTTTCCGGGGTGCCGACCCTGCGCTTCCTGCTGATCGGTCTGGCGGCGGTGGCACTGGGCGCCCTGGTGGCGTTTGCCGAGCCGTACCGGGTGGCACGTCTGATGACCTTTACCGATCCCTGGGCCGATCAATACGGTTCCGGGTACCAGCTGACCCAGAGCCTAATTGCCTTTGGCCGCGGTCACTGGAGTGGCGTGGGCCTGGGTAACAGCGTGCAGAAGCTGTTCTACCTGCCGGAAGCTCATACCGATTTTGTTTACGCGGTGATGGCGGAAGAGCTGGGGCTGTTGGGTAATCTCGCATTGATCGGCGGTTTTGTGCTGCTGGGTTGGCGGGTGTTTCGGCTGGGGCACAGCCTGGAAACCCGCGGTCTGTTGTACCACGCCTATCTGGTTTATGGCTGCGCCTTCGTCTTGTGCTCCCAGGTCTTTATCAATCTGGGTGTGAACATGGGGCTGTTGCCCACCAAGGGTCTGACGTTGCCGTTTATCAGCTACGGCGGTTCTTCACTGCTGATCTTCTCCGCCATGGTGGGGTTGATCCTGCGCGCCGGCGCCGAAGCCGAGCAGCTGAAAGCGAGAGGGAGGGCGGCACGATGAGCGGCACCATCCTGATCATGGCAGGCGGCACAGGCGGGCATGTGTTCCCGGCGCTGGCAGTGGCGGATCAATTGCGTGAGCGCGGCTTCCGGATTCTCTGGCTGGGCGCGGAAAACGGCATGGAAGGCAAGCTGGTGCGCCAGTACGGCTACGAGATTGCCGAGCTGGCCGTGTCCCGGTTGCGTGGCGGCGGACTCAAGCGCAAGCTCACCGCCCCGTTCAATCTGCTACGCGCGGTGCTGCAGGCGCGCAGCCTGATCAGCCAGCGCCAGCCGCTGCTGGCGGTGGGCTTTGGCGGTTTTGCCAGCGGTCCTGGCGGCCTGGCCGCGCGTCTGTGCAAGGTACCGGTGGTGGTCCACGAACAGAATGCGGTGCCGGGGCTGACCAACCGCCTGCTGTCCAAAATGGCCACCGTGACTCTGGAAGGTTTCCAGGGTGCCTTCGGCACCCAGAGTGCCTGCTGGGTGGGCAATCCGGTACGCGCCGAGATTGCCAGCCTGGACGAGCCGGCTCGCCGTTATGCCCAGCATCAGGGTGGTTTGCGGGTGCTGGTGCTGGGTGGTAGTCAGGGCGCGCTGATACTGAACCAGGACCTGCCGGAACTGCTGCTGGCGGTGCTGGGCCGGGATATCCAGGTGCGTCACCAGTGTGGTGCCGGCCGTACCGGTGAAGCGGCGCCGATCTATCAGGCGTTGGGTCTGGATGCCCAGGTCAGTGAATTTATCGACGACATGGCGGAAGCCTACGGCTGGGCGGATCTGGTGATCTGCCGGGCCGGGGCGCTGACTGTGGCGGAAGTGGCGGCTGCCGGTGTGGCAGCCCTGTTCGTGCCCCTGCCCACCGCCGTGGACGATCACCAGACATTGAATGCCCGCTGGCTGTCAGACCGGGGCGCGGCCCTGTTGCTGCCCCAGCGGGATATGAGCGCCGCCAGCCTGGCTGGCACGCTGAAACCGGTTGCAGAGCGTGGGCTGCTGGCGCAGATGGCGCAGCGGGCCCGCGAACAGGCCGTGGCCGACAGCGCCGAGCGCGCGGCCACGCTGTGTGAGGAGGTGGCCAATGGCCGATAACGACAACATCCATATCGTGCCCGAAATGCGGCGTATCAGCGGCATCCACTTTGTGGGTATCGGTGGCGTTGGCATGTGCGGCATTGCCGAGGTGCTGGCCAACCAGGGCTATGCCATCAGCGGTAGCGACATCAAGGAATCGGCGGTAGTAGAACGCCTGCGAGGCCTGGGTGTGCGGGTGGAAATCGGTCACCGGGCGGAAAACATTGATGGTGCCGACGTGGTGGTGACGTCCACGGCGGTGACCACCGAGAACGAGGAAGTGGCAGAAGCCCACGCTCGCCGGATTCCGGTGGTGCCGCGAGCCCAGATGCTGGCGGAGCTGATGCGCTTCCGGCACGGCATCGCGGTGGCCGGCACCCACGGCAAGACCACCACCACCTCCATGACGGCGGCGATCATGGCGGAGGCGGGCATGGATCCCACCTTTGTGATCGGTGGGCGGCTGAACAGTGCCGGCACCAATGCGCGTCTGGGCCAGAGCCGTTACCTGGTGGCGGAAGCGGATGAGTCCGATGCCAGCTTTCTGCACCTGCAGCCCATGACTGCCATCGTGACCAATATCGAAGCGGATCACATGCACACCTATGGCGGGGACTTTGCCCAGCTGGAGAACACCTTTATCGAGTTCCTGCACAACCTGCCGTTCTACGGCGTGGCGGTGATGTGCGTGGACGACCCGGTGGTGCGCAAGCTGCTGCCACGGGTGAACCGTCAGGTGATTCGCTACGGCTTCAGTGACGATGCGGACCTGCGTGCGGAGAACGTGCAGCAGCAGGGCATGACCACGTCTTTCCGGGTGATCCGCAAGGAAGGCGAGCCGCTGGATGTGGTTCTGCACATGCCTGGCAAGCACAACGTGCTCAATGCTCTGGCGGCCATTGCCGTGGCCGCCGATGAAGGCGCCAGCGATGACGCCATTATTCGCGGCCTGAATAACTTTACCGGTGTTGGCCGGCGCTTTGATGTGCAGGGCGAATACCACTTCGATGGCGGCAGCGCGACCCTGGTGGATGACTACGGTCACCACCCCAGCGAAGTGGCTGTCACCATCGATGCCATTCGGGCCGGTTGGCCGGGCCGTCGCCTGGCCATGCTGTTCCAGCCGCACCGTTATACCCGTACCCAGGATCTCTACGAGGACTTCGTGGACGTGCTGTCCGGGGTTGATGTGTTGTTGATGCTGGAAGTGTATGGCGCCGGCGAAGACCCGATTCCCGGTGCGGATGCCCGCGCCCTGTGCCGCAGTATTCGCAAGCGTGGCCGAGTAGAGCCGGTGTTTGTGGATGACCCGGGCAAGCTGGCCGAGATTCTGGCCACCCAGTTGCAGGACGGCGATCTGCTGGTAACCCAGGGTGCCGGCAACGTGGGTGCCATCGCCAAAGAACTGGCTGAACAGGGAGGCGCCAAGCGTGGATAAGGTGCTGCTGAAGAAGCAACTGGCCAGCGTGGGCCGGGTAGCGGTACTGGCCGGCGGCAAGTCCGCCGAGCGTCCCGTGTCACTGAAAAGTGGTGCGGCGGTCCATCAGGCCCTGCGCAATCTGGGCCTGATCGCCGAGCTGGTGGATCCGGCGCACAAGAGCGTGGATACCCTGAAAGGGTTCGATGTGGCCTTTATCGCCCTGCATGGCCGGGGTGGCGAAGACGGTGTCATCCAGGGTGTCCTGGAGCATCTGGGCATTCCCTATACCGGCTCCGGGGTGATGGCCTCGGCCATCGGCATGGACAAGGTGCGCACCAAACAACTGTGGAAAGGCGCCGGCTTGCCGACCCCGGCGTTCTATGTGGCCGGGCGTAATGATACCGATCTGGGCTTTCCGCTGATGATCAAGCCGGCCCATGAGGGCTCTTCCATTGGCATGGCCAAGGCGGATAACGCCGAGCAGCTGGCAGTGGCGCTGAAAGAAGCGGAAAAATTCGACTCCGATGTGCTGGTGGAAGCCTGGGTCAACGGCCCGGAATACACCGTGGCCATCCTTGGCGAGGAGCCGCTGCCGGCGATCCGCCTGAAGACGCCCAATGCGTTTTATGACTTCGAAGCCAAGTACCAGTCCAACAGCACCGAGTACCTCTGCCCGGCCGGGCTGGACGATGCCGATGAGCAGGCCCTGCGGCAACTGGCGCTGACCGCCTTCCGGGTGGCCGGCTGCCGGGGCTGGGGCCGGGTGGACGTGATGCGCGACGAGCAGGGCCACTGGCAGCTGCTGGAAGTGAACACGGTACCGGGAATGACCGATCACTCCCTGGTGCCCATGGCGGCCAAGGCGGCCGGGCGGGATTTCGACACCCTGGTGGGGGAAATCCTGCTGGATGCGCTGGAACGGAGTGATGGCTAAGCAGGCCGCGACCCCGCGCGGGGCCCGCCGCAAGCCGGTGAAAAAAACCGGCGTACCGCTCAATGAGCGGTTGGCAGCAGCGGTGCCCTGGATGCTGGTCGGCACCGTGGCGGTGGTGCTGCTGGTCGGTGTGATCTACCTGCCGGCGGCGCTGGATGGTTATCCGGTGCGCAAGGTGGGTGTGGACGGTGTTACCGATGTGCGCCGTCAACAGCAGATCCAGACCGCCCTGGCGGCCCTGGTTCGCGACGAAAATTATTTTTCCGTGCCGCTGGAAGAGATCTACCAGCAGGCACAGGGCCTGAGCTGGGTGGAACGGGTTTCCGTTCGCCGGCAGTGGCCCGACACCGTGGTGTTGACCGTGGAAGAGCGGCGCCCGGTGGCGGTGTGGAATGACACCGTACTGATTTCAGACAGCGGCGAGCCCTTCAAGGCGCTCAAGCAGTATGACCTGAGCGGCCTGCCGCGGCTGAGCGGACCGCAACAACGGCTGGAAGAAGTGATGGGGTTCTATCACAGCATGGGCAAGATGCTGGCAGATGTGGACCTGGGTATTCGCAGCATGGAGGTCAACGCACGACTGACCGCGCGACTGACCCTGAACAACGATATGCAGCTGGTGGTAGACCGTGAAGCCTACACCAGCAAACTGCGCCGCTTTGTGCGGCTTTATCGCGGTGTGCTGAGCACGGACAGCCGCCGGGTAACCCGGGTCGACTTGCGTTATGCCGATGGCATGGCGGTGACCTGGGGCGAGCAAAGCTAGTTTTAGGAGAATGGATGACATGGCAAACGCATCAGAAAACATGATTGTCGGACTCGACATTGGCACCTCCAAGGTGGTGGCCATCGTCGGTCAGTCATCCGCCGATGGCACCATGGAAATCGTCGGCATCGGCTCCCAGCCGTCCCGGGGGATGAAGAAGGGCGTGGTGGTGGATATCGAAGCCACCGTGCGCTCGATCCAGCGGGCGGTGGAAGAGGCCGAGCTGATGGCCGGTTGCCACATTCATACCGTGTATGCGGGCATCGCCGGCTCTCATGTGCGTAGCCTTAATTCTCACGGCATCGTCGCCATCCGCGACCGGGAAGTGGCCCAGGCAGATATCGACCGTGTGATCGACGCGGCCCAGGCGGTGGCGATTCCGGCGGATCAGAAAACCCTGCACGTGCTGCCCCAGGAATATGTGGTGGACAACCAGGAGGGGGTGCGCGAGCCCATCGGCATGAGCGGGGTGCGCCTGGAAGCCAAGGTACACCTGGTGACCTGTGCCGTGAACGCCGCCCAGAACATCGAGAAATGCGTGCGCCGCTGCAACCTGGAAGTCGATGACATCATTCTTGAGCAGTTAGCGAGTGCTCACGCCGTTCTCACTGAAGATGAGCGTGAGCTGGGCGTCTGCATCGTGGATATCGGTGGTGGCACCACGGATATTGCCATCTTCACCGAAGGCGCCATTCGTCACACCGCCAATATCCCTATTGCCGGGGATCAGGTGACCAACGATATCGCCATGGCCCTGCGGACTCCCAAGCAGCACGCGGACGAGATCAAGATCAAGTACGCCTGTGCGTTGACTCAGCTGGCCGGCGCCGACGAGACCATCAAGGTGCCCAGCGTGGGCGACCGACCACCACGTACTCTCAGCCGCCAGAACCTGGCCGAGGTAGTGGAACCGCGCTACGACGAGCTGTTCACTCTGATCCAGGCCGAGATTCGCCGCTCCGGCTTCGAGGATCTGATCCCCGGTGGCATCGTGCTCACCGGTGGCTCGTCCAAGATCGAGGGCGCGGTGGACCTGGCCGAAGAAATCTTTCACATGCCGGTGCGTCTGGGGTCCCCGCAGGGTATCTCCGGGCTTATCGACGTGGTCAAGAACCCGATCTATTCCACCGCGGTGGGCCTGCTGTTGTACGGCCAGCGCATGGAAAAGGACGGCACCAGCGCCCGCGCCCTTGCCGGTGGCGGGGAAGTGAACTGGGTAGAGCGTTTCAAAAACTGGTTCAAGGGCAACTTCTAGTTTCCTCGGCCGGTTAACCGTTTTAGCGGAAGCGGCAGTTCCGGGCCGCAGCAACATCACCGGGACAATTCGACGTTAAATGACGTTCAAAGTAGTAACAGGGAAGCAATAACGGGAGATCAACCATGCAATTCAAACTGGAAGACAGCGTACCGCATGGCGCGGTCATTAAAGTGGTAGGTGTCGGTGGTGGCGGCGGTAACGCCGTGGATCACATGGTGCGTTCCGGTGTGGAAGGGGTGGATTTTATCTGCGCCAACACCGATGCCCAGGCACTGCGAAATGCCTCCTCCAAAACCGTGATTCAGCTGGGCAGCCAGGTGACCAAGGGGCTGGGCGCAGGCGCAAACCCGGAAATCGGTCGTCAATCCGCCCAGGAAGACCGTGACCGCATCGCCGAGCTGCTGGATGGCGCTGACATGGTGTTTGTTACCGCCGGCATGGGTGGTGGCACCGGCACCGGTGCAGCCCCCGTGGTGGCTGAGATCGCCAAGGAGCTGGGTATTCTGACCGTGGCGGTGGTGACCAAGCCGTTCCCCTTTGAGGGCAAGAAGCGCATGCGCTCCGCCCAGGAAGGGATTGAGGAGCTGAAAGAGCACGTTCACTCCCTGATCACCATCCCCAACGAGAAGCTGCAAGCGGTTCTCGGCGGCTCCACCAGCCTGCTGGACGCCTTCAAGGCAGCCAACGAAGTGCTGCAAGGGGCAGTGAAAGGGATCGCCGACCTGATCGTTCGCCCGGGCATGATCAACGTGGATTTTGCTGACGTGCGCACCGTGATGAGCGAAATGGGCACGGCCATGATGGGCACCGGTACTGCCAGCGGCGAAGGCCGGGCGGCAGAGGCGGCCCAGGCGGCCATTTCCAGCCCGCTGCTGGAAGACGTGGACCTGCGTGGCGCCCGCGGCATCCTGATCAACATCACCGCCAACGAGTCCATCGCCCTGGACGAGTTCTCCGAAGTGGGTGACATTGTCAGCGAACTGGCCAGCGATGACGCCAACGTGATTATCGGCACCGCCATCGACCCGGATATGGGCGACAACATCAGCGTCACCGTGGTTGCCACCGGCCTGGGTGCCGCCCAGCAGGAACTAAAAGTGGTGCGTGGTCGTCAGACTCCGGTCACCGCGGATGGTCGGGTGGACTACAGCGACCTGGATCGCCCGGCAGTGGAGCGCAAACGCGCTGCCCAGCAGGCGGCCAGCGGCCGTGGTCAACAGGCGGTGAACACCGCGGAAGATCTGGATTTCATTGATATCCCGACCTTCCTCCGTCGCCAGGCCGACTAACGGTCTGGCGGCCGAATTGGCCATAAAGGTGCAAAATTTGGGCATTGCAGTATAATTCGGCCCTAATTTTGTGTTGAGGAAAGCGGTATCCTGCAGGATACCCGCAGCTGTGTGACAGACTGATGATCAGACAACGAACGCTGAAAAACGTGATCCGCGCCACCGGCGTGGGGCTTCACACCGGCGAAAAGGTCTACATGACCGTCCGTCCGGCACCCGTGGATACCGGTATCGTGTTCCGGCGTGTGGACCTGGACCCGGTGGTGGAGATCAAGGCTTCTGCCGATGCGGTCCGCGAGACCACCCTGTCGTCGACCCTGGTTCAGGATGGCGTGAAGGTGGGTACCGTGGAGCACTTCCTGTCCGCCATGGCGGGGCTCGGTATCGACAACGCCTTCGTGGAGCTGTCTGCGCCGGAAATGCCGATTATGGATGGCAGTGCTGGTCCATTCGTGTTCCTGCTGCAGTCTGCCGGCATCAAGGAGCAGGAAGCGGCCAAGAAGTTCATCCGCATCAAGAAGGAAGTCACGGTGCGTGAGGGCGACAAGTCAGCGACTTTCGTTCCCTTTGATGGCTTCAAGGTGACCTTCTCCATCGAATTCGATCACCCGGTGTTTGAAGAGCGTAACCAGGTGTCCAGCATCGACTTCTCCACGACCTCGTTCGTGAAGGAAGTGGCGCGGGCGCGGACGTTCGGCTTCATGCGCGATATCGAGTTCCTGCGCAGCCAGAATCTGGCGCTGGGCGGCAGTGTCGATAACGCCATCGTGGTGGATGAGTACCGCATCCTCAACGAGGACGGATTGCGCTACGAGGACGAATTCGTCAAGCACAAGATGCTGGATGCCATCGGCGACCTGTATCTGCTGGGTCACAGCCTGATCGGCGAGTTCATCGGTCACAAGTCCGGCCATGCCCTCAACAATGCCTTGCTGCGCGAGATTCTCCGTCAGGAAGACTCTTACGAGGTAGTGACCTTCGAAGATGCCACCGATGCCCCGGTGTCCTACATGCGACCGGTGTTGGCGGCGGCGGAGTAGTCATACTCAGCAGCACGTTGGAAACGTCGAAACCCTGTTGCCACCCGGCGGTTCTCCCGCCGCCGGGTGGTTTTTCGTTTCAGGGAAGACAGGATTTTTTTGCAGGAGCCATGCTCACATGGCTCCTGCATCACTCACTCTGATTCACCGCGGCTGGCCAGCCGCTGCAAGGATGCCTTGAGGCCTTCGTCCTCAATGCTGTCTGCCAGATCCGCAATTTGTCTGGCGCTTTCCCGGGCCAGTCTGGGCTTATCCTGTTGATTGGCACGGACATTGCTGTTCTGCATCTGGCGTTTGCCGCCGACCATTATCTTGATCTGTTGCCCGGGCAGGGCCTGCTGAAGTTTCGGTAAGTGAAAGCGCAGCAGCTGTGCGGTCGCGCTGGTTTCGGCAATGGCCAGCCAGCGCATGCTGTCTTCTACCAGCATGACGCGTTCGCGCAATGCCGGTGGCAGGCAGTCAAGCGGGTCTGCGGGCGTCAGGTCATCCGGCGCCTTGCGGGCGACTTTTTTGGCCTCCCTGGTCAGGCTGGAGAGAGTAGGATGACCACTCAGCAGGGCGAGCAGGGCTTTGGGCGAAGTTGTCTTGCTCATAGGTTTTACTTAGACTAGCCTGCAAATTGTAAAAAATAATCAAGAAAACCAGTGCAACTATTTGAAATTCTTAATTTTTAGTCGGTGCGTTACACGAATCTATGAATATCTTAGTCATTAACAGCAAGCGTGGCCATTCGCGCACACTTCCGGTCCCGCGTCACTGGCCCTGGTTGCTGGCGGCCGTGCTGGTGGTAGTGCCGGTGCTGATGGGTGTCAGCGGCTACCTGCTGGTATCGCGACTCAGCGACCAGCCAGAGTATACGCCGGTAATGACCGAACGTTTTTCCACCCATCTGGAAGAGCAGCAAAAAGCCCTGGAATCCCTGGACCGTCTTAGCCAGGAGCAGTTCCGGGCGCTGACCCTGAAACTGGCCCAGGCCCAGGCTAGACTGGTTCGACTGGATGCGCTGGGTGAGCGGCTGGTGGAAGTGGCCGACATTGACGGTGACGAATTTGATTTCAGTACCGTGCCTGGGCTGGGCGGGCCGGAAGGCTCGGAAGAGGGGGCCAGTTACGAGCTGCCTTCCTTCATGGAAGCGGTGGACCAGATGGCGGATACCCTGGAACGCCGGGAGCGTCAGCTGGAAATTCTGGAAAACCTGCTGGCCGGCAAGCAGATTGAAGATCAGACCTACCTGTCCGGGCGGCCTCTGGCCAAGGGCTGGATGTCCAGTCGCTTCGGCCGTCGTTCCGATCCCTTTACCGGTCGTGTGGCCTGGCACAAGGGGGTGGACTTTGCCGGCAAGGAAGGCACACCGATTATTGCCACTGGCGCCGGTGTGGTGACGTATTCCGGTGATCGGTCTGGCTATGGCCTGATGGTGGAAATCAACCACGGAAATGGTATTGCCACTCGCTATGGCCATGCCCTGGAATTACTGGTGGAGCCGGGCGAGATTGTTCGCACCGGTGACGTTATCGGCAAAGTGGGTAATTCCGGCCGCTCCACCGGGCCGCACATCCATTACGAGGTGCTGAAAAATGGCACCCAGGTGAATCCCCAGCCTTATATCTATCGTGCGCGACGTTAACCGGATCGCGCAAAACGGCCCCGCAAGGGGCCGTTTTTCGTTAAGCACCCTTGATAACCGGGAATATCACCTTATCTCTTCATCTTATTGTGTTTAGAATGACTGGCCTTGTGGGCACCACTTTGCCGCCAACGGGCTGTTTGTCCTGACTGTTTACTGAACCGGAAGTTGTATGCTGGGTACCATCGTAAAAAAAATCATCGGCACCAAGAATGATCGTGAGCTGAAACGCATGGGCAAGTTGGTCGAAACGATCAACAGCCACGGGGAAGCCCTGGCACAGCTCAGTGAAGCGGACCTGCAGCTCAAGACCCGTGAATTTCGTCAGGCGTTCCAGGATGGCAAGACCCTGGACGAATTACTGCCGGAAGCCTTTGCGGTAGTTCGTGAAGCCTCCACCCGGGTGATGGGCCTGCGCCACTTCGACGTGCAGATGATGGGCGGTATCGCCTTGCACGAGGGGCGTATTTCGGAGATGCGTACTGGTGAGGGGAAAACCCTGACCGCTACCCTGGCTGCTTACCTGAATGCCCTGTCCGGTGAAGGTGTGCACGTGGTCACCGTGAACGATTACCTGGCTGAGCGGGACGCCAACTGGATGCGCCCCCTGTACGAATTCCTGGGCCTCAGTGTCGGCGTGATTCTCTCCCAGCAGCCCACCGACCAGAAGCGGGAAGCCTACGCCGCCGATATTACCTACGGCACTAATAACGAATACGGCTTTGATTACCTGCGCGATAACATGGCCTTTCGCCTGGAAGACCGGGTGCAGCGTGGCCTCAACTACGCCATCGTGGATGAGGTGGATTCCATTCTCATCGATGAGTCCCGTACTCCGTTGATCATATCCGGCCCGTCGGCGGATTCCTCCGAGCTGTACCTGGCCGTGAACAAGTTGATGCCCAACCTGACTGCGCAGAAGGAAGAGCAGGAAGGTGACTTTTTTGTTGATGAAAAGCAGCGGCAGGTGGAGCTCACCGAAGAGGGTCACCAGAAAATCGAGGGCCTGTTGGTCAGTAATGGTTTGCTGGAACAGGGTGAGAGTCTTTATGCGGCCCACAATCTGGCGTTGTTGCATCACGTTCATGCGGCGTTGAAGGCCCACGCCCTGTTCCATGTGGACCGGGACTATATTGTCCAGAACAACCAGATCGTCATCGTTGACGAGCACACCGGCCGCACCATGCCCGGGCGTCGTTGGTCCGAGGGGATTCACCAGGCCATCGAAGCGAAGGAAGGGGTGAATATCCAGCAGGAAAACCAGACCCTGGCATCCACCACCTTCCAGAACTATTTCCGCCTCTACAACAAGCTGGCGGGTATGACCGGTACGGCTGATACCGAGGCCATGGAATTCCGTCAGATTTACGGCATGGACGTGGTGGTAGTGCCGACCAATCGGCCCATGGTTCGTGTGGATGCCAATGATCTGGTGTATCTGACCCTGGAAGAAAAATTCGATGCCATCGTCAAGGAAATCTCCGAGGCGGTGGCCAAGGGGGCTCCGGTGCTGGTGGGTACCGCGACCATTGAAGCGTCCGAGTATCTGTCCAAGCGTCTGAAGAAAGACAAGATTGCGCACGAGGTACTGAACGCCAAGTTCCACCAGCGCGAAGCGCAGATTATTGCCCAGGCCGGTCGTCCAGGCGCGGTAACCATCGCCACCAACATGGCGGGCCGGGGTACCGATATCATGCTGGGCGGTAACCCGGAAGAACAGATCAAGCACATGGATGCTCCCTCGGACGCGGAAGCGGAAAAAATCCGTGCCGAGTGGCAGGCCAACCATGACAAGGTGATGGAAGCCGGCGGTCTGCACATCATCGGTACCGAGCGTCACGAATCCCGTCGTATCGATAACCAGCTCCGTGGTCGTGCCGGTCGTCAGGGTGACCCGGGCTACACCCGTTTCTTCCTGTCCATGGAAGATGACCTGATGCGGATCTTCGCCTCCGACCGGATTCGCAACATGATGCGCTCTCTGGGTCTGGAGAATGGTGAAGCCATTGAGCATCGCTGGGTGACTCGTGCCATCGAGAATGCCCAGCGCAAGGTGGAAGGGCGCAACTTCGATATCCGCAAGAACTTGCTGGAATACGATGATGTGGCCAACGACCAGCGTCGGGTGATCTACACGCAGCGTGACCAGATTCTGGAAACCGAGGATCTGCGCACTTCCGTACAAGGCATTCGTTATGATGTGGTGACCGAGCTGGTACACAGCTACCTGCCGCCGGGCTCCGTGGAAGACCAGTGGGATGTGCCGGGTCTGGAGAAGACCCTGGAAGCAGAATTTCAGTGCAATGCACCGGTGGGGCAGTGGCTCAATGAAGACAGCCAGATGCATATCGATGGTGTTATCGAGAAGCTGGTGGAAACCCTGGAGCAGGATTACCTGCGCAAGGAAGGGGAGATCGGTGCTGATGACCTGCGCAAGATCGAGAAGCATCTGATGCTGCAGATTCTCGACCGTCACTGGAAAGAGCATCTGGCCAACATGGATCACCTGCGTCAGGGCATTCATCTGCGCGGTTACGCCCAGAAAAATCCCAAGCAGGAATACAAGAAAGAGTCCTTCGAGCTGTTCCAGGGGTTGCTCAACCAGATTCAGCATGAGCTGATTCGGGTACTGCACAGCTTCCAGGTACGTCGTGATGATGAAGTGGAGCGCCTTGAGCAACAGCGCCAGGAAGAAGCCCGTCGTCAGGCGGAAAAGATGAAGATGCAGGCGGCTCAAGAACCTGGCACTGATGGCACGGCCGGCGAGAACAATCAGGCTGACGGTCCGAAGACAGTGGTTCGTGAAGGTCGAAAGGTCGGTCGCAATGAGCCTTGTCCTTGTGGCTCCGGAAAGAAATACAAGCAATGCCACGGCAAGATTGAATAGAATCAGCTACGAGCTACGAGCTACGAGCTACGAGCTACGAGAAAGACAAAGGCACCGGTGAAAACCGGTGCTTTTCGTTATTATGGCTAGTAGCTTGCCGCTAGAAGCTAGTAGCTGAACTTTCAAGGATTGGTTATGACACAGACAGAATGGTTGCCCGTCCCCGGTATCCGTCTTGCCGCTGTTGAGGCTGGCATCAAGAAGGCCAACCGCAAGGATCTGGTGGTGTTGGAGTTGGCCGAAGGTAGTCATGTCAGTGGTGTTTTCACCCTGAACCGTTTCTGCGCGGCGCCGGTGCAGGTGGCGAAAAGCCGTCTGGCGGCGGGGACTCCCAAGTACCTGATGATCAACACCGGTTATGCCAATGCGGGTACCGGCAAGAAGGGAATGGAAAACTGCCTGGCCAGTTGTCGGTTGCTGGCCGAAGCGGCGAGCTGTGAAGAAGATCAGATTCTGCCGTACTCCACCGGGGTGATCGGTGAGCAATTCCCGCTACCAGCGTTTGAAAAAGGCCTGCCCAAAGCACTGGCTGAACTGGATGAACATCACTGGGGACGCGCATCGGAAGGCATTATGACCACCGATACCTATCCCAAGCTAACCAGTCGTCGGGTCGAGATTGACGGGGTGCCGATTACCGTTACCGGTATGGCCAAGGGCTCGGGCATGATCAAACCGAACATGGCCACCATGCTGGGCTTTATCGCCACCGATGCGCCGATCGCCAAACCGTTGCTGGATCAATGGGTGAAAGACTTGGCGGACAAGTCATTCAACCGGGTCACGGTGGATGGTGATACCTCCACCAATGATGCCTGCATGCTGATCAGCACCGGTGCGGCCCAGATGCCGGAAATCCAGACGCTGGATGACCATAGCCAGGTGCTGTATCAGGCGCTGGAAAGTGTCTTCGTTGAGCTGGCCCAGGCTCTGGTCCGTGATGGCGAAGGCGCCACCAAGTTTGTGGCGATAACTGTGACAGGCGCGGCCAGTGAATCCGACGCCCGCGTCGTGGCAGAAACCATCGCTCATTCGCCGCTGGTGAAGACCGCCCTGTTTGCTTCCGACCCCAACTGGGGCCGTATCCTTGCTGCTATTGGTAGGGCCCCCATTGCGTTTCTGGACGTGGACAAGGTCAACGTCTGGCTGGACGACCTGTTGCTGGTGGAGCAGGGCGGTGTGGCGGACAGCTATGAAGAAGCGAAAGGGGCAGCAGTGATGGCCCAGCCGGAGATCAGTATTCGTGCGGATCTGGCCAGCGGTGATGCCGAGTGCACCGTGTGGACCTGTGATTTCAGCTACGATTACGTGAAGATCAATGCGGAATATCGCACATGATTTAGTGTCTGACGTCTGACGTCTGACGTCTGACGCAAAACGCCGTAGCCTCTGTGGGAGCTATGCTTGCATGGCGAACGTGCTCGCGACGTTCATCCGCTGTTGCGCCTGCGGGCGTGACACTTCCGACGCTCCTGAAGAAACCTTGTTTATGACCGCAACCACTCCTGCCATCACCGTCGTTGCCGCCATCATCCGCGGCAACGACGGTCGTATCTGCCTGAGCAAGCGCCCGGACCACAAGCATCAAGGTGGTCGCTGGGAGTTTCCCGGCGGCAAGGTGGAGCCCGGGGAGCCCCTTTCGACAGCCCTGGCCAGGGAGCTGGAGGAAGAGCTGGGTATGCAGGCGGCCATTTCCTCCCCGTTCATGACCATTGCCCACCAGTACGAAGACCTGCACGTCACCCTGCATTTTCGCGATGTCACTGCCTGGCAGGGCGAGCCTGCGGGCCGTGAAGGTCAGCAGGTGGCCTGGTTCGAGATTCCCCAGCTACCAACGTTGGAGTTTCCAGCGGCAAACCGACCCGTGGTGACGGCGATTACCTTGCCCGGCCAACTTGCCATCGCGCCGGATAACCTGGGTCTGGAGGCACTGAAGGCCGGTATTGATCGTCTGGATGCTGCCGCCACAGGCTTGTATCTGCGCCAGTGGAGCGAGCATGCGGCACTTCCGGAGATTCTGTCGCTGTGTCAGGAGAAGGGCATCAAGGTATGGTTGCGGGCTTCATCGGCGAAGCAGGTGGAGCTGGCCTCTTCGCAAGGCGTCTTCGGGCTGCATCTGCCCGGGACCGTCTTGATGGATTGCCAGAAGCGACCGGATTTCCCCGGCGTAGTATCGGCGGCCTGTCACCGCCGTGAGGCCCTGGAAAAGGCGGTGTCCCTGGGGCTGGATATGGCGCTGGTTTCTCCGGTGAAAACCACGGCCAGCCATCCTGATCGTGCTCCTCTTGGCTGGCAACAGGCGGGGGAATGGATCACCGGGTTGCCGCTGGCATGCTATGGGCTGGGTGGCGTTACGCCAGCGGATCTGCAAACGGCCCGCCAGCATGGTGCCATCGGCGTGGCAGGCATCCGCGCCTTCTGGCCAGATGCTGCTCCTGCGCTGATGTAGGGTGTAGTTCGTCGCAAGCATCCTGAATGCATGATGTCGGGCCAGTATTTGGGCGCCGTCACCTTGTTAGAGCAGGCTGCACGCTTTGCGTGCAGTTCAAGTAACAGCCCATCCGTTAGACGATCAAAACTCCTCAAAATCCCCGGGTGCATTGTCATCACCGGGGATCGCATGGCGCTCTGCCGCCCAGTCGCCCAGATCGATCAGCTTGCAACGCTCTGAACAGAATGGGCGCCAGGGATTATTGTCCCAGCGGGTGAGGGATTTGCACTGGGGGCAGGGATAGGTGCGGGTGGTGTTATTGGTCTCAGACATGTTCAGAGTGCGTTGGCCATTTTCAGATAGCGTTGGTGCAGGTCCATCAGTTGCTCATGAAATGCCTGCAGCGAACCGTGATTCTCAACCACATCGTCGGCCTGGTCCAGGCGTTTGGTTCTTTCCATCTGGGCTTTCATGATGGCGGCAACCTGGTCTTCAGGCACATGGTCGCGTTCCATGGTGCGCTGCACCTGCAGCTCTGCGGGTGCATCAATCACCAGAATACGGTCCACCAGATTTTTCTGGCTGGTCTCCAGCAGCAGCGGGGAAACCAGTACGGTATAGGGTGACTGACTGGCCGCAATCTGCCGTTGCAGCTCCTCGCCGATGGCGGGGTGGGTGATGCCTTCAAGCACCTTCAGGGCATCCGCATCCGCAAATACGATTTCGCGCAGGGCGCGACGATCCAGAGCACCATCCTCGGTGAGTACATGGCTGCCAAAATGTTCGGCGATACGATCAAGCGCGGCCTGGCCGGGCTCTACCACTACCCGCGATGCCAGATCTGCGTCCACAATGGTGATGCCCTGCTGGGCGAGGAAATCCGTGGCAGCGGTCTTGCCACTACCAATGCCACCAGTCAGGCCGACTACGAACATGCACACTCCAGACGGGTTTTCTCCGGCGCTGGAGCCTTGCTCGCAAGGCGAATCCAAAGCTCCAACAGAAAATTATCAAGGGAATGTTGTCAGCTGTTAACTATTCACTGTTAACTATTAACTGATCCTAAACATCCCCAGATACGAGCTGACGATGGTATCGCCCCACAGCAATGCAATCCAGCCAGCGGCGGCGAGATAGGGGCCGAAAGGAATCTGGGTGCGCTTTTCACCGCCAAAGAGCGCGGCGAGTAGGGCGAAGACCAGCCCCACCACTGAAGAAAGCAGAATAATCAGTGGCAGATACTGCCAGCCCACCCAGGCACCCAGGGCGGCGAGCAGCTTGAAGTCGCCATAGCCCATACCTTCCTTGCCGGTGAGCAGCTTGAACAGCCAGTACACACTCCACAGGGACAGGTAGCCGGCCATAGCACCCACTACCGCATCTGGCAGGGAAACCGGCGATACACCAAGCAGCGCCGCCAGCAGACCCGCCCACATTAGTGGGTAATTCATGCTGTCCGGCAGCAGGGTGGTGTCCGCGTCAATCAAGGCCGCCGCCAGCAGGGTCCATGTGGCAAACAGTGTGAAGATCAGCCAGGGGCCGTACCCGAAGTGCCAGGCACACAGACCCGCCAGCAGGCCACTGGTCACTTCAATGATCGGGTAACGCTTGCTGATCGGTGTTGCACAGCCTTTGCACCTGCCTTTCAGTGCCAGCCAGCTCACCACCGGAATATTTTCATACCAGGCAATGGCGTGGCTGCACTTGGGGCAGCGGGAGCGCGGAGTGACCAGATTGAAGATCCCCTCATCCTCCTCTGCGGGCAGCTCCAGAATTTCCCGTGCTTCCTGCTTCCAGCTACGCTCCATCATTACCGGCAGGCGGTAAATGACGACATTGAGAAAACTGCCAACCAGCAACCCCAGAAAAACACAAAGCCCAACCAGCAGGGTTGGGCTTGTGGAGAGTAGCTCCAATGTATTTTGCAGCGAGATAGGGGCCGAAAGGAATCTGGGTGCGCTTTTCACCGCCAAAGAGCGCGGCGAGTAGGGCGAAGACCAGCCCCACCACTGAAGAAAGCAGAATAATCAGTGGCAGATACTGCCAGCCCACCCAGGCACCCAGGGCGGCGAGCAGCTTGAAGTCGCCATAGCCCATACCTTCCTTGCCGGTGAGCAGCTTGAACAGCCAGTACACACTCCACAGGGACAGGTAGCCGGCCATAGCACCCACTACCGCATCTGGCAGGGAAACCGGCGATACACCAAGCAGCGCCGCCAGCAGACCCGCCCACATTAGTGGGTAATTCATGCTGTCCGGCAGCAGGGTGGTGTCCGCGTCAATCAAGGCCGCCGCCAGCAGGGTCCATGTGGCAAACAGTGTGAAGATCAGCCAGGGGCCGTACCCGAAGTGCCAGGCACACAGACCCGCCAGCAGGCCACTGGTCACTTCAATGATCGGGTAACGCTTGCTGATCGGTGTTGCACAGCCTTTGCACCTGCCTTTCAGTGCCAGCCAGCTCACCACCGGAATATTTTCATACCAGGCAATGGCGTGGCTGCACTTGGGGCAGCGGGAGCGCGGAGTGACCAGATTGAAGATCCCCTCATCCTCCTCTGCGGGCAGCTCCAGAATTTCCCGTGCTTCCTGCTTCCAGCTACGCTCCATCATTACCGGCAGGCGGTAAATGACGACATTGAGAAAACTGCCAACCAGCAACCCCAGAAAAACACAAAGCCCAACCAGCAGGGTTGGGCTTGTGGAGAGTAGCTCCAATGTATTTTGCATGTATTAGCCTACAACGTTGCCCAGCTGGAAGATCGGCATGTACATGGCGATGATCAGACCGCCAATCACGACACCGAGCACACCCATGATGAGAGGTTCCATCATGCTGGTAAGGCCGTCTACGGCATTATCGACCTCATCCTCATAATAGAGCGCCACCTTTTCGAGCATGGCATCCAGGGCGCCGGACTCCTCGCCAATGGCGGTCATTTGCAGTGCCATGGCAGGGAATACGCCAGTGGATCGCATGGCAAACTGGAGCTGTTGGCCGGTAGCAACATCTTCTTTGACTTGAAATACCGCATTTCGATAGACCACATTGCCGGTGGCGCCAGCACAGGCGTCCAGAGCTTCAATCAGGGGCACGCCAGCAGAGAAGGTGGTGGAAAGAGTTCGTGCATAACGGGCGATGGTGGACTTGAAAGCCAGGTCACCCACGATGGGCATCTTCAGGATCATTCTATCAAGTGAATTGGCGAATGCAGTTGAGCGTTTTTTCAGCTGTGTGAAGCCAATAACGAAAACAATTATACCTACCAGAATGAACAGGAAGTTTGCCTGTAGCCCCTTTGAGAGCCCGATGACAAACTGAGTGAAAGCGGGTAGCTCAGCACCAAAGCCTGCAAACAACTCCTCAAAAACAGGCACAACTTTGAGCAATAGAATTGCAGTTACAATGACAGCAGCGCCGACAACGACCATGGGGTATTTCATGGCCTTCTTGATTTTCATCTTCAGCGCTTCACTTTTTTCCTTGTAGATGGCAACCCGGTCTAGCATGGTTTCCAATGCGCCGGATTGTTCGCCGGCATCAATCAGGCTGCAATAAAGGTCGTCAAATTGGTCTGGATGCTTGGATAGTGCACCTGCGAAGTTGTTGCCTCCTTCTACGTCTACCTTGAGCTTTAAAACCAGCTCCTTCATGGAGGGATTTTCGAGGCCATCTGCAACAATCTCAAATGCCTGAACAAGGGGGACGCCCGCTTTCATCATGGTGGCCATCTGGCGGGTAAAGAGGGCGATATCCATGGGCTTGATTTTTTTCTTGCCGCCCAGGTGTATTTCCCGCTTCCGAACCACTTTCTTGGCGTTGATGCCTTGTTTGCGGAGCTCCGCCTTGACCACTGAGGGGGCCTTGCCGGTTGCTTCGCCCTTGACCTTGGTGCCTTTGCGGTCTGTGCCTTCGTAGATGAAGGTAACGTTTTTCTGTGCTGCTTTGCTGGCCATAATTAATGTCCACTCGTTACACGGCTGACTTCTTCAAGGCTGGTCACGCCGTGCATGACTTTCACCAGACCTGAACGATACAGATCATTAAATCCATCCTTTCGACACTGGTCACCAATTTCCAGGGAGTTTCCTTCTTCCATGATGATGCGGGAAATGCCATCAGTAATCTTCACCACTTCGTAAATGCCCACCCGACCCTTGTAGCCGTTCTTGCATTTGTCGCAACCTTGGGGGCCGTAAACGGTAAAAGCAGATCCCAGGTCGTCATCCGTGAAGCCCATTTCCAGCAGCGATTGCTTGGGAATATCCACCTGGGTCTTGCAGTGTTCGCAAAGGCGGCGGGCCAACCGCTGGGCGATGATCAATATGACCGACGTAGCAATATTGAACGAGGGGACGCCCATGTTGCGAAGACGGGTAAGGGTTTCCGGTGCGCTGTTGGTGTGAAGGGTTGATAATACCAGGTGTCCGGTCTGCGCTGCCTTGATGGCGATGTTGGCAGTTTCCAGATCGCGGATTTCCCCCACCAGGATTACATCCGGATCCTGTCGAAGAAAAGCTCGCAGTGCAGCAGAAAAGTCCATTCCCTGCTTGGGGTTCACGTTCACCTGGTTAACGCCTTCCAGGTTGATTTCCACAGGGTCTTCAGCTGTGGAAATATTGCGCTCCGGCGTGTTGAGAATATTGACCCCGGTGTACAGAGAAACGGTTTTCCCGGAACCAGTGGGGCCGGTTACCAGAATCATGCCCTGGGGTTTTTGTAGAGCATCCATATATAGCTGTTTCTGGTCTTCATCGTAACCCAGTGCATCAATGCCCATCTTGGCAGATTCGGGATCAAGGATCCGCAGTACAATCTTTTCGCCGAAGAGTGTGGGGCAAGTGTTGACGCGGAAGTCGATGGCCCGGGTCTTGGAGATCTTCAGTTTGATCCGTCCATCCTGGGGAACACGCCGTTCTGAGATGTCCAGCCGTGACATGACCTTGAGGCGTGCCGAGAGCTTGCTGGCAATGTTGCGGCAGCCATGGCAGTGGTTGCTTCCGCTTTCTGGATCGCATGCAAACTGGAGCTGTAATTGAAGTCCACCAACATCTTCCTTCACGCCGTGCATGACTTTCACCAGACCTGAACGGTACGAAAAGATCGGTAAATCCATCCTTTCGACACTGGTCACCATTTTGAGCCACCTTGCACAGGCGTCCAGAGCTTCAATCAGGGGCACGCCAGCAGAGAAGGTGGTGGAAAGAGTTCGTGCATAACGGGCGATGGTGGACTTGAAAGCCAGGTCACCCACGATGGGCATCTTCAGGATCATTCTATCAAGTGAATTGGCGAATGCAGTTGAGCGTTTTTTCAGCTGTGTGAAGCCAATAACGAAAACAATTATACCTACCAGAATGAACAGGAAGTTTGCCTGTAGCCCCTTTGAGAGCCCGATGACAAACTGAGTGAAAGCGGGTAGCTCAGCACCAAAGCCTGCAAACAACTCCTCAAAAACAGGCACAACTTTGAGCAATAGAATTGCAGTTACAATGACAGCAGCGCCGACAACGACCATGGGGTATTTCATGGCCTTCTTGATTTTCATCTTCAGCGCTTCACTTTTTTCCTTGTAGATGGCAACCCGGTCTAGCATGGTTTCCAATGCGCCGGATTGTTCGCCGGCATCAATCAGGCTGCAATAAAGGTCGTCAAATTGGTCTGGATGCTTGGATAGTGCACCTGCGAAGTTGTTGCCTCCTTCTACGTCTACCTTGAGCTTTAAAACCAGCTCCTTCATGGAGGGATTTTCGAGGCCATCTGCAACAATCTCAAATGCCTGAACAAGGGGGACGCCCGCTTTCATCATGGTGGCCATCTGGCGGGTAAAGAGGGCGATATCCATGGGCTTGATTTTTTTCTTGCCGCCCAGGTGTATTTCCCGCTTCCGAACCACTTTCTTGGCGTTGATGCCTTGTTTGCGGAGCTCCGCCTTGACCACTGAGGGGGCCTTGCCGGTTGCTTCGCCCTTGACCTTGGTGCCTTTGCGGTCTGTGCCTTCGTAGATGAAGGTAACGTTTTTCTGTGCTGCTTTGCTGGCCATAATTAATGTCCACTCGTTACACGGCTGACTTCTTCAAGGCTGGTCACGCCGTGCATGACTTTCACCAGACCTGAACGATACAGATCATTAAATCCATCCTTTCGACACTGGTCACCAATTTCCAGGGAGTTTCCTTCTTCCATGATGATGCGGGAAATGCCATCAGTAATCTTCACCACTTCGTAAATGCCCACCCGACCCTTGTAGCCGTTCTTGCATTTGTCGCAACCTTGGGGGCCGTAAACGGTAAAAGCAGATCCCAGGTCGTCATCCGTGAAGCCCATTTCCAGCAGCGATTGCTTGGGAATATCCACCTGGGTCTTGCAGTGTTCGCAAAGGCGGCGGGCCAACCGCTGGGCGATGATCAATATGACCGACGTAGCAATATTGAACGAGGGGACGCCCATGTTGCGAAGACGGGTAAGGGTTTCCGGTGCGCTGTTGGTGTGAAGGGTTGATAATACCAGGTGTCCGGTCTGCGCTGCCTTGATGGCGATGTTGGCAGTTTCCAGATCGCGGATTTCCCCCACCAGGATTACATCCGGATCCTGTCGAAGAAAAGCTCGCAGTGCAGCAGAAAAGTCCATTCCCTGCTTGGGGTTCACGTTCACCTGGTTAACGCCTTCCAGGTTGATTTCCACAGGGTCTTCAGCTGTGGAAATATTGCGCTCCGGCGTGTTGAGAATATTGACCCCGGTGTACAGAGAAACGGTTTTCCCGGAACCAGTGGGGCCGGTTACCAGAATCATGCCCTGGGGTTTTTGTAGAGCATCCATATATAGCTGTTTCTGGTCTTCATCGTAACCCAGTGCATCAATGCCCATCTTGGCAGATTCGGGATCAAGGATCCGCAGTACAATCTTTTCGCCGAAGAGTGTGGGGCAAGTGTTGACGCGGAAGTCGATGGCCCGGGTCTTGGAGATCTTCAGTTTGATCCGTCCATCCTGGGGAACACGCCGTTCTGAGATGTCCAGCCGTGACATGACCTTGAGGCGTGCCGAGAGCTTGCTGGCAATGTTGATCGGAGGCTTGGAGACAGTTTGCAGGATGCCGTCCTGGCGAAACCTTATCCGATAGGTTTTTTCATAGGGCTCGAAATGCAAATCTGACGTGCCGCTCTTGATGGCGTCCAGCAGCAGCTTATTGACGAACCGAACAATGGGGGCGTCGTCGGAACCGGACTTGGTCTCGTCTGTGGTTTCCTCTGGAGCACTGACGTCCAGGTCATCGAGTCCGTCATCAAGATCGTCAAAGGCAGAGCCTTCCGCTTCGGACTCCAGATTGTCAATCCACTGGGTAAGTTTGTCCTCTTCTACAATGACGGTCTCGACGTTGAGGCCGGTGTTGAAGCGGATTTCTTCCAGAGCCGGAAGGTTGGTCGGGTCGGACACGGCGACAAAAAGACGACTGCCACGGCGAAAAAGGGGTAACACATGGTGCTTGGTGATCAGCTTTGGGTCGACCAGCTCCTTGATCAGGCTATCCCGGGAAAAGGCAGAAAGGTCCAGAACCGGGTCGCCAAACTCTTCAGCCACGGTACAGGCAATGGGAACCGACGCGACCTTGCCGCTGCTCACCAGGTGGTGGACAAGGCTTACACGTTCCTGTCTGGCCTGCTGGATGGCAGACTGGGCTTCTTCCTGGGTCAGCAGTTCCTGCTTGACCAGACGAAGGGGTAGCCCGCTGAAGGGGGAGTTCTGAGACGTCATGGCAACCTGCTTGTTTATGCTTAGAGTTGTGGGGGTGCCCAAAACTTTATTCTTAACATACCCGTTAGACGTGGTACAGGGAAGGTTGAGTGCATGAAAATCAGCGCCTTGCCACATTTTCTTCACTCGCTTCATTAGAAAGCTGCAGTTAGGGCAGGCAAGTGTGACGCTGGGTGGTTATGAGTGACACATATTGTCACCGATTGTCGGCGTTTGGTGCCCTGAAGTGGCAGTATGCGTGGGTGTGCAGCGGCGAAAGCCAGTGAAAACGGTGGGTTGCCACATCAGAAGAAAGTTGGCCCGGTCCCTGCATTACCATGCACAGGTGCTCGCCAAGGGTGGGCTCGATAACAAGATTTGCCAATTTATTGGAGAGAACGACATGAAGAAGCAAATGCAACAGGGTTTCACCCTTATTGAACTGATGATCGTGGTGGCCATTATCGGTATTCTGGCCGCCATCGCGATCCCGGCTTACCAGGACTATGTATCCAAGTCCAAGGCCGCAGCTGCTCTGGCCGACATTTCTGCCGGTAAGACCAGCTATGAGCTGCTGTTCACTGAAAAAGGTGCTACTGCGATCACCAGTCCTGCATCCATTGGCCTGAATCAAAGCACTGGTAACTGCAGTACTATTAGTGTTACTGCAAACTCCAATGGTGTTGCCAGTCCGGCGATTGAGTGCACGATCAACAACCCGGGCCGTATTGGTACTAACGCGACTATCGGTCTTAACCGTACCGCCACTGGTCTGTACCAGTGTGTTGTAAGCGCCAGTTTTGACGCAAAATTCAAGCCGGCCGGTTGTAGCTAAAATAGCCTGGCAATGATGAAGAGGGCGCCGGATATGGCGCCCTTTTTCTATTGTTTTATTGGGCAAGATTGGTCTATGTCTGTTCTTGTTGCGACAATAATAACCTTTTTTCTTTTTGTTGCTCCTCTCTTTGATCTTACGCCAGGATTGACTTGGCACGATCAGCAACGAACGCTGCAGGTTGCATCAATTCTGCTTTCCGCTATAGGGCTTTGGATTAATCGTCACCTGCTACCTGTTTTTTCCTTTAAGGTCCATATTCTTGTGGGCCTTTTTTTCCTGTTGGGTGTTTTGTCAGCGAGTCTTTCTAAATACCCGCTTTGGTCGTTCGTTGAGGTGTTCCTGTTTGGCGGTGTATTTATTGTTGGTTTGTTTGCATACACTCTGACATCGAATTGTTCGCGCCAGTTAGTGCTGTGGGTGATGGTGCTTTTGTCTTGCGTGGCTGCCCTGTTGGCGTTGAGATTTGTTTCTTCGGTTCTTGCCGCATTTTACTTTAAGGCAGATTTATACCCTGATGCCGTCATTAATGGGTTTGATAACGTCCGTTGGTTTGGTCAGTTTCAGGCGCTAAGCCTGCCAGTTTTTGCAGGGCTTATTGCATATACAGGCAGGCCATTAATGAAATGGGGCTTGTTTATTACCTTGGTTTCACTCTGGGTTTCGGCGATTGCGATTGGGAACCGAGGTGTTTGGGCTTCCATGATTGCTGTAGGGCTGCTCTTTGTGTGTCTGGGCAAGGATTATAGGCAATGGTTGAAGTGGCAGTTGGCTGCGGTCACGGTGGCGATGTCACTGGTTTGGTTTTGTTTTATTTATCTGGCAGGAGAGTTCGGCATCTTGGGGGATGGCATGGGAACCTCGCGAGATTTGGCAACAAGCTCAAACCGTCTGGATATATGGGGGTATACCTTGAAAGGTATATTGTCTGCCCCCCTGTTTGGTGCAGGGCCTATGGGCTTTGCGTCCAATTATGTTTTTAGGGTAGCTCACCCGCATAATTCAGTGTTGCAGATAGCATACGAATGGGGAATCCCTGCTTTATTGGTTTGTTTTTGGTTGTTTCTTCTCTTTGTGTTAAGTGTTTATAAAAGAATTAGGCTTGATTCCGGTAGGCTGCATTTAGTATACGTTTCTTTATTTGCAGCCATACTGGCAGTTATGGCTGATTCTTTGGTAAGTGGTGTGATCGTTATGCCATATAGTCAGCTCTGGTTGGCGGTTTTGGTGGGTGTGCTTGCATCTGAGCTGAAAATGGGCCGTGCCGTGAACTGTTCGTACCGATACCCCATAAGAGTGAAAGCCCTTTTCCAAATTTCTGTGTGCCTCTCTTGTCTTTTTTTGGGCGGAGTGATTTTAAGAGATTTGCCAACGCTGTACCCCTATGAACTGAGGCCGGGAAAAGGGGGAGATGCCCCCAGATTCTGGTCGCAGGGGTCTATTCATGGGGCAGAGGGGGTGAGCCGTTGAATGGGATGCTTTCTTTTCGGGTTATCTGGGCATTCTACTGCTGACCGTTCCAGGATCATCTCAAGGCTCCTCTGATGATTTTCGTCCCTGTAGATCTTCTTTATCAGATCTAGGGTTTGGCAGGATTGACTTTCTAGGTTTGCATTGGCGTATGACAGTGCCAGGCGAGCCAGATTAGCCAACGTTGGGCGTCGTTTGGATACCCTTGTCAAAGTTTTTAGCTGTTTTTCAGTTAAGGGGCTGTCAGTTGGGTAGGTTCTGCCTCTTCTCTCGTCAGCAAGCTGCTCAAGAATGGTGACTTTATCCATATCAACAGGGGGGTGACCTATTACCTTTGCTCGGCGTAATGTCTCGTTGAACTGATCTTTCTCTATTAGTTGATAATCCTTGATTACGATAACGGCCCCGAAGCCCAGAACGACAGTGATACCAAACCAGAACAGTGGAGCGGGGCGATTTTTGATACTGGCTGGCTTGTTGATGGTGATCCCCAGCAGCATACCAAATGGAATCATGAAAAAAGTGAAGGCATAGGGGAATTCGACCATTGAATATATCAATAAACCAAACAGGCCAAGCCATGTGCACTTGTCTGCGCTGCTTTGGCTTTGAGTCAGGATTTTAAACAGGATGATGGCACCAGAAATGGCAGCAACGAGGCCGATAATCGGGCCGAGCCAAACACATAAATCGAGTATCAGGTTGTGTGAGTGGTTTAGCCTGGTGGCTTCAAGGGTTGAAAATGTGCTTTCAATCTGTGCAAAGACGGCCTGGTTCCATCCAAATCCTGTCCATGGTCTGTTTGGGATTGCATCGAGGATAAGTTTCCAGATGTGGAGCCGACCACTGGAGCTGGCATGGGAAAAGGGGTTGGAGACTGGGCGGCCCAGCCATTCACCAAGATAGGGTGATGCAACAACCAGTAAGATAAAGACGGCTGTTATGAGCCAAGGGGTAATAATCCGTAGCTGAATGGATTTTTTGTGTGCTTGCCAGGAAAGATAGAGAGTGCTGAAAATCATGAAGACCCAGGCGAATCGCGACTGAGCCAAAGCAAGAGCAAGAATAAGTACTATGGGTATTAACAGTGCCGCGACCGCAGGGACCTTTTTTTTCTGGTATAGATAGAGTGTGGCAGTCAAGCCCAGGGCCAGAAGCCCACTTAACAGGTTTGGCTGGCCGATGTTGGCAAAGGGGCGGCCAGCATTTTATCGAGACTTGCCCGGCAAGATCGCTGCCGAAACAACGCCAGGGCAAGGGATGCGCTTCTGGACAGATGGGCAGATCGAAAGTCGTATTCCATCTCCCTGATCCTTTTTCCGGCACGAATGGGTTAATCATCGCATTCGATGCCGGAGACGGTTTCAACCATTTTGCGGCCTTCTTTATAACTTTCGTTTTTGTAGATTTTCCTGATTATCAGGAGAGCTTCACAGGTGCTTCCTTGATCATTTTCCTGTGAGTAGGCTAATGCCAGCCTTGCAAGGTTAGAGAGTGTTGGACGGCGCTGAGAGACTTTTTCTAATGTGGAAAGTTGTTCTTTGCTCAGCGTCTGATCAGTAGGAAAGGTCCTTATTCTCCTCTCGTCTGCAAGCTGTTCCAGAAGAAGGATCTGGTTCATGTCTGCTGGCGGGAATCCCATCAAATTCGCCCTGCGTAGCTTTTCATTGAGCTGGTCTTTCTCAATTAATTGATAGTCTTTGACTGCAGAAATAGTCCCTAATGCCAGTGTTATGCTGATGCCAATCCAAAACAGTGGGGCTGTGCGGTTATTGACTGTGGGTGATTTTTTGATAGTGGTTCCCAGCAGCAAACCAAATGGAATCATGAAAAAAGTGAAGGCATAGGGGAATTCGACCATTGAATATATCAATAAGCCAAACAGGCCAAGCCATGTGCACTTGTCTGCGCTGTTTTGGCTTTGAGCCAGGATTTTGCAGATGGTCCCGCTTACTGGCGCAATCTCTTGCATCATCAACAATCCGGGTCGTATTGGTACTGGTGCCGTCATCCGTTGACCGTACTGATACTGGTCTTACCAGTGCGTAGTCAATGGCAGCTTTGATGTGAAATTTGCCCTGCTGGTTGCAACACCTAATATCCTTTTCAGGAGGAAGGAGAAAGGTGCCCACAGGGCGCCTTTTCGTATGAGAGTGCAAAGGATCAACGTGTCTGGAGATGCCCGTTTATGCACCTGTTGGGACTGATCTGCTGGGTTGTGATAGGAGGCACTTTTTGCGGCTCCTCTCGTCGATGTGATACCTGGCATTAGCTGGTATGACCAGCAAAGGGTGCTTCAGATTTTCGCCATCGTTGTTGCTGATGGGGCTGCCTTTGCATCACTGGATGAGAGTTGAACGTGATTGACTCGCTCGTGTCTGTGGTTGATTTTGGCGCTTGGTGGGCTCTCATCTTTAATGGGGGCACTGGCTTTGGTCTTTGACGGAGTTGGCTACCTTTTGCGTTTGTTTCTGTTGACGCTATTCATTGCCTATTGTAAAGTACGAAAGGGGCTGGGCGGCACCTATTATACTGAAACTGGCAAATTTTTATTTCTGTGGCGTTGACAGCAAAGTTCCCTGGTTTCCGATAGTCTCTGCAGCTCACGTTTGAACTACCTCTGTACCCTTCAGCCTTGATGAGTGGATTTGATAATATCCGTTTTTTTGGTCAATTCCAGACAATAACCATCCCCATAATGGTTGGCAGATACCGGGATAAAGTTTTGCGCGATCCAGCGTATGGATCACTGATGGGTGGCGTTCTGGTTGCATCCTGGCTTGTCTGCATCATTGGCGGGACGAGGCTGCGGCCCTGGTTTCAGTGATGCCTTGTGTTTTTAATGATGGGGACTGTATGGCGGCATTGGGCTCTGGCAGGTTGCCGCATTGTCTGTTGCGGTTGGCCTTTACCTGGGCATGATGTCGTTTGTGAGTGCAGAACTCGTCTCTGAGGGGCTGAAAGACTTGTTATGTCCAGCTCCGGAGAATTTGAACTATGGGCGTGGCGCTGGCTGATTTCTGGAGAGCCCTTTGGGGGTGGGGCCCAGGCTTTGCTGCTTCTGATCAGCCCCACAGCAATCATCCACATAATGTGCTGTTGCAGCTGGGCTACGAGTGGGGTGGGCTGGCTTTAGCCGTGTCGTTATTGGTTGTGGGCAGGCTGCTGTGGTTGGCTTATAAACATGAAGCTCGTGGGGGCGAGGGGTCCTTGCATGGAAAGGGTCGCTGTGTTGGCGTCCATTCTTGCTGCCTGCCTGCATTCACAGAGCGGTGTCTTTGTGGTTCCCTATACTCAGTTGTGGCTTGCCGTTCTTGTCGGCGTTTACTGGGGAATGTCGAATCCGGCGGCCATATGTCCCGGAAGGTTGGAAGAGGCAACCCCGAAATTATCCTGTCATTTTTTTCTTTGGTGCTGCCGTTTATGGCTGGTTTTAGTGGTACCAGGACTATGTATCCAAGTCCAAGGCCGCTGCTGCTCTGGCTGACATCTCTGCTGGTAAGACCAGCTATGAGCTGCTGTTCACCGAGAAAGGTGACACCGCGATCACCAGTGCTGCATCCATTGGCCTGAATGGAAGCACTGGTAACTGCAGTACTATTAGTGTTACTGCAAACTCCAATGGTGTTGCCAGTCCGGCGATTCAGTGCACGATCAACAACCCGGGCCGTATTGGTACTGGCGCGACTATCGGTCTTAACCGTACCGCCACTGGTCTGTACCAGTGTGTTGTAGGCGGCGGCTTCGACACCAAGTTTTCTCCTGCCGGTTGCGGTACCTGATATTCAGTCAGGATAGCGGGAAAGGCGCCCTCAGGGCGCCTTTTTTGTATCAGGGGGCACAAAAAATCAAAGTATTCGGTTGGGGTGTTTATGCCCACTGGGGGAGAGAGTTACTTGGTTTTGATAGGGGGGGTCTTCTGCAGATTTCTCTCGTTGATGTCATACCCATTGAACTGATGATCGTGGTGGCCATTATCGGTATTTTGGCCGCCATCGCGATCCCGGCTTACCAGGACTATGTATCCAAGTCCAAGGCCGCAGCTGCTCTGGCCGACATTTCTGCCGGTAAGACTAGCTATGAGCTGCTGTATACTGAAAAAGGTTCTACTGCGATCTCCGGTGCCAATTCCATTGGCCTGAATACCTCTACTGGTAACTGTAGCGCCATTGCCACCACAGCTCCTGCTGCTGACGGCTCTGCGACTGGTGCTATCAGCTGTACTATCAACAACCCGGGTCGTATCGGTGCTGGTGCGACTATCGCTCTTAACCGCACTACCACTGGTCTGTACCAGTGTGTTGTAGGCGGCGGCTTCGACACCAAGTTTGCTCCTGCCGGTTGCGGTACCTGATATTCAGTCAGGATAGCGGGAAAGGCGCCCTTAGGGCGCCTTTTTTGTATCAGGGGGCACAAAAATCAAAGTATTCGGTTGGGGTGTTTATGCCCACTGGGGGAGAGAGTTACTTGGTTTTGATAGGGGAGGTCTTCTGCAGATTTCTCTCGTTGATGTCATACCCGATACTTACTGGTATGGGGGATAAGGGGGCTTCAAATGCTATCGCATCACTGGATGAGGGGTGATGGTCGCTGAAGATGACTGATTTCAGAATAAGAAGAAAGTTGGCCCCATTCATGCATTGTTTTGCATAGAGTGTTCGCCAAGGGTGGGCTCAATAGGAAGATTGGCCAATTTATTGGAGGGAACGACATGCAAAGACAAATACAGCAGGGCTTTACCCTTATCGAACTGATGATTGTGGTGGCCATCATCGGCATCCTGGCTGCCATCGCTATCCCGGCTTATCAGGACTATGTATCCAAAGCCAAGGCCGCTGCTGCTCTGGCTGATATCGCTGCTGGTGAGACCAGCTATGAATTACTGTTTATCGAGGATGGTGCCGCAGCAATCTCTGCACCTGCTGATATCGGTCTGAGCGCTTCAACTGGTAACTGTTCCACAATCGGTGTTGTGGCTCCGGCAGCAGATGGTTCCGCTACTGGCGCAATCTCTTGCATCATCAACAATCCGGGTCGTATTGGTACTGGTGCCGTCATCCGGTTGGACCGTACTGATACTGGTCTTTACCAGTGCGTAGTCAATGGCAGCTTTGATGTGAAATTTGCTCCTGCTGGTTGCAACACCTAATATCCTTTTCAGGATAACGAGAAAGGCGCCCACAGGGCGCCTTTTCTGTATGAGGAGTGCAAAGGATCAACGTGTCTGGAGATGCCCGTTTATGCACCTGTTGGGACTGATCTGCTGGGTTGTGATAGGAGGCATCCTTTTGGTGGCTCCTCTCGTCGATGTGATACCTGGCATTAGCTGGTATGACCAGCAAAGGGTGCTTCAGATTTTCGCCATCGTTGTTGCTGGGATGGGGCTGCTCTTGCATCACTGGATGAGAGTTGAACGATTGACTCGCTCGTGTCTGTGGTTGATTTTGGCGCTTGGTGGGCTCTCATCTTTAATGGGGGGGCACTGGCTTTGGTCTTTGACGGAGTTGGCTACCTTTTGCAGTTTGTTTCTGTTGACGCTATTCACGGCTTCATTGGTAGCACAAAGGGGTTGGGCGGCACCTATTATACTGAAACTGGCAATTTTTATTTCTGTGGCGTTGACAGCAAAGTTCCTGGTTTCGATAGTCTCTGCAGTCACGTTTGAACTACCTCTGTACCCTCAGGCCTTGATGAGTGGATTTGATAATATCCGTTTTTTTGGTCAATTCCAGACAATAACCATCCCCATAATGGTTGCGATACCGGCGCTCTTTGCGCGATCCAAAGGGTATGGATCGCTGATGGGTGGCGTTCTGGTTGCATCCTGGCTTGTCTGCATCATTGGCGGGACGAGAGGAAGCTGGGTGGCCCTGGTTTCAGTGATGCTTGTGTTTTTAATGATGGGGACTGTATGGCGGCATTGGGCTCTGGTGCAGGTTGCCGCCTTGTCTGTTGCGGTTGGCCTTTACCTGGGCATGATGTCGTTTGTGAGTGCGGAACTCGTCTCTGGAGGGGCTGAAAGACTTGTTATGTCCAGCTCCGGGAGAATTGAACTATGGGGCGTGGCGCTGGCTGGATTTCTGGAGAGCCCTTTTTGGGGTGTGGGCCCTATGGGCTTTGCTGCTCTGGATCAGCCCCACAGCAATCATCCGCATAATGTGCTGTTGCAGCTGGGCTACGAGTGGGGTGGGCTGGCTTTAGCCGTGTCGTTATTGGTTGTGGGCAGGCTGCTGTGGTTGGCTTATAAACATGAAGCTCGTGGGAGCGAGGGGCCCCGTACGGAAAGGGTCGCTGTGTTGGCGTCCATTCTTGCTGCCTGCCTGCATTCATTGGTGAGCGGTGTCTTTGTGGTTCCCTATACTCAGTTGTGGCTTGCCGTTCTTGTCGGCGTTTACTGGGGAATGTCGAATCCGGCGGCCATATGTCCCGAAGGTTGGAAGAGGCAACCCCGAAATTATCCTGTCATTTTGTTCTTTGGTGCTGCCGTTTTATGGCTGGTTTTAGTGGTTTATCGAGACTTGCCCGGCAAGATCGCTGCCGAAACAACGCCAGGGCAAGGGATGCGCTTCTGGACAGATGGGCAGATCGAAAGTCGTATTCCATCTCTCTGATCCTTTTCCCGGCACGAATGGGCTAATCATCGCATTCGATGCCGGAGATGGTTTCAACCATTTTACGTCCTTCCTTATAGCTTTCGTTCTTGTAGATTTTCCTGATTGTCAGGAGAGTTTCACAGGCGTTTCCTCGATCATTTTCCTGTGAGTAGGCTAATGCTAGCCTTGCAAGGTTAGAGAGTGTTGGGCGGCGCTGAGATACTTTTTCTAATGTGGAAAGTTGTTCTTTACTCAGCGCCTGATCGGTAGGAAAGGTCCTTATTCTCCGATCGTCTGCAAGCTGTTCCAGAAGAAGGATCTGGTTCATGTCTTCTGGCGGGAATCCCATCAAATTTGCCCTACGCAGCTTTTCATTGAGCTGGTCTTTCTCAATTAATTGATAGTCTTTGACTGCAGAAATAGTCCCTAATGCCAGTGCTATGCTGATGCCAATCCAAAACAGTGGGGCTGTGCGGTTATTGACTGTAGGTGATTTTTTGATAGTGGTTCCCAGCAGCAAACCAAATGGAATCATGAAAAAAGTGAAGGCATAGGGGAATTCGACCATTGAATATATCAATAAACCAAACAGGCCAAGCCATGTGCACNACAGCGCGGTGGCAGAGCGCCTGCGACTGAGCTGGAATGCGGTGGACGGCATCATGCAACGGGCCGTGCGACGTGGTTTGTCGCGCCGCGAGGCCCTGGCGCCGAAGCGATTGAGCGTTGATGAGACGGCCTATCGCAAGGGCCACGATTACATTACGGTGGTCACCGACCAGGATTCCGGCACGGTTCTGCACGTTGCCGAAGACCGCCTGACAGCCAGTCTCGGCAGTTTCTACGAACAGCTTGACGATGATCAGTTGGATGCTATTGAAGTCGTCTGTATGGACATGTGGCCGGCTTACATTAAGGCGACCCGGGAGGCCATTGAGGGCGCTGATCGCAAAATTGCCTTTGACCGCTTCCACGTTGCGCAATACCTCGGCAAAGGCGTTGATCAGGTGCGCCGTGATGAGCACCGGCAGCTGCTCAAAGCTGGCGACCAACAGCTCAAGGGCACCAAGTACCAGTGGCTGAGATCCTCTGCCAACATGAGCTGGCACCAGCAGCGGGCCTTCACTGCGTTGCGCCATTCAACCCTGAAAACGGCCCGAGCCTGGGCAATGAAAGACTTTGCGGCGCAGCTGTGGCACTACCAGCACAGGGCGTGGGCGATGAAAGGGTGGAAGCGCCTGATCAACTGGATGGCGCGTAGTCGCCTGGCGCCGATGAAGACAGTAGCGGTCACCCTGAAGACCCACTTGTGGGGCATTGTTAACGCCGTCGTCTTGAAAGCTTTTTGTTTGTTGTTATCATAGGCCTTGCGTCGCTTGAATCCGGCCGGGGCCGGAAAGTGGTTATTTGTTGTTCTTTGTGAATCTTATACTGGAGGGCTGCCTGCCAATATTTTTTGGGCTCTACGTTGGTGCCTGGTTAGTCAGCCGAAGAGACAAGTCCATTGCCTGTACATGCTTTGTCAATGCCCCTGAAGAGAGAAACCACTCCCGTGTTCCAGGAAGGCTTGCAGCATTTTCTACTGTCAGGTTGCCAGACACTTCAAGTGCGGATTCCACTCCCATTTCCGCCGCTGCACTCAGCATCTCCACACTGAAATTATCCAGCATGATCTGATCCGGTTGCAGTCGTGCTGCTTCCTTTAGCTCCTCCAGCGTTTCCACTTCTACAATAATCTTCTTCTCCGGCGCCAGTGCCCGCGCCCGTTCAATGGCGGCGGTAATGCCTCCACAGGCGGTCACATGGTTCTCCTTGATCAGGAAGGCATCGTACAGGCCGATGCGGTGATTTTGGCAGCCACCACAAAGCACGGCGTATTTCTGGCCAGCCCGCAGGCCGGGCAGTGTCTTTCGGGTATCCAGGATGGTGACGTTGGTGCCCTCTACAGCATCTGCATAGCGGCGCGCTGTGGTAGCCGTGCCCATCAGGGTCTGCAGAAAGTTCAGCGCGGTGCGCTCGCCGGTGAGAATCTTGCGGGTGTTTCCGTGCAGAGTGCAGAGGGTGGTATCTGCGGTCAGCCGGTCGCCGTCCTGCACATGCCACTCAATCTGCACATCGCCCAGTTGCCGGAAGACCTCATCCGCCCAGGGGATGCCACACATGACAGCGTCTTCACGGGTAATGATAGTAGCGGTGCTTTCGCTGTCGGCATCGATAAGCTGGGCGGTGATATCGCCGCTGCGGATGTCTTCTTCCAGGGCAAAGATTACGTTGCGCTGAATGTCGTCACGGACATAGTCGGGCAGGGTGATGGTCATGCTGTTCTCGGTGCTGAACTCAATGAAAACCCGCAGACAGGCCTGCGGGTCGTGTTATGCGGCGATGGTGCCTTCAATTCGGGCGGTTGGTAAAGAATTCCCGGCTGAGCCGCACCACCACGGGGGACAATAATAGCAGAGCAATCAGATTGGGTATCGCCATCAGGATGTTCATGATGTCGGCCAGGGCCCAGACCAGGTTCAGGCTGACAACGGCCCCCAGAGGCACCGCCAGTACCCAGATTACCCGGAAGGGAAGGATGGCCCGGTCGCCGAACAGGAACTGGGTGCAACGCTCGCTATACAGGCTCCAGCCCAGCAGGGTGGTAAAGGCAAAGATCGCCAGCCCGCCGGCCACAATCACGTTGCCAAAGTCCCCGAAGGTGGACGAGAAGGCCAGGGCGGAAAGGGGGGCGCCTTCGGCCCCGCTGGTCCAGGCACCGGAGGAGACGATGGCCAGCCCCGTGATGGAGCAGACGATGATGGTGTCGATAAAGGTGCCAAGCATGGCAATGGACCCCTGCCGGGCCGGATGATCGGTATTGGCTGAGGCATGGGCAATGGGCGCGCTGCCGAGACCTGCCTCATTGGAGAAGATGCCACGGGCGATACCGAAACGGATGGCTTCCTTGACCAGGGCGCCAGCAAAGCCGCCGGCGGCGGCGGTGCCGGTAAAGGCGCTTTCGAAGCACAGGGCAAGAGCGGCGGGCAGGGCCTCGGCATGGTCCACTAACACAACCAGGCCTGCCAGCAGGTAGGTCAGCGCCATGAACGGCACAATGAACGTGGCCACAGTGGCGATTCGCTTCATGCCGCCGAGCACAACCAGGCCGACCAGTACGGCCAGTGTCACCCCGGTGATCCAGGCGGGCAGGCCGAAGCTGTCCTGCAGGCCATGGGCCACAGAGTTGGCCTGGACGCTGTTGCCAATGCCGAACCCGGCGAGCATGCCGAAGATGGCAAAGGCGATGGCCATCCAGCGCCAGTTACGGCCCAGACCGTTCTGAATGTAGTACATGGGGCCGCCCACATACTGGCCGGCGGCATCCTTTTCCCGGTATTGCACTGCCAACACGGCTTCCGCGTACTTGGTGGCCATGCCCACCAGGGCGATCAGCCACATCCACACCAGTGCTCCGGGACCACCGGAGTGGATGGCGGTGGCAACGCCCACGATGTTACCTGTGCCGATAGTGGCAGAGAGGGACGTAGCCAGGGCGGCGCCAGCGCCGATGGTGCAACCCCGGTCTGGGGTCCGAACATTTGCTTGAAGCCGAACCCCAGCTGCCGAAGGGGCAGGAAGCGCAGGATCAGGGTCAAGTAGATGCCGGTGCCGGCAATCAGGATCAGTGCCGGCCATCCCCACAGGAAGCCGCTGATCTGTTTAAGAATGGTAACCGCTTGCTCCATGGCTCTCGTCCATTTCCCCAAAAGGCCTTAGGCTAGGGGAATTTAGCGGGCAGGGAAAGCTGGCGACGCGGTTACTGCAAACTACACATAAAGCATTGCGTGCGAACTAGTTCAAAATTCTTATCTCGATGCTATGATAGCGTAGTAAAGCATTAAAACCATCGTCCCGTTATGCTCGGGCTTGATTTTACTCTCCCTGGGGGGAGCCATGGCCAAAGTTACTCAGCTCAAACCAGTCTCTGGCAAAGCCGGAACAAACAGCCTGCCAAGGCCCATCGAAAAAGTCCGTGATCGCTATGTGGCGCTGGCCTCTTCCTATCTTGAGGACATGCTGGATGGTGCTGATGACACCCTCTACGATTTGGCCGAAAAAGAAGCGGAAGGTGAGCGAGAGCGTTTTTTTGATGCCATGCGCGAGTTACGTATTCAGCGATCCGGTCTGGTTGCAGGTCTGAAGCAGTCACTCCAGCATCAGTTTGCCGAGCTTGCCCAGCAGCGCGCAGGCGGGACTCTGGAGAATGCCAGGGTCGATCTGGACTCCCTGACCTTGGTCAATGAAGATGACCTTGAGACTGCTGAACTCAACGAAAAACCCGCAGATAGGCCTGCGGGTCGTGCTTAGTGCGGCGATGGTGCCTTCAATCTGGCGGTTGGTAGAAGAATCCCGCTGAGCCGCACCACCACAGAGACAATAATAGCAGAGCAATTGTGGCTTGGGTATCGCCATCAGGGATGTTCATGATGTCAGCCAAGGCCCAGACCCAGGGTTCTTAGGCCTGACAACGGCGCCCAGTGGTACCGCCAGCACCCAGATAGATGCGGAAAGCGCAGGATGCGCTCCGGTCGCCGAACAGGGAACTGGGCACAGCGCTCACGTGGACAGGCTCCAGCCCAGCAGTGTAAAGGTAAAGATCGCCAGCCCGTCGGGCTAAGCAAACTCATTGTTGCCAAAGTCCCTTTGAAGGTGGATGAGAAGGCCAGGCGGAAAGGGGGGCGCTCCTCATTCCAGCTGGTCCAGGCACCGAGGAGACGTGATGGCTGCATTCTGATGGAGCAGACGATGATGGTGTCGATAAAGGTGCTAAGCATAGCAATGACCCCGCGCTGAGCTGATCGCAGGTATTGGCTGAGGCATGGGCAAAATGGTGCGCTGCCGAGGACCTGCCTCATTGAGAAGATGCCACGGCGACATTGCCTGAAACGGATGGCTCTTGACCAGGGCGCTGCAGGCATACGCCGGCGGCGGCGGTGCCGGTGCTGCGCTGAAGCATTAGGCAAGAGCGCGGGCAGGGCCCCGGCATGGTCCATTAACACAACCACCAGGCCTGCCAGCAGTCAGCGCCATGAACACACAACGTGGCCACAGTGGCGATTTTGCTCTCATGCTCCCGAGCACAACCAGCCTTCACTCAGTACGGCCAGTGGCTCACCCTGCAGGATCCAGGCGGGCAGGCTGAAGCTGTCCTGCAGGCCATGGGCCACAGAGCCGGGCTCCTGGATTGCTGCTGCACAATGCCGAACCCAAGAGTGATGCTAAGATGGCTGCCATGATGGGCCACAGGCGCTCGCCAGGCTGCCAGCCCAGACCGTCTGAATGTGTAGGCTACATGGGGCCGCCTCAGCATGGCCGCCGGCGGCAGCATCCTTTTCCCGGAAAATAGACCGCCACGCTGGCTTCCGCGTACTTGCGGCCATGCCCACCAGGCGATTAGCCACACATCCACACACCCAGTGCTCCGGGACCACTGGAGTGGGATGGCGGGTGGCAACGCCCACGGATCACCCAGCCAGATACAGCGCTACATATGACTTTAAACAGTGCTACCTAGTGCTGATAGGCATTCCTTGAGCCGAGCGAAGCTTGTTAGCCGTGAACCCCAGCTGCCGTGTGTTGGGGTGTAGCGCAGGATCAGGGCCAAGTAGATGCCGTGGTGCCGGCAATCAGGATCAGCGCCTGCCCGTGCCCGTTCAATGGCAGCGGTAATGCCCCCGCAGGCCGCCACATGGTTCTCCTTGATCAGGAAGGCATCGTACAAGCCGATGCGGTGATTCTGGCAGCCACCACAAAGCACGGCGTATTTCTGGGCAGCTCGCAAGCCGGGCAGTGTCTTGCGGGTATCCAGGATGGTGACTCTGGTGTCTTCTACAGCATCCGCATAGCGGCGTGCTGTGGTAGCTGTGCCCATCAGGGTCTGCAGAAAGTTCAGCGCGGTGCGCTCGCCGGTGAGAATCTGCCGGGTATTACCGTTAAGCGTGCATAGAGTGGTCTCGGCAGCCAGTCGGTCGCCATCCTCAACATGCCATTCGATCTGCACGTTACCCAGTTGCCGGAAGACCTCATCCGCCCAGGGGATGCCACACATCACCGCATCTTCACGGGTAATGATAGTAGCGGTGCTTTCGCTGTCGGCATCGATAAGCTGGGCGGTAATGTCGCCGCTGCGGATATCTTCCTCCAGGGCAAAGCTCACGTTGCGCTGAATATCGTCACGCACATAGTCGGGCAGGGTGATGGTCATGCTGTTCTCGGTGCTGAACTCAATGAAAACCCGCAGACAGGCCTGCGGGTCGTGTTATGCGGCGATGGTGCCTTCAATTCGGGCGGTTGGTAAAGAATTCCCGGCTGAGCCGCACCACCACAGGGGACAATAATAGCAGAGCAATCAGGTTGGGTATCGCCATCAGGATGTTCATGATGTCGGCCAAGGCCCAGACCAGGTTCAGGCTGACAACGGCCCCCAGAGGCACCGCCAGTACCCAGATTACCCGGAAGGGAAGGATGGCCCGGTCGCCGAACAGGAACTGGGTACAGCGCTCGCTGTACAGGCTCCAGCCCAGCAGTGTGGTAAAGGCAAAGATCGCCAGCCCGCCGGCCACAATCACGTTGCCAAAGTCCCCGAAGGTGGACGAGAAGGCCAGGGCGGAAAGGGGGGCGCCTTCGGCCCCGCTGGTCCAGGCACCGGAGGAGACGATGGCCAGCCCCGTGATGGAGCAGACGATGATGGTGTCGATAAAGGTGCCAAGCATGGCAATGGACCCCTGCCGGGCCGGATGATCGGTATTGGCTGAGGCATGGGCAATGGGCGCGCTGCCGAGACCTGCCTCATTGGAGAAGATGCCACGGGCGATACCGAAACGGATGGCTTCCTTGACCAGGGCGCCAGCAAAGCCGCCGGCGGCGGCGGTGCCGGTAAAGGCGCTTTCGAAGCACAGGGCAAGAGCGGCGGGCAGGGCCTCGGCATGGTCCACTAACACAACCAGGCCTGCCAGCAGGTAGGTCAGCGCCATGAACGGAACAATGAAGGTGGCCACAGTGGCGATTCGCTTCATGCCGCCGAGCACAACCAGGCCGACCAGTACGGCCAGTGTCACCCCGGTGATCCAGGCGGGCAGGCCGAAGCTGTCCTGCAGGCCATGGGCCACAGAGTTGGCCTGGACGCTGTTGCCAATGCCGAACCCGGCGAGCATGCCGAAGATGGCAAAGGCGATGGCCATCCAGCGCCAGTTACGGCCCAGACCGTTCTGAATGTAGTACATGGGGCCGCCCACATACTGGCCGGCGGCATCCTTTTCCCGGTATTGCACTGCCAACACGGCTTCCGCGTACTTGGTGGCCATGCCCACCAGGGCGATCAGCCACATCCACACCAGTGCTCCGGGACCACCGGAGTGGATGGCGGTGGCAACGCCCACGATGTTACCTGTGCCGATAGTGGCAGAGAGGGACGTAGCCAGGGCGGCGCCAGCGCCGATGGTGCCAACCCCGGTCTGGGGTCCGAACATTTGCTTGAAGCCGAACCCCAGCTGCCGAAGGGGCAGGAAGCGCAGGATCAGGGTCAAGTAGATGCCGGTGCCGGCAATCAGGATCAGTGCCGGCCATCCCCACAGGAAGCCGCTGATCTGTTTAAGAATGGTAACCGCTTGCTCCATGGCTCTCGTCCATTTCCCCAAAAGGCCTTAGGCTAGGGGAATTTAGCGGGCAGGGAAAGCTGGCGACGCGGTTACTGCAAACTACACATAAAGCATTGCGTGCGAACTAGTTCAAAATTCTTATCTCGATGCTATGATAGCGTAGTAAAGCATTAAAACCATCGTCCCGTTATGCTCGGGCTTGATTTTACTCTCCCTGGGGGGAGCCATGGCCAAAGTTACTCAGCTCAAACCAGTCTCTGGCAAAGCCGGAACAAACAGCCTGCCAAGGCCCATCGAAAAAGTCCGTGATCGCTATGTGGCGCTGGCCTCTTCCTATCTTGAGGACATGCTGGATGGTGCTGATGACACCCTCTACGATTTGGCCGAAAAAGAAGCGGAAGGTGAGCGAGAGCGTTTTTTTGATGCCATGCGCGAGTTACGTATTCAGCGATCCGGTCTGGTTGCAGGTCTGAAGCAGTCACTCCAGCATCAGTTTGCCGAGCTTGCCCAGCAGCGCGCAGGCGGGACTCTGGAGAATGCCAGGGTCGATCTGGACTCCCTGACCTTGGTCAATGAAGATGACCTTGAGACTACGGTAGCTCTGGATAACATGTCCCGCCGGGCCCGCAATGGTTGTGATGAACAACTGAAGGTCCTGTGCCACCGCCTGGAATACCTGTTCGAAAGCAAGGTTGAGGTCAGTGAGAAAAATAACCCCCTGGAGCCTCGCCAACTGGTGGATGCCTTCAGTCAGGGGCTCGAACGGCTGTCACTGGATATCAAAGCCCGCCTGATCATTCTCAAGCTGTTTGAGCGCGAGGTAATGGTGGAAACCGGCTATATGGTGACCGAGGTCAACAAGGTGTTGATTGATGCCGGTGTATTGCCGGACATGAAATCCGCGCCGATAGCCGCGGTGCGCAAGCCTGGTAACCGCTCACTGGCCCAGAGTGCCTCCTCTCAATCAGCGGCCCCTTCCTCGGCAGGCAGTGACCAGATGTTTAGCCTGCTGCAGGAGCTGCTGGTTACCATGCGCAGTATCCAGGGCGGTGGAGCCTCGGCGGGCGGTGCTGCACCCGGTGCGGACATGAGCGCAGCCATGGCGGTAATGCAAAATGGCGTGCCCTACCTGAATGGCGCTCCGGTATCTAATGCGGCTTCTGTCCATCAGGTCAGTTCCGATGATCTGGTGGGTGTGCTCAATCGCCTGCAGCGAGTGGAGCGTAGCCTCAGCGAAAAAGACGGGGAACGGGCTAACCTCAAGGAAGACCTGTCCGAGCTACTGGACAGCGAGCATGGCGAAGCTATTCATGCCCTGGACCAGGCCGATGACGATGTGATCAACCTTGTGTCTTTGCTGTTTGATTTCATCCTTGATGACGAAGGCCTGCCGTCGGAGATCAAGGCGTTAATCGGCCGCTTGCAGATTCCCCTTCTGAAAGTGGCGATCACCGACAAGACCTTTTTCAGCAATGACAACCACGAAGCCCGGTTGCTGCTCAATATGCTGGCCCGGGCCGGTAACCAGTGGGATCCGCAGCAGGGTATCCAGGATGATCTGTACCAGCGAATCAACCACGCGGTACACCGCATCATCGATGATTTTGAAGAGGATGCCAGCCTGTTCGCCACCCTTCTGGACGAGTTTCAGCGCTTTTTCGATAACCAGAGCTCACGCTCCGAACGGGTGGAGCAGCGGGTCCGTGAGGCGGAAGAGGGCAAGGCCCGTGCCGAGCAGGCCCGTCTGGAAGTGGTGGCCGTGCTCGACAAGCGCATGGCGGGCCGCCAGCTGCCTGATGTGGTGGTGCGGCTGCTCCGTCAGGGGTGGCAACAGGTGTTATATCTGACCTGGTTGCGAGAAGGGCCTGATAGCGCTACCTGGCAGCAGCAGGTCAAGGTTGTCGACGGGGTGGTCTGGAGTGTACTACCGCACCGTGACCAGACCGCCCTGGAAAAGCTCAAGGCGCTAAGCCCCAAGCTCCTCAAAACCCTTTACAGTGGTCTTGGCCAAATCAGCTATGACGAAGCGGAAGCCAAACAATTGCTGATCAAGTTCCGGGATGTGCACCAGCAGCTGCTCAAGGGGCTGGAAACCGAGCGGGTAGCGGTGGAGCCGGAAATGCCGACCACGGAACCACAGGCTACCGAGAACGCGGCCTTGCCGGAAAATCATTTTCTGGTGAAAAAGGCGGGCCAGCTTGCTCCCGGCCAGTGGATTGAAATCGTGGATGGCGATGAGCCTCGCCGTGCCAAACTGGCCGCCAATATCCGCAGCGGCGTCAAGATGGTGTTTACCAACCGGCGCGGTATCAAGGTGGAAGAGTTTTCCGCTTACACCCTGGCCGTTGCCCTGCATGAAGGGACTGTTAAACTCATCGAAGAGGGAGCCCTGTTCGACCGGGCTCTGGAAGCGGTCATTGGCGACCTGCGCCGCATGCAGGCCAACGCACAGCATTAAGTCGCTGGTTGGTGCCGCGCAGGAATAAGGAGCTTGCGCGGGTGCTCACCCTTAACGAACACCGGGTTGATCAGGCACAGTGGTGCCCATCCCCCAATTTCAATCTCCGCCCTGATCCCGATGATATTTCCCTTCTGGTGATTCATAACATCAGCCTGCCGCCGGAGCAGTTCGGCGGCGATTATATCCAGGCCCTGTTCCAGAACTGCCTGAACCCGGACGACCATCCCTATTTTCGCGAAATCCATCAGCTCACCGTATCGTCGCATTTTCTCATCCGGCGTGACGGTAGCCTGTTGCAGTTTGTCCCCTGCGACCGGCGTGCCTGGCATGCCGGGGTGTCCTGCTTTGCCGGGCGGGAAAACTGTAATGATTTTTCCATCGGCATTGAGCTGGAAGGAGCAGATACTGTGCCCTATGAAGACGCGCAGTATGCGACCCTGACGGAGCTCACCGCGCTGTTGCAGTCCCACTACCCGGCCATTGACGATACCCGCATCACCGGCCACGAAGATATTGCCCCTGGCCGCAAAACCGACCCGGGGCCCGCTTTCGACTGGGCTGCTTACCGGGCTCGCCTGACACGTTTCAAGGAGGAAATGGCATGAAATTTCTGGTGCTGATACTGGTTCTCGGCCTGCGCCGGCTGGATACCAGCTGGCCGTATTGGCTGGTCAGCCCCCAGCGTCATCAGGGCTGGTTGCAGCAATGGAGCAACCGCCTGGGTCAGGGGCGACGAGTCTGGTGGTTGGCAGTGCTGTTGCCGGCACTATTGATTTACCTCCTGACCTGCTGGCTGGACGGTTTCTGGGGCCAATTGTTGGTGCTGGCGGTGGGTATGGCGCTGATGCTGTGGCTGGTGGGCGGGCAGAGCGAGTTCCGGCATGTGGATGAATTGCTGGTGCGCGGTCGAATGAACGACCCGGAGGGCTTTGCCGCCTTGGCCACGGATGAATTCGATGTCACCGGTACACCGGGTGACCCGGCCTATCAGAGTGCCCTGACGGAAAAAATTCTGGCGCGTGAGCAGCAGCTCTTTATCGCGATCTTCTGGCTGGTAGTGCTGGGCTTCGGTGCGGCGTTTCTGGTTGTGCTCAATCGGGCATGGCTGGCCTGGGCCGGGGAAGAGCAGGCCAATAGCTGGCAGGTACGTCTGGATGGCTGGTTATGCTGGCCGGCCAACAAGCTGCTGGTATTGAGCATGGCCCTGGCCGGTGATTTCACCGCTGTCATGGAAAAGATGCGCGGCCAGTGGTTACGCCTGGATCATAGTGGTCAGGGCCTGCAGGAGGTGGCCAATGTGGCCCTGGAGGATGCGCAGGTTCAACAAGGAGGTTCCCTGTCTGCCGCCCTGGATCACTTGGAATCCCTGCAGGGCTTACTACTGCGCTGCGTTGCCATCTGGCTGATCCTGTCAGCGCTGTGGATCATCGTGATCTGACGATAGCCCAAGGCGTTCTGAACGTGCTATCTAATTGAGAATGGATAATTGATAAGGGCGCGATCAACGCTGTGGCGCTTGTCAAAACTGAGTGACCGCGTCCAGAGCTTGGGCGCGGCCTCTTGTGTTTGACGATAGAAGGGCGTGTTCCGCGTGTTATCAATTCTCAATTATCCATTATCAATTGCTTTTCTCCCCATCGACTTAGGTCTGATGTCGTCCTGCTCTGTCAGGCCTCATGCTGGCAGGGCTTTTGCCGTACCAAAACATCCGCCTGTAACTCGCCTGTGGTGATTATCGTCATTTGACCGGCCGGTCATTGCGGCTAGTATGGAAAGAGCTTGTATCAGTTCGCCCAACACCCCCGGGCGCTTATTTCCGCGGTGCTGCAGTGATCCTGCCGTGCCGCCTGGCAACGCGAAAAAGGACGCACGCCCATGCATAAAAGAAGTTTCTTTGATGATATGGACCCGGCAGAAACCGGGAGTGGCTAGAAGCCCTGGAATCCGTGGTCGAGCGCGAAGGCCCGGAACGGGCCGCCTGGTTGCTGGATACCATCACCAACGAGGCCCAGGAACAGGGCATCCGTCGTACTCACCTCAATACCCCGTACCTCAATACCATTCCCGCCAAGGATGAAGTGCCGATCCCCAGCGATATCTTCATGGAGCGCCGGGTGCGTTCTCTGGTGCGCTGGAATGCGTTGGCCACGGTGATGCGGGCCAACATGAATGACGACGAGTTGGGTGGCCATATCGCTTCCTTTGCGTCATCCGCCACGCTTTATGATGTGGGTTTCAATCATTTCTTCCGGGCCCCCAGTGACAAGAACGAAGGGGACCTGGTGTTCTTCCAGGGCCATTCCGCGCCGGGGGTATATGCCCGCGCTTACCTGGAAGGGCGTATCAGCGAAGAGCAGCTCGACAACTTCCGCCGGGAGGTGGATGGCAAGGGCCTGTCCTCCTACCCGCACCCCTGGTTGATGCCGGACTTCTGGCAGTTTCCCACCGTGTCCATGGGGCTGGGGCCGATTCAGGCCATCTACCAGGCCCACGTGATGAAATACCTGCAAAACCGTGAGCTGATCCAGAAGGATGACCGCAAGGTGTGGGCCTTCCTGGGCGACGGCGAAATGGACGAGCCGGAATCTCTGGGTGCCCTGGCTCTGGCCGGCCGGGAGAAACTGGATAACCTGATTTTTGTGGTCAACTGCAACCTGCAGCGTCTGGATGGCCCGGTGCGCGGTAACGGCAAGATCATCCAGGAACTGGAAGGTGTGTTTCGGGGCGCCGGCTGGAATGTGATCAAGGTGGTCTGGGGGCGACTCTGGGATCCGCTACTGGAACGGGACAGCCAGGGCCTGCTGCGCCGGCGCATGGAAGAGTGCGTGGACGGTGAATACCAGGCCTACAAGAAGAACGGTGGCGCCTATACCCGCGAGCATTTCTTCGGCGAGTATCCGGAGCTGAAAAAGCTGGTGGAGCACATGTCCGACGATGAGGTGTACCGCCTCAATCGCGGTGGCCACGACCCGTTCAAGGTCTACGCGGCCTACCACGCGGCGGTTAACCATACCGGTCGGCCCACAGTGATCCTGGCCAAGACGGTAAAAGGTTATGCCACCGGCGCCGGTGAAGCGGTCAACAAGACCCACCAGATGAAGAAGCTGGATCTGGAAAGCCTGAAGGAATTCCGCGACCGCTTCGACATGCCGTTCACCGACGAAGAACTCAAGGATGTGCCCTACTACCGGCCGGACGCCGACTCCCCGGAAATGCGTTTCATGAAAGAACAGCGCGATAAGCTGGGCGGTTATATGCCGGTGCGTCGACAGCAGGCCAGTCAGGCATTGACCCTGCCCGGGCTGGATATCTTTGCCAACTTCCTGGAGGGCAGTGGCGACCGGGAAATTTCCACCACCATGGCGTTTGTGCGCATGATGAGTGCGCTGATCAAGGACAAGCAGATCGGCGAAAGGGTGGTGCCGATTGTGCCCGATGAGGCACGTACCTTTGGCATGGAAGGCCTGTTCCGGCAACTGGGTATCTATTCCTCCGGTGGCCAGAAATACGAGCCCGAGGATGCCGGTCAGGTCATGTATTACCGGGAAGACAAGAAGGGTCGCATCCTGGAAGAGGGGATCAACGAAGCGGGCGCCATGTCCGGCTGGCTGGCCGCCGCCACCAGCTACAGCGTGCACGATTTCACCCTTATCCCGTTCTATATCTATTACTCCATGTTCGGTTTCCAGCGCGTGGGCGATCTTTGTTGGGCTGCCGGCGACAGTCAGGCACGCGGTTTTCTGCTGGGTGCCACCGCCGGACGTACCACCCTCAATGGCGAAGGGCTACAGCACCAGGATGGCCACAGCCATTTGCTGGCCAGCACCGTGCCCAATTGCGTCAGCTATGACCCCACCTACAGCTACGAGCTGGCGGTGATCCTGCACGACGGCCTCAAGCGCATGTATGAAGACAACGAAAAAGTTTTCTATTACCTGACCCTGATGAACGAAAACTACGTGCACGGTGCCATGCCGGAAGGGGCCGAAGAAGGTATTCGTCGGGGCATGTACCTGTTGCGCGAAGGCAAGGGGAAAACCAGGAAATCCCCCCGCGTGCAGTTGCTGGGCAGCGGCACCATTCTGCGCGAAGTGGAAGCGGCGGCGGAGCTGCTCCGTGATGACTTCGGCGTGGCGGCAGATGTGTGGAGTGTCACCAGCTTCAACGAACTGCGCCGGGAAGGCCTGCGTCTGGACCGGGATGAAATCCTCAACCCGGATCAGGAGCGCGAGCGCACCTGGGTAGAGAGATGCCTGGATGGTCGCGACGGTCCGGTGATCGCGTCCACCGACTACATGCGCGCCTTTGCCGACCAGATCCGGCCTTGGGTACACGCACCTTATACGGTACTGGGCACCGACGGTTTCGGCCGCAGCGATTCCCGCCAGAAACTGCGCCACTTCTTTGAGGTGGATCGTCATTTCGTGGTGTTGGCGGCCCTCAGTGCATTGCGCAAGGACGGCAAGGTGGAGGCAGCTACCGTGAAAAAGGCCATCGAAAAATACGGCATCGATACGGATAAACCCTATCCGGTGATGCATTGATCGCACCCCAACGTGATCTCACAAAAGGAGACCGGTGTGAGTAAGAGCATGATTCGTGTTCCCGATGTGGGCAGCAGTGATCCTGTTGACGTCATCGAGATCAGCGTGAAAGTCGGCGACACCATTGCCGCAGAAGACACCATTATTGTTCTGGAATCCGACAAGGCCACGGTAGAAGTGCCCGCACCGCAAGCGGGGAAAATTACCGCCATCAGTGTCAAGGTGGGCGACCGGGTCAAGGAAGGCGATGAACTAATGGAAGTCGAGGCCGAAGGCGAGTCGGAAGATCAGGCCTCCGCGGACTCCGAGGCTGCCAGTGAACCGTCGCAGGCCGCAGAGGAAAAAACGGATACGGAGTCAAAGCCGCAAGAAGAGGATGAGCCCGAAGCGCAGGAAAGCGGTGGCAGCGAAACCGTTACCGTGCCGGATCTTGGCGATATCGATTCCGCAGAAATTATCGAAGTGAATGTGGCCGTGGGTGATGAGCTCGAGCAGGAGCAGGTCATTGTGGTGGTGGAATCGGACAAGGCCTCCCTGGAAATTCCCGCGCCCTCCGCTGGCAAGGTGGAATCGGTGGCGGTGAAGGTGGGCGACAAGGTCGGTACCGGTGATGCGCTGCTGACCATGGCGGTGGCCGGCGGCAAGCCGGCAGCGGACAACAAAGCCGAGGCGGCAGAAAAGTCAGAAACAAAGCCGGCGCCAGCCCCGGAGCAGGCCTCCACCGAGCAAAAACCGGCTCCGGCAACGTCGCAGCCAACCACTGCGGATGCCGGTTCCCCTTCCCGGTCCGTGCACGCTGGCCCGGCGGTCCGCAAGTTGGCCCGGGAAATGGGTGTGGATCTGGCCCAGGTCAACGGCACCGGTCCCAAGGACCGTATCCTCAAGGAAGATGTGCACGCCTGGGTGAAACAACGCCTTGAAGGTGTACCTGCCGCAGCTGGCGGTAGCCTGGCGGTGGAATTGCCGGAAATCGATTTCAGCCAGTTCGGCGAGATCGAGCGGCTGGAGCTCAACAAGCTGCGCAAGGTGTCCGCCCAGAACCTGACTCGCTCCTGGCTGACCATTCCCCATGTCACCCAGCACGAGGTGGCAGATATCACCGGCCTGGAAGCCTTCCGCAAACAGCAAAACAAGGCGCTGGAGAAAGAAGGCGTGAAGTTGACCATGCTGGCGTTCCTGGTCAGTGCCTGTGCCAGGGCATTGCAGGAGTTTCCGCGTTTCAACAGCTCCCTGGAAAACGGCGGTGAGGCCCTGATTCAGAAGCATTACATTAACATCGGCATTGCCGTGGACACCCCCAATGGCCTGGTGGTGCCGGTGATCAAGGATGCGGACAAGAAGGGGCTGAAAGCCATTGCTCTTGAAATGAGTGAGCTGGCGGAAAAGGCCCGTAATCGCAAACTGACACCGGCAGACATGAAGGGCGGGACGTTCAGTATTTCTTCTCTGGGTGGAATTGGTGGCACTGCGTTTACGCCCATTGTGAACTGGCCGGAAGTGGCCATCCTGGGGGTGAGCCGATCCGATATGCAGCCGGTCTGGGACGGTGAGCAGTTTCAGCCCCGGCTGATGTTGCCGTTGAGTCTGTCCTACGATCACCGGGTGATTGATGGCGCCGACGCGGCAAGATTTACCGCCTATCTCAGTCAGTTGCTGACAGATATGCGGCGGGCGTTGCTTTAAGAGGTCCACTCAACCCAACGATGATAGCCGGCAATTTTCCGGCTATCATCGTTGGGAGGGTGCGGGTCGGACGTCCGACTACAAACGGCAGCCTGAATTATTCCCCGCGCTTGTCCTTTTTCTCTTTCCTGTTCTCCTTGCGCTCTTCCCAGCGTTCCTTGCGTTTTTCCTTCATTTCGGCCAGCTTTTCCTGCTGTTCAGGGGTCAGTACCTTGTTCATCTTGCCTTGGGTTTCTTCGTGCAGGGCTTTCATCTTTTCGCCCTGCTCCTGAAAGATGGCCTTGAGCTGGGTGCTTTGTTCTTCGCTCAGCTCCAGTTTCTTCTCCAGACGTTCCACCATGTGCTCCCCGCCCTTATGGCCGGGGCCATAGGCAAAAGCAGAGGTGGTGAAGATTGCCAGGGCAACGATAGCCAGTTTTTTCATGATGCTCTCCTTGTGACTCAGTGAGTCCCTGTGAATATGTGGGAGCAGTATGGAAGGAAAGGGTGCAAGGAATATGCAGGAAAAAAGGAAGAAGCAGTTACGAGCTACGAGCTACTAGAAAAAGATAATACAAAAGACAGAGGGTGCTTGACGGCTATTTGCCGTCCTCTCTCATACTGATAGCTAGAAGCTAGAAGCTAGAAGCTAGAAGCTAGAAGCTGCCCTACGGCTGCTCCAGCCGATACCCCACCCCATAAACACTACCAATCCAGTCATGGGACTGGTCGTCGCCGTCGTTGAGTTTGCGGCGCAGTTTGCGGATGTGGCTGTCGATGGTGCGGTCGGAAACGACCCGGTGGTCCTGGTAGATTTCATCCATCAACTGGTCTCGGGACCAGATGCGTCCGGGGTGGCGGGCCAGGGTGGCGAGCAGGGCGAATTCGATGGCGGTGAGGGCCACCCGTTGTTTGCCCATGACCGCCTCGTAGCGCTCTTCGTCCAGGGTCAGTGTTGGGGCGGTGCTGTCCAGTTGCGGGTTGGCCCGGCGCAGTACGGCCTTGATCCTGGCCACCACTTCCCGTGGGCTGAACGGTTTGCAGATATAATCGTCGGCGCCCAGTTCCAGCCCCAGCAGCCGATCCACCTCATCCACCCGGGCGGTGACCATCAGGATCGGTACCTGGCTGTGCTGGCGGATGGCCTTGCACACTTCCAAGCCGTCGCCGTCCGGCAGCATCAGGTCCAGCAGGATGGCCTGAAAGTGTTCCTTTTTTGCCAGAGTCATGGCGGTCCGGGCGCTGTCGGTTTGTTCGGTCAGGAAGTGGGCATGCTGGAGATAGTCCGCCATCAGTTGTGACAGACGTGGCTCGTCTTCCACGATCAGGATGCGATTCATGGTGCCTCTCCCGGCAGGGTGATGCGAATGCGGACGCCGCCCAGGGGGCTGTGCTCCGCGCCGATGGTACCGCCGTGGGCTTCGACAATCCGCTGGCAAATGGCCAGCCCCAGGCCAGCGCCGCCGGTGCGACGGTTGCGTGAGCTTTCCACACGGTACAAATGATCGAACAGGCGGGGCAGGGCGTCGTCAGGTACTCCGGGGGCGCTATCTTCGATCAGCAGTTCCCAGTTGTCTGGTCGCTGTGTCAGCGAGATGCTCAGGGTGCCGCCACTGGCGGTGTACTTGAGAGAGTTCTGTAGCAGGTTGTCCAGCAGCTGGCGAATGCGCACCGGGTCCATATCCACAACGGCCTGTTCGGGAAGGCGGGTCTCCAGGCTGATGGTTTGCTGGGCAAAGCTGTTGCGATAGCTGTCCACCACCTCGCCAAGCAGGTCCGCCAGATCGTCCCGATGAAACTGGTAGCGCAGATTGCCGCCGTCAGCCAGCGCCAGGTCGTGCAGGTCGTTGATCAGGTGGGTGAGCTGGGCCACTTCCCCTTCCAGGGACTTGATGAACTCCGGGCTCAGGGGGCGAATGCCATCGCTGATGGCTTCCAGCTCGCCCTGCAGGATCGCCACCGGGGTGCGCAGCTCGTGGGCGATATCCGAGAACCAGCGCTGGCGGGCCTGCTGGCCCTGATCCAGCCGCTGGGCCAACTGATTGACCTGTTTGGTAAGGGTGCCCAGTTCGTCCCGGCGCCGGGTTTCCAGGCGGGCGCTGTAGTGGCCTTCCTGCAGGTCGCGGGTGTGGTTGGACAGAGCAAGAATCGGTGCAGAGTGGCTAGAAGCCCTGGAATCCGTGGTCGAGCGCGAAGGCCGGAACCGGCCGCCTGGTTGCTGGATACCATCACCAACGAGGCCCAGGAACAGGGCATCCGTCGTACTCACCTCAATACCCCGTACCTCAATACCATTCCCGCCAAGGATGAAGTGCCGATCCCCAGCGATATCTTCATGGAGCGCCGGGTGCGTTCTCTGGTGCGCTGGAATGCGTTGGCCACGGTGATGCGGGCCAACATGAATGACGACGAGTTGGGTGGCCATATCGCTTCCTTTGCGTCATCCGCCACGCTTTATGATGTGGGTTTCAATCATTTCTTCCGGGCCCCCAGTGACAAGAACGAAGGGGACCTGGTGTTCTTCCAGGGCCATTCCGCGCCGGGGGTATATGCCCGCGCTTACCTGGAAGGGCGTATCAGCGAAGAGCAGCTCGACAACTTCCGCCGGGAGGTGGATGGCAAGGGCCTGTCCTCCTACCCGCACCCCTGGTTGATGCCGGACTTCTGGCAGTTTCCCACCGTGTCCATGGGGCTGGGGCCGATTCAGGCCATCTACCAGGCCCACGTGATGAAATACCTGCAAAACCGTGAGCTGATCCAGAAGGATGACCGCAAGGTGTGGGCCTTCCTGGGCGACGGCGAAATGGACGAGCCGGAATCTCTGGGTGCCCTGGCTCTGGCCGGCCGGGAGAAACTGGATAACCTGATTTTTGTGGTCAACTGCAACCTGCAGCGTCTGGATGGCCCGGTGCGCGGTAACGGCAAGATCATCCAGGAACTGGAAGGTGTGTTTCGGGGCGCCGGCTGGAATGTGATCAAGGTGGTCTGGGGGCGACTCTGGGATCCGCTACTGGAACGGGACAGCCAGGGCCTGCTGCGCCGGCGCATGGAAGAGTGCGTGGACGGTGAATACCAGGCCTACAAGAAGAACGGTGGCGCCTATACCCGCGAGCATTTCTTCGGCGAGTATCCGGAGCTGAAAAAGCTGGTGGAGCACATGTCCGACGATGAGGTGTACCGCCTCAATCGCGGTGGCCACGACCCGTTCAAGGTCTACGCGGCCTACCACGCGGCGGTTAACCATACCGGTCGGCCCACAGTGATCCTGGCCAAGACGGTAAAAGGTTATGCCACCGGCGCCGGTGAAGCGGTCAACAAGACCCACCAGATGAAGAAGCTGGATCTGGAAAGCCTGAAGGAATTCCGCGACCGCTTCGACATGCCGTTCACCGACGAAGAACTCAAGGATGTGCCCTACTACCGGCCGGACGCCGACTCCCGGAAATGCGTTTCATGAAAGAACAGCGCGATAAGCTGGGCGGTTATATGCCGGTGCGTCGACAGCAGGCCAGTCAGGCATTGACCCTGCCCGGGCTGGATATCTTTGCCAACTTCCTGGAGGGCAGTGGCGACCGGGAAATTTCCACCACCATGGCGTTTGTGCGCATGATGAGTGCGCTGATCAAGGACAAGCAGATCGGCGAAAGGGTGGTGCCGATTGTGCCCGATGAGGCACGTACCTTTGGCATGGAAGGCCTGTTCCGGCAACTGGGTATCTATTCCTCCGGTGGCCAGAAATACGAGCCCGAGGATGCCGGTCAGGTCATGTATTACCGGGAAGACAAGAAGGGTCGCATCCTGGAAGAGGGGATCAACGAAGCGGGCGCCATGTCCGGCTGGCTGGCCGCCGCCACCAGCTACAGCGTGCACGATTTCACCCTTATCCCGTTCTATATCTATTACTCCATGTTCGGTTTCCAGCGCGTGGGCGATCTTTGTTGGGCTGCCGGCGACAGTCAGGCACGCGGTTTTCTGCTGGGTGCCACCGCCGGACGTACCACCCTCAATGGCGAAGGGCTACAGCACCAGGATGGCCACAGCCATTTGCTGGCCAGCACCGTGCCCAATTGCGTCAGCTATGACCCCACCTACAGCTACGAGCTGGCGGTGATCCTGCACGACGGCCTCAAGCGCATGTATGAAGACAACGAAAAAGTTTTCTATTACCTGACCCTGATGAACGAAAACTACGTGCACGGTGCCATGCCGGAAGGGGCCGAAGAAGGTATTCGTCGGGGCATGTACCTGTTGCGCGAAGGCAAGGGGAAAACCAGGAAATCCCCCCGCGTGCAGTTGCTGGGCAGCGGCACCATTCTGCGCGAAGTGGAAGCGGCGGCGGAGCTGCTCCGTGATGACTTCGGCGTGGCGGCAGATGTGTGGAGTGTCACCAGCTTCAACGAACTGCGCCGGGAAGGCCTGCGTCTGGACCGGGATGAAATCCTCAACCCGGATCAGGAGCGCGAGCGCACCTGGGTAGAGAGATGCCTGGATGGTCGCGACGGTCCGGTGATCGCGTCCACCGACTACATGCGCGCCTTTGCCGACCAGATCCGGCCTTGGGTACACGCACCTTATACGGTACTGGGCACCGACGGTTTCGGCCGCAGCGATTCCCGCCAGAAACTGCGCCACTTCTTTGAGGTGGATCGTCATTTCGTGGTGTTGGCGGCCCTCAGTGCATTGCGCAAGGACGGCAAGGTGGAGGCAGCTACCGTGAAAAAGGCCATCGAAAAATACGGCATCGATACGGATAAACCCTATCCGGTGATGCATTGATCGCACCCCAACGTGATCTCACAAAAGGAGACCGGTGTGAGTAAGAGCATGATTCGTGTTCCCGATGTGGGCAGCAGTGATCCTGTTGACGTCATCGAGATCAGCGTGAAAGTCGGCGACACCATTGCCGCAGAAGACACCATTATTGTTCTGGAATCCGACAAGGCCACGGTAGAAGTGCCCGCACCGCAAGCGGGGAAAATTACCGCCATCAGTGTCAAGGTGGGCGACCGGGTCAAGGAAGGCGATGAACTAATGGAAGTCGAGGCCGAAGGCGAGTCGGAAGATCAGGCCTCCGCGGACTCCGAGGCTGCCAGTGAACCGTCGCAGGCCGCAGAGGAAAAAACGGATACGGAGTCAAAGCCGCAAGAAGAGGATGAGCCCGAAGCGCAGGAAAGCGGTGGCAGCGAAACCGTTACCGTGCCGGATCTTGGCGATATCGATTCCGCAGAAATTATCGAAGTGAATGTGGCCGTGGGTGATGAGCTCGAGCAGGAGCAGGTCATTGTGGTGGTGGAATCGGACAAGGCCTCCTGGAAATTCCCGCGCCCTCCGCTGGCAAGGTGGAATCGGTGGCGGTGAAGGTGGGCGACAAGGTCGGTACCGGTGATGCGCTGCTGACCATGGCGGTGGCCGGCGGCAAGCCGGCAGCGGACAACAAAGCCGAGGCGGCAGAAAAGTCAGAAACAAAGCCGGCGCCAGCCCCGGAGCAGGCCTCCACCGAGCAAAAACCGGCTCCGGCAACGTCGCAGCCAACCACTGCGGATGCCGGTTCCCCTTCCCGGTCCGTGCACGCTGGCCCGGCGGTCCGCAAGTTGGCCCGGGAAATGGGTGTGGATCTGGCCCAGGTCAACGGCACCGGTCCCAAGGACCGTATCCTCAAGGAAGATGTGCACGCCTGGGTGAAACAACGCCTTGAAGGTGTACCTGCCGCAGCTGGCGGTAGCCTGGCGGTGGAATTGCCGGAAATCGATTTCAGCCAGTTCGGCGAGATCGAGCGGCTGGAGCTCAACAAGCTGCGCAAGGTGTCCGCCCAGAACCTGACTCGCTCCTGGCTGACCATTCCCCATGTCACCCAGCACGAGGTGGCAGATATCACCGGCCTGGAAGCCTTCCGCAAACAGCAAAACAAGGCGCTGGAGAAAGAAGGCGTGAAGTTGACCATGCTGGCGTTCCTGGTCAGTGCCTGTGCCAGGGCATTGCAGGAGTTTCCGCGTTTCAACAGCTCCCTGGAAAACGGCGGTGAGGCCCTGATTCAGAAGCATTACATTAACATCGGCATTGCCGTGGACACCCCCAATGGCCTGGTGGTGCCGGTGATCAAGGATGCGGACAAGAAGGGGCTGAAAGCCATTGCTCTTGAAATGAGTGAGCTGGCGGAAAAGGCCCGTAATCGCAAACTGACACCGGCAGACATGAAGGGCGGGACGTTCAGTATTTCTTCTCTGGGTGGAATTGGTGGCACTGCGTTTACGCCCATTGTGAACTGGCCGGAAGTGGCCATCCTGGGGGTGAGCCGATCCGATATGCAGCCGGTCTGGGACGGTGAGCAGTTTCAGCCCCGGCTGATGTTGCCGTTGAGTCTGTCCTACGATCACCGGGTGATTGATGGCGCCGACGCGGCAAGATTTACCGCCTATCTCAGTCAGTTGCTGACAGATATGCGGCGGGCGTTGCTTAAGAGGTCCACTCAACCCAACGATGATAGCCGGCAATTTTCCGGCTATCATCGTTGGGAGGGTGCGGGTCGGACGTCCGACTACAAACGGCAGCCTGAATTATTCCCCGCGCTTGTCCTTTTTCTCTTTCCTGTTCTCCTTGCGCTCTTCCCAGCGTTCCTTGCGTTTTTCCTTCATTTCGGCCAGCTTTTCCTGCTGTTCAGGGGTCAGTACCTTGTTCATCTTGCCTTGGGTTTCTTCGTGCAGGGCTTTCATCTTTTCGCCCTGCTCCTGAAAGATGGCCTTGAGCTGGGTGCTTTGTTCTTCGCTCAGCTCCAGTTTCTTCTCCAGACGTTCCACCATGTGCTCCCCGCCCTTATGGCCGGGGCCATAGGCAAAAGCAGAGGTGGTGAAGATTGCCAGGGCAACGATAGCCAGTTTTTTCATGATGCTCTCCTTGTGACTCAGTGAGTCCCTGTGAATATGTGGGAGCAGTATGGAAGGAAAGGGTGCAAGGAATATGCAGGAAAAAAGGAAGAAGCAGTTACGAGCTACGAGCTACTAGAAAAAGATAATACAAAAGACAGAGGGTGCTTGACGGCTATTTGCCGTCCTCTCTCATACTGATAGCTAAGCTAGAAGCTAGAAGCTAAAGAAAGAAGCTAAAGAAGCTAGAAGCTAGAAGCTAGAAGCTAGAAGCTGCTGCCTACGGCTGCTCCAGCCGATACCCCACCCCATAAACACTACCAATCCAGTCATGGGACTGGTCGTCGCCGTCGTTGAGTTTGCGGGCGCAGTTTTGCGGATCGGCCAGTGGTTACGCCTGGATCATAGTGGTCAGGGCCTGCAGGAGGTGGCCAATGTGGCCCTGGAGGATGCGCAGGTTCAACAAGGAGGTTCCCTGTCTGCCGCCCTGGATCACTTGGAATCCCTGCAGGGCTTACTACTGCGCTGCGTTGCCATCTGGCTGATCCTGTCAGCGCTGTGGATCATCGTGATCTGACGATAGCCCAAGGCGTTCTGAACGTGCTATCTAATTGAGAATGGATAATTGATAAGGGCGCGATCAACGCTGTGGCGCTTGTCAAAACTGAGTGACCGCGTCCAGAGCTTGGGCGCGGCCTCTTGTGTTTGACGATAGAAGGGCGTGTTCCGCGTGTTATCAATTCTCAATTATCCATTATCAATTGCTTTTCTCCCCATCGACTTAGGTCTGATGTCGTCCTGCTCTGTCAGACCTCATGCTGGCAGGGCTTTTGCCATACCAAAACATCCGCCTGTAACCCGCCTGTGGTGATTATCGTCATTTGACCGGCCGGTCATTGCGGCTAGTATGGAAAGAGCTTGTATCAGTTCGCCCAACACCCCCGGGCGCTTATTTCCGCGGTGCTGCAGTGATCCTGCCGTGCCGCCTGGCAACGCGAAAAAGGACGCACGCCCATGCATAAAAGAAGTTTCTTTGATGATATGGACCCGGCAGAAACCCGGGAGTGGCTAGAAGCCCTGGAATCCGTGGTCGAGCGCGAAGGCCCGGAACGGGCCGCCTGGTTGCTGGATACCATCACCAACGAGGCCCAGGAACAGGGCATCCGTCGTACTCACCTCAATACCCCGTACCTCAATACCATTCCCGCCAAGGATGAAGTGCCGATCCCCAGCGATATCTTCATGGAGCGCCGGGTGCGTTCTCTGGTGCGCTGGAATGCGTTGGCCACGGTGATGCGGGCCAACATGAATGACGACGAGTTGGGTGGCCATATCGCTTCCTTTGCGTCATCCGCCACGCTTTATGATGTGGGTTTCAATCATTTCTTCCGGGCCCCCAGTGACAAGAACGAAGGGGACCTGGTGTTCTTCCAGGGCCATTCTGCGCCGGGGGTATATGCCCGCGCTTACCTGGAAGGGCGTATCAGCGAAGAGCAGCTCGACAACTTCCGCCGGGAGGTGGATGGCAAGGGCCTGTCCTCCTACCCGCACCCCTGGTTGATGCCGGACTTCTGGCAGTTTCCCACCGTGTCCATGGGGCTGGGGCCGATTCAGGCCATCTACCAGGCCCACGTGATGAAATACCTGCAAAACCGTGAGCTGATCCAGAAGGATGACCGCAAGGTGTGGGCCTTCCTGGGCGACGGCGAAATGGACGAGCCGGAATCTCTGGGTGCCCTGGCTCTGGCCGGCCGGGAGAAACTGGATAACCTGATTTTTGTGGTCAACTGCAACCTGCAGCGTCTGGATGGCCCGGTGCGCGGTAACGGCAAGATCATCCAGGAACTGGAAGGTGTGTTTCGGGGCGCCGGCTGGAATGTGATCAAGGTGGTCTGGGGGCGACTCTGGGATCCGCTACTGGAACGGGACAGCCAGGGCCTGCTGCGCCGGCGCATGGAAGAGTGCGTGGACGGTGAATACCAGGCCTACAAGAAGAACGGTGGCGCCTATACCCGCGAGCATTTCTTCGGCGAGTATCCGGAGCTGAAAAAGCTGGTGGAGCACATGTCCGACGATGAGGTGTACCGCCTCAATCGCGGTGGCCACGACCCGTTCAAGGTCTACGCGGCCTACCACGCGGCGGTTAACCATACCGGTCGGCCCACAGTGATCCTGGCCAAGACGGTAAAAGGTTATGCCACCGGCGCCGGTGAAGCGGTCAACAAGACCCACCAGATGAAGAAGCTGGATCTGGAAAGCCTGAAGGAATTCCGCGACCGCTTCGACATGCCGTTCACCGACGAAGAACTCAAGGATGTGCCCTACTACCGGCCGGACGCCGACTCCCCGGAAATGCGTTTCATGAAAGAACAGCGCGATAAGCTGGGCGGTTATATGCCGGTGCGTCGACAGCAGGCCAGTCAGGCATTGACCCTGCCCGGGCTGGATATCTTTGCCAACTTCCTGGAGGGCAGTGGCGACCGGGAAATTTCCACCACCATGGCGTTTGTGCGCATGATGAGTGCGCTGATCAAGGACAAGCAGATCGGCGAAAGGGTGGTGCCGATTGTGCCCGATGAGGCACGTACCTTTGGCATGGAAGGCCTGTTCCGGCAACTGGGTATCTATTCCTCCGGTGGCCAGAAATACGAGCCCGAGGATGCCGGTCAGGTCATGTATTACCGGGAAGACAAGAAGGGTCGCATCCTGGAAGAGGGGATCAACGAAGCGGGCGCCATGTCCGGCTGGCTGGCCGCCGCCACCAGCTACAGCGTGCACGATTTCACCCTTATCCCGTTCTATATCTATTACTCCATGTTCGGTTTCCAGCGCGTGGGCGATCTTTGTTGGGCTGCCGGCGACAGTCAGGCACGCGGTTTTCTGCTGGGTGCCACCGCCGGACGTACCACCCTCAATGGCGAAGGGCTACAGCACCAGGATGGCCACAGCCATTTGCTGGCCAGCACCGTGCCCAATTGCGTCAGCTATGACCCCACCTACAGCTACGAGCTGGCGGTGATCCTGCACGACGGCCTCAAGCGCATGTATGAAGACAACGAAAAAGTTTTCTATTACCTGACCCTGATGAACGAAAACTACGTGCACGGTGCCATGCCGGAAGGGGCCGAAGAAGGTATTCGTCGGGGCATGTACCTGTTGCGCGAAGGCAAGGGGAAAACCAGGAAATCCCCCCGCGTGCAGTTGCTGGGCAGCGGCACCATTCTGCGCGAAGTGGAAGCGGCGGCGGAGCTGCTCCGTGATGACTTCGGCGTGGCGGCAGATGTGTGGAGTGTCACCAGCTTCAACGAACTGCGCCGGGAAGGCCTGCGTCTGGACCGGGATGAAATCCTCAACCCGGATCAGGAGCGCGAGCGCACCTGGGTAGAGAGATGCCTGGATGGTCGCGACGGTCCGGTGATCGCGTCCACCGACTACATGCGCGCCTTTGCCGACCAGATCCGGCCTTGGGTACACGCACCTTATACGGTACTGGGCACCGACGGTTTCGGCCGCAGCGATTCCCGCCAGAAACTGCGCCACTTCTTTGAGGTGGATCGTCATTTCGTGGTGTTGGCGGCCCTCAGTGCATTGCGCAAGGACGGCAAGGTGGAGGCAGCTACCGTGAAAAAGGCCATCGAAAAATACGGCATCGATACGGATAAACCCTATCCGGTGATGCATTGATCGCACCCCAACGTGATCTCACAAAAGGAGACCGGTGTGAGTAAGAGCATGATTCGTGTTCCCGATGTGGGCAGCAGTGATCCTGTTGACGTCATCGAGATCAGCGTGAAAGTCGGCGACACCATTGCCGCAGAAGACACCATTATTGTTCTGGAATCCGACAAGGCCACGGTAGAAGTGCCCGCACCGCAAGCGGGGAAAATTACCGCCATCAGTGTCAAGGTGGGCGACCGGGTCAAGGAAGGCGATGAACTAATGGAAGTCGAGGCCGAAGGCGAGTCGGAAGATCAGGCCTCCGCGGACTCCGAGGCTGCCAGTGAACCGTCGCAGGCCGCAGAGGAAAAAACGGATACGGAGTCAAAGCCGCAAGAAGAGGATGAGCCCGAAGCGCAGGAAAGCGGTGGCAGCGAAACCGTTACCGTGCCGGATCTTGGCGATATCGATTCCGCAGAAATTATCGAAGTGAATGTGGCCGTGGGTGATGAGCTCGAGCAGGAGCAGGTCATTGTGGTGGTGGAATCGGACAAGGCCTCCCTGGAAATTCCCGCGCCCTCCGCTGGCAAGGTGGAATCGGTGGCGGTGAAGGTGGGCGACAAGGTCGGTACCGGTGATGCGCTGCTGACCATGGCGGTGGCCGGCGGCAAGCCGGCAGCGGACAACAAAGCCGAGGCGGCAGAAAAGTCAGAAACAAAGCCGGCGCCAGCCCCGGAGCAGGCCTCCACCGAGCAAAAACCGGCTCCGGCAACGTCGCAGCCAACCACTGCGGATGCCGGTTCCCCTTCCCGGTCCGTGCACGCTGGCCCGGCGGTCCGCAAGTTGGCCCGGGAAATGGGTGTGGATCTGGCCCAGGTCAACGGCACCGGTCCCAAGGACCGTATCCTCAAGGAAGATGTGCACGCCTGGGTGAAACAACGCCTTGAAGGTGTACCTGCCGCAGCTGGCGGTAGCCTGGCGGTGGAATTGCCGGAAATCGATTTCAGCCAGTTCGGCGAGATCGAGCGGCTGGAGCTCAACAAGCTGCGCAAGGTGTCCGCCCAGAACCTGACTCGCTCCTGGCTGACCATTCCCCATGTCACCCAGCACGAGGTGGCAGATATCACCGGCCTGGAAGCCTTCCGCAAACAGCAAAACAAGGCGCTGGAGAAAGAAGGCGTGAAGTTGACCATGCTGGCGTTCCTGGTCAGTGCCTGTGCCAGGGCATTGCAGGAGTTTCCGCGTTTCAACAGCTCCCTGGAAAACGGCGGTGAGGCCCTGATTCAGAAGCATTACATTAACATCGGCATTGCCGTGGACACCCCCAATGGCCTGGTGGTGCCGGTGATCAAGGATGCGGACAAGAAGGGGCTGAAAGCCATTGCTCTTGAAATGAGTGAGCTGGCGGAAAAGGCCCGTAATCGCAAACTGACACCGGCAGACATGAAGGGCGGGACGTTCAGTATTTCTTCTCTGGGTGGAATTGGTGGCACTGCGTTTACGCCCATTGTGAACTGGCCGGAAGTGGCCATCCTGGGGGTGAGCCGATCCGATATGCAGCCGGTCTGGGACGGTGAGCAGTTTCAGCCCCGGCTGATGTTGCCGTTGAGTCTGTCCTACGATCACCGGGTGATTGATGGCGCCGACGCGGCAAGATTTACCGCCTATCTCAGTCAGTTGCTGACAGATATGCGGCGGGCGTTGCTTTAAGAGGTCCACTCAACCCAACGATGATAGCCGGCAATTTTCCGGCTATCATCGTTGGGAGGGTGCGGGTCGGGGACGTCCGACTACAAACGGCAGCCTGAATTATTCCCCGCGCTTGTCCTTTTTCTCTTTCCTGTTCTCCTTGCGCTCTTCCCAGCGTTCCTTGCGTTTTTCCTTCATTTCGGCCAGCTTTTCCTGCTGTTCAGGGGTCAGTACCTTGTTCATCTTGCCTTGGGTTTCTTCGTGCAGGGCTTTCATCTTTTCGCCCTGCTCCTGAAAGATGGCCTTGAGCTGGGTGCTTTGTTCTTCGCTCAGCTCCAGTTTCTTCTCCAGACGTTCCACCATGTGCTCCCCGCCCTTATGGCCGGGGCCATAGGCAAAAGCAGAGGTGGTGAAGATTGCCAGGGCAACGATAGCCAGTTTTTTCATGATGCTCTCCTTGTGACTCAGTGAGTCCCTGTGAATATGTGGGAGCAGTATGGAAGGAAAGGGTGCAAGGAATATGCAGGAAAAAAGGAAGAAGCAGTTACGAGCTACGAGCTACTAGAAAAAGATAATACAAAAGACAGAGGGTGCTTGACGGCTATTTGCCGTCCTCTCTCATACTGATAGCTAGAAGCTAGAAGCTAGAAGCTAGAAGCTAGAAGAAGCTAGAAGCTAGAAGCTGCCCTACGGCTGCTCCAGCCGATACCCCACCCCATAAACACTACCAATCCAGTCATGGGACTGGTCGTCGCCGTCGTTGAGTTTGCGGCGCAGTTTGCGGATGTGGCTGTCGATGGTGCGGTCGGAAACGACCCGGTGGTCCTGGTAGATTTCATCCATCAACTGGTCTCGGGACCAGATGCGTCCGGGGTGGCGGGCCAGGGTGGCGAGCAGGGCGAATTCGATGGCGGTGAGGGCCACCCGTTGTTTGCCCATGACCGCCTCGTAGCGCTCTTCGTCCAGGGTCAGTGTTGGGGCGGTGCTGTCCAGTTGCGGGTTGGCCCGGCGCAGTACGGCCTTGATCCTGGCCACCACTTCCCGTGGGCTGAACGGTTTGCAGATATAATCGTCGGCGCCCAGTTCCAGCCCCAGCAGCCGATCCACCTCATCCACCCGGGCGGTGACCATCAGGATCGGTACCTGGCTGTGCTGGCGGATGGCCTTGCACACTTCCAAGCCGTCGCCGTCCGGCAGCATCAGGTCCAGCAGGATGGCCTGAAAGTGTTCCTTTTTTGCCAGAGTCATGGCGGTCCGGGCGCTGTCGGTTTGTTCGGTCAGGAAGTGGGCATGCTGGAGATAGTCCGCCATCAGTTGTGACAGACGTGGCTCGTCTTCCACGATCAGGATGCGATTCATGGTGCCTCTCCCGGCAGGGTGATGCGAATGCGGACGCCGCCCAGGGGGCTGTGCTCCGCGCCGATGGTACCGCCGTGGGCTTCGACAATCCGCTGGCAAATGGCCAGCCCCAGGCCAGCGCCGCCGGTGCGACGGTTGCGTGAGCTTTCCACACGGTACAAATGATCGAACAGGCGGGGCAGGGCGTCGTCAGGTACTCCGGGGGCGCTATCTTCGATCAGCAGTTCCCAGTTGTCTGGTCGCTGTGTCAGCGAGATGCTCAGGGTGCCGCCACTGGCGGTGTACTTGAGAGAGTTCTGTAGCAGGTTGTCCAGCAGCTGGCGAATGCGCACCGGGTCCATATCCACAACGGCCTGTTCGGGAAGGCGGGTCTCCAGGCTGATGGTTTGCTGGGCAAAGCTGTTGCGATAGCTGTCCACCACCTCGCCAAGCAGGTCCGCCAGATCGTCCCGATGAAACTGGTAGCGCAGATTGCCGCCGTCAGCCAGCGCCAGGTCGTGCAGGTCGTTGATCAGGTGGGTGAGCTGGGCCACTTCCCCTTCCAGGGACTTGATGAACTCCGGGCTCAGGGGGCGAATGCCATCGCTGATGGCTTCCAGCTCGCCCTGCAGGATCGCCACCGGGGTGCGCAGCTCGTGGGCGATATCCGAGAACCAGCGCTGGCGGGCCTGCTGGCCCTGATCCAGCCGCTGGGCCAACTGATTGACCTGTTTGGTAAGGGTGCCCAGTTCGTCCCGGCGCCGGGTTTCCAGGCGGGCGCTGTAGTGGCCTTCCTGCAGGTCGCGGGTGTGGTTGGACAGAGCAAGAATCGGTGCAACCAGATGGCGGGCCAGCAGCCAGGACACCAGTAGCGACAACGCCACGCCCACAAACAGCATCCAGCCCATGAAGCGAAGCTGGCGGCCCATGAAGCGCTGGTCCAGTTTGTCTCGGATGGCGTCCTGATCCGGATAGGTCAGGTAGCCGATGATGCCGTTACCGACCTGGATCGGAATTTTCGAACGGAACTTCGGTGGTGCCGGTGGTCCCAGCAGCCGTTGTTTGTTGGCATCCAGCAGTTGCAGGTGGCGGTGGTCGCCGCGGCTGTCCCGGTCGTCATCCCTATCACCGGCCAGCCGGTAGAGTCGCTTGAGCAGACGGGGGTCGTCCACCAGGAACTGCCAGCCGCCACGCTGCTGGTAGAGCAGACCCAGGTGATCTGCCAGCCTTTCTACCTGGGCTTGCTGGCGTTCATCCAGATAGGTTTCCAGGCTACCCAGAAACGACAGGTAATAGAAACCGCTGGCTGCCAGGGTGAGCACCAGGAAGGTGGAAAGGAAAATGACAAAGAGTTTGTTGCGGATGCCCATGGCAAAACATCGTCAATCCGGGCTTACAGTGTAGCCCGAGCCTCCGCTTTTGCGTCAGGGTTGCACAATGTTTTCACAATGAGGAGCGGCAAGCTTCAAGCAGCAAGTTACAACACGGATGAGGTTTGGAGTTTGAGTGAAATGCTCTGTCCGCACTTAACGCTGATTCGCGGGAAGAGCATTTGAGTGCCTGACAATTCTTTTTCGCGTTGTAGCTTGAGGCTTGCAGCTTGCTTCCTGCTTCGATTGCCACAGGCTGTTCGGTGGCACGATTCCCTCTGCGGTAAGCGGGGTCAGCCCCTCTGTGTCTTCGGCTCCCAGAGTACTTCCGGGGACTCCTGGCGCAGGTTGATCACCCTGGCCATCACGAACAATAAATCGGAAAGCCGGTTGACCAGGGCCAGGCTCACCGGGTTGACGGCGTCTTCGTCGGCTTCTTGCAGAGCCACGAAGTGGCGCTCGGTGCGTCGGGCCACCGTGCGGCAGTGGTGGCACCAGGCAGCGTCCGGATGGCCGCCGGGGAGCACGAATTCCTTTAAAGGCGGCAGCTCCGCATTGAAGGTGTCCGCCCGGGATTCCAGCTCCACCAGATCATGATCGTCAATCACGCGATGCCCGGGGATCGCCAGCTCGCCGCCAATATCGAACAGCAATTGCTGGGTCAGGCCAAGTGCTGTATCCAGATCCGCATCCAGGGATCGGGCGCGCAACACCCCCAGGCTGCTGTTCAGTTCATCCAGTTCACCCAGTACCTGAATGCGGGGGTGCCACTTGCTGACCCGGCTGCCATCGGCCAGCCCGGTATCACCGCGGTCGCCAGTGCGGGTGATCACCCGGTTGATGCGGGTCTTGTCCTTGTCGCTCATGGTGGCTCCTGATGGGGGCGCGTATAGCACTTTTCCCGTTGGAGCCTTGCGAGCAAGGCTCCAACGGGTTTGCGGTAAAGCTTTAGAACTCCACGCCAAGCGCGGCGCGGTAGTGGCGTTCCGGTAACGGATACAGCGTGGCCATGTTTGTGTTGTTGCTGAAGTTACCGTAATCCACCACCCGATGATCTTCCAGGTTGTAGACCCCGGCCTTGAGATAAACGGCCCGGTAGCGGGCGGTCAGTTGCAGATCCGTGGTGCGGTAGTGGTCCAGTTTTCGGAAGCGGTTGTCCAGGTCACCGTCAAAGCGGCGATCCCCCACATAACGGTGACTGATCTGGGTAGACAGCCAGGACAGGGCCTGCCAGTCGGCGATCAGCTGCATGGTATGTTCAGGCACCAGCGGTACGTCGTTGCGGTCGAAGGGGCCGCCGTCGAAACGGGCCTGCTGGGCGCTGGCGTTGATGGTCAGCATCAGGTCCTTGTCCAGCCGCCAGCGGGAATTGATGCTGACGCCCTTGTGTACGGTGCGATCTTCCAGGTTACGGTTGGTGCCAAAGGCACCGGCGGTGGGGTCGAAAACGATTTCGTTGTCGATCTCGGCCCGCCAGAAAGTCAGGGTGGAATGCTGACGTCCCTGGGACCAGCTGGCCCCGGTGGTGAAACCCTTGCCGGTCTGCGGATCAATGGGCGGATTGAAGGGGCTCAGTTCATCCACGTTGGCAATGCGCACACTGCGCTGGGCACCGGCGAACAGGGCCAGGTTGCCGGTGAAGGTATAGCGGATGCCACCCTCGTACATTTCCCCGTCCTGTTCCTTGTCCGCCCCTTCGCCACTGAGGGTGCTTTCCAGTTTCCGGGCGCCGGCACTCAGAGACAGTTTCGGGGTCAGGCTGACCAGATTGTGCAGATACCAGGCCCGCTGACTTTGCTCCAGCTTCCGGTTACCGAAACTGGTTTGACTGTCGTAATCGTATTCGTGCAGGTCCAGGCCCAAGGTCCAGTTGTGCACCGCGTCGCCGGTGGCGAGCTGGCCTTCCAGCTTGGGGGTGACGCTGTAGCTCTCCACCACGGTTTCACCGAAGCTGCCGCTGGAGACATAGTCGAAGGTCTGTTCCTGTCGACGTTTGCTGGCTTCCAGGGTCAGCGCGGTGTTGCCACGCAGGGCAATGCGCAGGCCCGGCATCAGCCAGTAGTTGTCTTGCTCGGCATCGTCGAAGGGTGTGTCAGTGCCTTGCGGGTCGTTGCGAAATTGTGCATCGGTGCGACCGCCGGGCAGGCCCTGCTCCTGGTCTTCGCCGCTGGCGGTGAAGTAGGCCTCAATGCCGTCCTGCTGATAACGCAGGTCGGCGAAGGCGTTGTGATTACGCACCTCGTTGTTGTCCCTGTAACCGTCGCTGTCCAGGGTGCTCATGGCCACGGCGCCGCTCAGGTTGCCCTGGTGGCCGGTGGCGTAGGCGCTACCGCCCAGGGAGTCATAGCTGCCGCCGTTCACTTCCAGTCCGGCACTGTTCTCATAGCGACGGCGGGTGATGATATTGATCACCCCGCCCACGGCACCATTGCCGTACAGCGCGGCGCCAGCGCCGGGGAGAATCTCGATACGTTCAATGGCGGCAAGTGGAATACCACTGAGAAAGGGGCTGGCCAGATCGATATTCGACAGGCGGCGACCATTGAGCAGTATCAGGGTGTTCTGGTTGGCGGTGGCACCGAAGCCCAGCAGGTCCAGGCTGGCCTCGCTGCCGTTAATACCATAAAGCTGGCTGGCCTGCAGGCCGCCTACCGTATCCAGCACTTCCGTCAGGTTGCTGGCGGGCATGCTGGCCAGGGTTTCCCGGTCCAGGGTCAGGGTGCCGGTGGGCAGCTCCCCGGCCAGACTGGGGTGGCTGGCGCCGCTGACTTTCACTGCCTTGAGTTCGTTATCGGCCAGGGTCAGGCCGCTGATGGCAATCAGGCCGACTGAGAGAAGGTGTCGAGGTTGCATCGGTATTCCACGAATCCGGATAAGTGCCCGCTACGATGGCGAAAAACGGCGTTTAATTCCAGTGCTGATTGGTAAAAGCCGTTGCGGGGGAGAGACACATAAAGGTTAGGTGCCGGGGAGCATTGAGGTTCGAGTTGCGAGAAGCGAGTTTCGAAGAGCACGACCATGATGCCGGGAAACCAGATTTTCGTGCCTCGTATCTCGCAATGGCGCTATCGGGCCGTCAGTGCGGCGAGTACCTTCCTGTTGACGGGGACCGCCAATCCCAGCCTGTCTGCCTGTGTTACCAGCCAGCCATTGATGGCATCGACTTCTGTCGGGGCGCCCCGTTGCCGGTCCGCGCGCATGGAGGACGTATTGCCGGCGGTGGCTCGGGCTATCGCAAGCACATTCTCCAGAGAGTGGCCGGGCCAAGCCGGATCCAGTTGCTGCAATACCTGATCCGCCTCTTCGCAAAGCCGTTCGGCCTGCTTGCGCAAGGTCGGGTCATCGTTAACACGGCCATTGGGGACATCGTGAAGGGCGGTCAACGGATTGATCACCGCATTGGCGACCAGCTTGTGCCACTGGCGTGGGCGGATATTGTCTTCCCAGTGCAGGTGTGGCCAGTGTTCGGTCAGTGCAGCAAACCAGGTGGGTGGCGCGGTGCTGCCTCCCAGCCAGGTGTTATTTTCCGCCACCACCGTATGGTCCGGGTGCAGCCCTTTGACGGCGCTGGTGGTGACAGCTTCCAGCGCGGAGCACCCTGCCGGCAACAGGCCATCCAGGGCGCCCAGTCCATTCTGAAAACGAAGGACCAGAGAGTCGGCGTCAAGACGACCCGCCAGTGGCGCCATCGCCTGACGGGTATAGGGGGTTTTGACTGCCACCAGCAAATGGTCGATACGGTCGGGCAGGGCAGCAGGATCCAGCACCGGCAACGACAAGGTTTGCTGACGTCCGTCCGGCAGCCACAGCGTCTTTTCCAGTGGTGCTGGGGAGGCGTGGCGAATCACGGTAACGCCATGCCCGGCCCGGGTCAGATACCAGGCCGCCAGGGTGCCCATATTGCCGGCACCCAGTAAAAACCAGTGGGGGGAAGTGTGGGGCATAAGATCGCAGGCCAAAGAACCGATTTTTACCACAGAGGACACAGAGAACACAGAGTTAACGGGGTATTCTTGTGGGCGCGTAGCAATGATCGACGGTGCCAGGGTCGAGTTGCGAGACGCGAGTTTCGTCAATCAACACCCAGGAGCTGAGAATGCCAGGTTTTCGCTCCTTGTATCTCGCAACTGGATTGGGCTATCGCGCCGCCAGCGACGCTCCTACAGCAGGGGGGCGTCATTCACACATTGGCGCTGGCGGATACGATGCGTCGTTCGCTGAGGGACTGATCCAGCTCTGCCAGGGCCTGCTCGAACATCTGCTCGGCACTGCTGTTGCCTTCGGAGGCGGCGATTGCCATGCTCACCTGCAGGCTCAGGAAGCCGGCGGCGGTCTGGTAGGCCCGGTGGTTGAGGCCTTCATACAGGCGCCGGAAACCGGTGGGGTCGCAGTGGCTCAGCTGGGGTTGCCAGGTGATCAGGGCAAACTGGTCGGTCTGCAAGCGGCACAGATGATCCATGGGGCGCACCGACTGGCGCAGGCGCCGGCTGAACGCCAGTACCCCCTGCTGTATGACCTTGTCACCGCGCTGGACACGCAGGGCCTCGAAGTCTTCCAGGCGAAGCATTAATAGACAGGCCGCACCGCCGCGTTTTTCCGCCTGCTTCAGGGTATTCTGCAACGCGCGCAGGGCATCCTGGCGATTGCCGAAACCGGTAAGTGGATCGATCAGGGCGTGGCGTTTGAGCTGACGGTTCACGGTCAGCATGCGCTGATAGTCGGTCTGTACCCGGTTGTGGCGCTGGATAATGCGGTCCGCGGCCATCACCCGGTGATGTAGCTGCTCGGTCATGGCGGATTTGGACACAAAATCATCCACGCCCTGATCAAAGGCCTGTTGCAGGGCATCCACCCCTTCGCGGGCGGTGAGCAGCAGTACGTAGGTGTAGCGATTGCTGGCTTCGTCGCTTTGACGAATGCGGCGGGTCAGCTCCAGGCCGTCCATGCCGGGCATCAGCCAGTCTGCGACAACCAGATCGGCGGGCTGCTCGGTCAGTTGACCAAGGGCGTCGTGGGCGCTGTGGGCGTGGCGAATGCGAGTGTAACCGGCAGAGGCGAGGGTACGATTAACCACCGCCGCCGAGAAGCGAGCATCATCCACAACCAGAATATCGAGTTCCGAGTGACTCATCCGTGTGTTCTTATTGTTGTTATGTCGAGAATCTCACTCGACTATAGCGGGTTTCTTATTTGATGGAAAATTGTACACGATATGCTGATTTTTGTACTTCCTTGTTTTTTTAGTTCCGCCCCTCTGCTCTCTCTGTCATCCGGCCGGGGAGTGCGAGCATGTCGATGAATGCCTGGCAGCTTTATCGCCACCCGCGGGTGCTGGTGATGCTGTTCCTCGGTTTTTCCGCCGGACTGCCATTTCTGCTGGTGTTTTCCACCCTGTCAGCCTGGCTGGCGGATGTGGATGTGGATCGGGCCTCCATTGGCTATTTCAGCTGGGTGGGGATCATGTTTTCCATCAAGGTGTTCTGGGCGCCGGTAGTGGACCGCCTGAAATTACCCCTGCTGACCCGTTGGCTGGGCCAGCGACGAAGCTGGCTGGTGGTGGCGCAGATCGGCATCGCGGTTTCATTGTTGCTGATGGGGACCACCCAGCCAGTGGGTAATCTGGCCCTGTTTGCCCAGTTGGCCTTGCTGGTAGCGTTCTTCTCCGCCACCCAGGACATCTGTATCGATGCCTACCGGATCGATTCCGCCGCTGATGAATTTCAGGGGGCCATGGCGGCCACCTATATCTTTGGTTATCGAGTTGCCATGCTGATGGCCGGCGCCGGGTCTTTCTACATTGCCGATATGGATAGCTGGGGAACGGCGTATCTGATCATGGCTGTGCTCATGGGGGTGGGGCTGATTACGACCTTTATCGTTGACGAGCCGGACACGCCGCCTCGGGATGATTTTGGCAAGAGCCCAGCCCAGTGGATCAACAATGCGCTGGTGCGTCCCTTTGCGGATTTTTTCGGTCGCTATGGCCAATATGCGTTGATGCTGCTGGCGCTGGTGGCGGTGTATCGGATCAGCGATATCACCATGGGCGTGATGGCCAACCCGTTCTACCTGGATATCGGTTATACCAAGAACGAAATCGCCACCGTGGCCAAGTTTTTCGGGTTCTTCATGACCATTGCGGGGTCGGTAATTGGTGGCCTGGCTGTCTCCCGTTTCGGGTTGCTGCGGCCGCTGCTGGTGGGAGCGGTAGCGGTGATGCTGACCAACCTGCTGTTTGCAGTAATGGCCACCTACACCCCGGTAAGTCCGCTGGTGGGCGAGCCGGAAGCCGTGCGCTGGTTTTCCCTGGCGTGGCTGGCGGCGGTGATCAGTGCCGATAACCTGAGCGGCGGTTTTGCCAATGTGGCGCTGATTGCGTTCATGTCCAGCCTTACCAACCGGGCTTTCAGTGCCACCCAGTACGCCCTGTTCAGCTCACTGATGACGTTGCCGGGCAAGTTTATCGGCGGGTTTTCCGGGGAAGTGGTCAAGGGCGCCGGCTATACCGTGTTCTTCAACTATGCTGCGGTGATGGGCATTCCCGCCATCGTGCTGGTCATGATGATGATGCGCCGCAAGAAATTACCGTCACGCCTTCATCGCTAAGCCGCTGAATCTGTATCTCGCCCGCTGGCGCACCCGCCAGGGCAATCCGCCCGTCGCCGCGCAACACCCGGTGCCAAGGCAGGCGGGTGTCCTTGGGCAACTGGCTCATCAGCCGACCCACAAAACGGGCATGGCGGGGAAACCCGGCTTGCCGCGCCACGGCACCATAGCTGCTCACCGCCCCGGGCGGGATGGCGGCAACGATCTGGTAGACGGCGTCTCGGAAAGAAGGGTCCATAAAGGCAGCTTCAAGCCACAAGTTTCAAGCTACAAGGAAAACATGAAAGAAGACAAAAGGGCTGGCCCGAAGGCTTGCCCTTTTGTGTGGCCAGCACACCATGCTGGCTTGCAGCTTGCAGCTTGCAGCTTGCAGCTGGCAACCTTTCGGTTGCCCTTTCTCATTAGCAGAACATACTGATAGCTAGAAGCTAGAAGCTAGAAGCTAGAAGCTAGAAGCTAGAAGCTAGAAGCTAGAAGCTAGAAGCTATCACCGCAACCCGCCATCCATATCGATACAGCGGCCGGTGAAGTAATCGGTCTCGAAGATAAAGGCCACGGAGCGGGGCGATGTTCCGCGCTTCACCCAGACGCTGCAGGGGAACGGCCTTGATCAGACGCTCGCGGGCTTCCGGTTTCATGGCCGCCAGCATGTCGGTGTTGATGGTACCGGGGGCCACTGCGCCGGTGCGGATGTTGTAACGGGCCAGTTCCTTCGCCCACACCTCGGCCAGGGCGACCACCCCGGTCTTGGCGGCGGCGTAGTTGCTCTGGCCGAAGCTGCCCTGGCGCGCCAGGGAAGAAATGTTGACGATCACCCCTTCCTCGACACCCAGTTCCAGCATTTTCGCCGCCGCTTCACGGCCACACAGGAACACGCCGGTCAGGTTCACGTCGATCACCGCCTGCCATTGCTGCAGGCTCATCTTGCTGACCACTTCCCCGTCCTTGGCCTTTACCAACAGGCCGTCGCGGGTGATGCCGGCATTATTGACCACGCCGTGCAGGGTGCCAAAGTCCGCCACCACGTCACTGAACAGCTTTTCCACTTCCTCTTCTTTGGCCACATTGGCCAGGTAGGCGCGTGCTTCACCGCCGGCAGCCTCACAGGCGGCCACGGTGGCGTTCAGGTCTTCCTGGCTCAGGTCGACGCAGGCCAGGCGAGCGCCCTTGCCGGCAAAGTAGGTGGCAATACCCCGGCCCAGGCCTCGACCAGCCCCGGTGACAACAACCACTTTCTGGTTCAGATCCATGGTGATTCCTTGCAATGTCGGTTCACGATGGCCGGGATTATGGTGGGCTGGCTCTGCCCGGCCAATGACCGGATTGCTCAGTCACTCGCAAAAACGGCAAACGGAACCCTCGGCCAGCTTCAGTCGGCCCCGGCCGACAAAGGATTTTTCGTCACGCCCCCTTGAAACCAGGCGCTGAGGCCCCACTCCTGTGTCCTGCAGGCGGTCGTGGGACCGGCGCTTTCAAAGGTCACTTTCCCTATTGACTGCACTGGCATCATTACTATGATTAGCACTCGACTCGTTAGAGTGCTAATTGCGACTGTCGAGCCCTTCCCGCCGGGTAAGTGGCTCGGGTGTCAACTGAACTAACTGGGAGTTTAAGGAAAAATGAGCATCCGTCCTAAGCTTGCAGCTTGCAGCTTGCAGCTTGAAGCTATCACCGCAACCCGCCATCCATATCGATACAGCGGCCGGTGAAGTAATCGGTCTCGAAGATAAAGGCCACGGAGCGGGCGATGTGTTCCGCTTCACCCAGACGCTGCAGGGGAACGGCCTTGATCAGACGCTCGCGGGCTTCCGGTTTCATGGCCGCCAGCATGTCGGTGTTGATGGTACCGGGGGCCACTGCGCCGGTGCGGATGTTGTAACGGGCCAGTTCCTTCGCCCACACCTCGGCCAGGGCGACCACCCCGGTCTTGGCGGCGGCGTAGTTGCTCTGGCCGAAGCTGCCCTGGCGCGCCAGGGAAGAAATGTTGACGATCACCCCTTCCTCGACACCCAGTTCCAGCATTTTCGCCGCCGCTTCACGGCCACACAGGAACACGCCGGTCAGGTTCACGTCGATCACCGCCTGCCATTGCTGCAGGCTCATCTTGCTGACCACTTCCCCGTCCTTGGCCTTTACCAACAGGCCGTCGCGGGTGATGCCGGCATTATTGACCACGCCGTGCAGGGTGCCAAAGTCCGCCACCACGTCACTGAACAGCTTTTCCACTTCCTCTCTTTGGCCACATTGGCCAGGTAGGCACGGGCTTCACCGCCGGCAGCCTCACAGGCGGCCACGGTGGCGTCCAGGTCTTCCTGGCTAAGGTCCACGCAGGCCAGGCGGGCGCCCTTGCCGGCAAAGTAGGTGGCAATACCCCGGCCCAGGCCTCGGCCGGCGCCGGTAACAACAACCACTTTCTGGTTCAGATCCATGGTGATTCCTTGCGATGTCGGTTCACGATGGCCCGGATTATGGTGGGCTGACCCTGCCTGGCCAATGACCGGATTGCTCAGTGACTCACAAAAACGGCAAACGGAACCCTCGGCCAGCTTCAGTCGGCCCCGGCCGACAAAGGATTTTTCGTCTCCCCCTTGAAACCAGGCGCTGAGGCCCCACTCCTGTGTCCTGCAGGCGGTCGTGGGACCGGCGCTTTCAAAGGTCACTTTCCCTATTGACTGCACTGGCATCATTACTATGATTAGCACTCGACTCGTTAGAGTGCTAATTGCGACTGTCGAGCCCTTCCCGCCGGGTAAGTGGCTCGGGTGTCAACTGAACTAACTGGGAGTTTAAGGAAAAATGAGCATCCGTCCTTTGCATGATCGCGTGCTGGTTCGCCGTGAAGAGGAAGAAACCAAGACCGCTGGCGGTATCGTGCTGCCCGGTTCCGCTACCGAGAAGCCGTCCCGCGGCGAAGTGATCGCAGTGGGTAACGGCAAGATCACCGACAGCGGTGATGTACGTCCCCTGGACGTGAAAGCCGGTGACAAGGTGATCTTCGGTCAGTACGCCGGTAACACCGTGAAGGTGGACGGCGAAGAACTGCTGATCATGAGCGAATCCGAAATTCTGGCCGTCGTCGAAGGCTAAGTGCCGCAGGCCCAGAGCAAGAACACGAACGCCCGCAAGGGTATTCACCCCATTCCGGGGTAAAGATTTGCAGAGGTAAAAGAACCATGGCGAAAGAAATTCTGTTCCGTGACGAAGCCCGTCAACGTATGGCCAAAGGCGTCAACATCCTGGCCGACGCCGTCAAGGTAACACTGGGCCCGAAAGGCCGTAACGTGGTGCTGGAAAAATCCTTCGGTGCACCGGCCATCACCAAGGATGGCGTGTCCGTAGCCCGTGAAATCGAACTGGAAGACAAGTTCGAGAACATGGGTGCCCAGATGGTGAAAGAAGTGGCGTCCAAGGCCAACGACGAAGCTGGCGACGGCACCACCACCGCCACCGTGCTGGCCCAGGCGTTTGTTAACGAAGGCCTCAAGTCTGTCACCGCCGGCATGAACCCCATGGACCTGAAACGCGGTATCGACCAGGCCGTAGCCGCCGTGGTGGAAGAGCTGAAGAAGCTGTCCACTCCGTGTGACAACACCAAGAGCATCGAGCAGGTGGGTACCATCTCCGCCAACGCCGACAAATCTGTGGGCGAAATCATTGCCCAGGCCATGGAAAAAGTGGGCCAGGAAGGTGTTATCACCGTTGAAGAAGGCCAGTCCCTGCAGAACGAGCTGGACGTGGTTGAGGGCATGCAGTTTGACCGCGGTTACCTGAGCCCCTACTTCATCAACAACCAGGAGAAGATGCAGGTCGAGCTGGAAGACCCCTACATCCTGCTGGTGGACAAGAAGATCTCCAACATCCGCGAACTGCTGCCGGCCCTGGAGAATGTCGCCAAAGCAGGCAAGCCGCTGCTGATCATCGCCGAAGATATCGAAGGCGAAGCGCTGGCTACCCTGGTAGTGAACAACATGCGCGGCATCATCAAGTGCGCCGCCGTAAAAGCGCCGGGCTTCGGTGACCGTCGCAAGGCCATGCTGCAGGACATCGCCATCCTCACCGGTGGTACCGTAATCAGCGAAGAAGTGGGCCTGAGCCTGGAAAATGCGTCCCTGGAAGATCTGGGTACTGCCAAGAAAGTGAACATCGACAAGGAAAATACCACCATTGTTGATGGCGCTGGCCAGCAGGCTGATATCGATGCCCGTGTGGAACAGATCCGCAAGGAAATCGAGAATTCTTCCTCTGACTACGACAAGGAAAAACTGCAAGAGCGCGTGGCCAAGCTGGCCGGCGGTGTTGCGGTGATCAAGATCGGTGCTGCCACCGAGATTGAAATGAAAGAGAAGAAAGCCCGTGTGGACGATGCCCTGCATGCGACCCGTGCTGCGGTAGAAGAGGGTGTGGTTCCTGGCGGTGGTGTGGCGCTGGTACGCGCGCTGGCCAACGTTGGCACCATCAAGGGTGACAACGACGAGCAGAACGCCGGTATTGCCCTGACCTTCCGCGCGCTGGAAATGCCCCTGCGTCAGATCGCCTACAACGCTGGTGCTGAAGCCTCCGTGATCGTACAGGAAGTGCGTAACGGCAAAGGTAACTACGGCTACAACGCGGCCACCGGTGAATACGGTGACATGCTGGAAATGGGTATCCTGGATCCTGCCAAGGTAACCCGTTCCGCGCTGCAGGCAGCGGCTTCCATCGCTGGCCTGATGATCACCACCGAAGCCATGGTGGCAGACAAGCCGGAAGAAAACGGCGGTGGCGCCCCGGATATGGGCGGCATGGGTGGAATGGGCGGTATGGGCGGCATGATGTAAATCATCCTCTCGTAACACGCTCCACAGAAAACCCCGCCTTGTGCGGGGTTTTCTTTTTTAAAGGCAGCTACAAGTTTCAAGCTACAAGCTACAAGCTGCAACGCGATTCGATGTTGCAGCCAAACCGCTAACGCGTGCGCCGCGCCGCTGACTTGGGGTCGCAGGCACTGTCTGCCAGTATCGGTACAATCCATCCCGCGCCTTGTAGCTTGCAGCTTGCAGCTTGTGGCTTAATACCCCTTCAATTTCAGCCGGTATCTCCATGCAACCCAGAGACAAAAAACTGCGCCCGCACTTCGCCCTGGTGGTGGCCACCATGGTCGTGTTGGGGCTGGGGCATTCCTGGGTGAATCCCTGGTTGGGGTTTGACCGGGCGGCTATCGAGCAGGGGCAGCTCTGGCGGTTGTTTACCTGCCATTTGGTGCATCTCAATCACTGGCACATGCTGCTCAATCTGGCCGGCTTGGTGCTGTGCGGTTATTTCTTCACGGATCTGCTGGATCGGGTGCGTTTCTGGAGTTGGTTGTTGTTTTGCGGGCTGGTAACCGGGCTGGCGTTGTATTTTCTGGATACCGGTTTGCAGCACTATGTGGGCCTGTCCGGTATCCTGCATGGCTTGCTGGTCTATTGCCTGCTGCAGGGCTGGCGGGGGAATCCCTGGCTGCATTCACTGGTGTTGCTGGTGATCGCCGGGCGGATTGTCAGTGAGCAGCAGGCGGGCTATGACGTGGACTATCTCCGTGGCTGGATTGACGGGCGGGTCTATGTGAATGCCCACCTGTACGGTGCGCTGGCCGGAGTCGTGTTGTTTGGGGGAATAACCGGTGTCGAATACGGCAGAAAATGCAGAACAGGAAACGCAGAAAGACAATAACGCCTCGGGCTGCATGACAATACTCTTTCCCGGCATCTTTCTGGTGGCGGGGCTGGCGGTGATGTTCTTTGTGGGCCTCAAGCCGGTCTTTCAATACTGGCAGTCCGGTAGCTGGGACAGGGTGCCGGCCACAGTGCTTAGCAGTACCCTCAATCGCAGTTATTCCGACGGTTCCACCACCTACAGCGTCAGCGCCAACTACCGCTATGAGTATCAGGGGCGCCGCTATTCCAGTCATACCGTGAGTCAGTACGGCGGCAGCGATAACTTTGATGATTACTGGCAGCGCCTGGCCAGCCGGCTGGAATCCGCCCGCTCCCGGGGGCGCACCGTCATGGCCTGGGTCAACCCGGCCAATCCTTCCGAAGCCTATCTGGATCGTACCCTGCGCTGGGGCTCGCTGGTGTTTGGTCTGGCCTTTGGCGGTGTGTTTGCACTGGTGGGCGGTGGCCTGATGTTTCTGTTCAACCGGGGCAGCAAGGGCAAGGCGGATCTGGCGGAAGGGGGCCAGTATTACAGCAAGGAAAAATCCGGGCACTGGTTCCTGGTGGGCTTTGGCGCCATTTTCATTCTGCTGCCGTCGCCGGCCTATCTGGCGGTCTGGGACAAGGTCAGCCGCGGTGACTACGCGATTCTGATGGTGCTTTTGTTTCCCGCAGTCGGTGCCGGCATTGCCTACGCAGGCTGGAAAATGCGCAGTAATTACCAGTTCTTCGGCCCCACACCTTTGCAGCTGGACCCGGAACCTGGCCATGCCGGTGGCCAGGTGGGCGGCTCCATCCACTTGGGCAAACCGCTGCCCCGGGAGACGGAGATGGCGGTGTGGCTGAGCTGCATCCGTGGCCGGGAAAGCGGCAGCGGCAAGGACCGCAAGACCGTGGAAGACATCCTCTGGCAGACCGACCAGCGCGCCCTGTGCCAGCCGGCCCAGCAGGGCAGCGATATCCTGTTCTGTTTCGATGTGCCGGCGGAGCAGCCGCCGTCCTCTGGCAGTGGCCGCAACTATATCTGCTGGCGGGTAGAGCTGGAGGGCATGGTGGAAGGCCGCAAGCTGAAACGCAGCTGGGATATCCCGGTGGTGGCCGGGCAGGGGGAAAGCCGTTTCCGTCTGCCGGAGTCCCACGTCATGGCTGACCAGCGCGAGCGACAGGTGGAGGCGCTGGAATCCGCCAATGAGCAGATCCGGGTGGAGCAGACCGGCCAGGGGCTGCATCTGGAAAGCCGCCCGGGCCGCCACCTGGGCATGAAGCTGGCGCTACTGGTGTTTGGTGGTATCTTCGCGGCCGTGGGCACCGGGTTGTTTATCGCCGCTGCCAGCGAAGGGCTCATGCTGTATTTTATGGGTAGCATTTTCGGGCTTATCGGCTATGCCATTGTCGGCAGTACCGTGTTTACTCTGGGGCGTGGTCTGGATGTATGGATTCGCGGTGGTGAAGTGCGAAGCCTGCGTCGCTGGCTGGGCATGCCCCTTTTTACCCGCAAGGGGCAACTGCTGCGGGCGGAGCAGGTGGTGCTCAAGACCGGCATGAGCAGCACCACCAATGGCCGCCGGACCGAGTACATGACGCTGATCGCCGAGGTGGATGGCAAAAAGATCCGGCTGGCGGAGGGGATTGCCGGGCGAGAGGCCGGTGCGTGCTGCGCACCCTGCGACTGGTGTAGAATTCAGCGATACCACAACGACAAATCACCGTAGGAGCCATGCTCGCGTGGCGAAGAGCCTTCAGGTTGGCAACCGCGTGGCAGGGAACTGGCCACCGTTGTTCGCCCTGCAAGCAGAGCTCCTACAGCTCGGTGAGCTTGACCGCTCGCCTGCCAGAGAGAGACCCCGATGAGCAAAGAACGCCTGATTATTTTCGATACCACCCTGCGCGATGGCGAGCAGAGCCCCGGCGCTACCATGGACCAGGACGAAAAGCTGCGTATCGCCAAGGCCCTGGAGCGCATGAAGGTGGATGTGATCGAAGCCGGCTTCGCCATCGCCAGCCAGGGGGATTTCCTGTCGGTGAAGGCCATTGCCGATACCGTGCGCGAATCCACCATCTGCTCCCTGGCCCGGGCCAAGGCGTCGGATATCGACCGGGCGGCGGAAGCGCTGGCCGGTGCCGAATCCGGCCGGATTCACACCTTCCTGGCCACCAGCCCGATTCATATGCAGCACAAGCTGAGGTTGGAACCGGATCAGGTGGTCGAGCACGCAGTGGCGGCGGTGAAGCACGCCCGCAATCACATGGGTGATGTGGAGTTTTCCTGCGAAGACGCCGGTCGCTCCGAGCTGGATTTCCTCTGCCGCATCATTGAAGCGGTGATCGACGCCGGCGCTACCACCATCAACATCCCCGACACGGTGGGCTATGCCATTCCCGAGCAGTTCGGTGACACCATCGGCAAGCTGCTCAGCCGAATCCCCAACGCCGACAAGGCGGTGTTCTCCGTGCATTGCCATAACGACCTGGGGCTGGCCGTGGCCAATTCCCTGGCGGCGGTGCAGGCCGGTGCCCGGCAGGTAGAGTGCACCATCAACGGTCTCGGTGAACGGGCCGGTAATGCCTCCCTGGAAGAGATCGTCATGGCGGTCCGCACCCGCCAGGACCTGTTCAATGTGGATACCGGCATCAACGCCAAAGAAATCGTGCCCACCTCGAAAATGGTGTCGCAGATCACCGGCTTCCCGGTGCAGCCCAACAAGGCCATCGTCGGCGCCAACGCGTTCGCCCACGAGTCCGGCATCCACCAGGACGGGGTGCTCAAGCACCGGGAAACCTACGAGATCATGTCCGCCGAGGACGTGGGCTGGCACACCAACCGCATGGTGCTGGGCAAGCACTCCGGCCGTGCCGCCTTCCGTGCCCGTCTGGACGAGCTGGGCATCACCTTTGCCTCGGAAGCGGCCATGAACGAAGCCTTCCAGCGCTTCAAGGATCTGGCTGACAAGAAGCACGAAGTGTTCGACGAGGACCTGCAGGCCCTGGTCAGCGACACCAAGAAAGCCGCCGAGGAAGAACGTTTCAAACTGGTGCTGCTGGAAGCCACTGCGCGCACAGGTGAAACTCCGGAAGCGCGCATCGTGCTGACCATTGATGGTGAAGAGCGGGAAGCGACGTCCACCGGTGCCGGTCCGGTGGATGCGGCCTTCAAGGCCATCGAGATGCTGGCGGACAGCCACAGCATCCTGCAGCTGTACTCGGTGAATGCCATCACCGCCGGCACCGACAGCCAGGGAGAGGTCACCGTGCGGTTGGAAAAAGGCGGCCGTATCGTCAACGGTCATGGTGCCGATGTGGATATCATCACCGCCTCCGCCAAGGCCTACCTGAATGCACTAAACCATTTTGCGGCGGGCCTGGAACGGGCTCACCCGCAGGCGGCAGATGTATGAGTTTCTGGTCGGAGGTCGGTCGTCGGATGTCTGACGCCAAAATCCTGGCGGTCGGTCTGTTTTTGAGAGTCCGACTTCAGACTTCAGACGTTCGACCGGCGCGGAGCGCCCTATGAATGAAGCCCAGCGACAACACTATCTGAAAGCCCTGGGGCTGACGCCCTGGGTGGCCAGGGCGCCATTGCCCGGTGCCGCGTCCTCGCCGTTGCTGGACTGGGAGGACGAGGAAGAGCAGCCGGCAGCGCCGACATCACCCGCGCCTGTCCAGGACGCACCCGCCCCGGCCCCGCCGCAAACAGCTGCCCCGGTTGTCAGTGAGGCGCCGGTTCAGGAGGCCCCGCAGAGTCCGTCTCTGCCGAAAGCCGCCACCGATACTCCGCAACCCGCGCCAACCGCACCGGCAGCGGGCAAAGGCAAGGGTCTGACCTTTACCCTGGAAGCCCATCTGGGTGGTGATACCTGGTTGCTATGTGCCCAGGAAGACAGCCAGGCACCGGGACTGGGTCGGTTTGAAGCGCCACTGATGGCCAACCTGCTGGCCCTGTTTCAGGCACGCCCCCAGCGTCCGCGACGGTTCTTCTGTCCGCTGACCGACCAGCCCATGCCGGCAGCAGAAGCCTCTCAGGCCCTCTCGGCCTTTATTGCCGGCCTCTGTGAACAGGCGGGTGGAGAGCGCGTCCTGCTCTGCTTGCCGGAGGCGCTCAGTGAGGCGCTGTTTGATCAGCCCCGCTACCAGCCCTTCGAATTGGGCGGCCGCCACGCGTTGGTGGTCAGCAGCCTGGCAGAAATGCTGGCGGAGCCGGCGCAGCACAAGAAAGCCAGCTGGCAGGCCATGCAGGCAAATGGCTTCCATGGCGAGTGAGCCGACCCGCATGGCAACCATCCGCGCCATGGAGCTGGAAGATGTAGAAGCGGTGCTGGCCATCGAAACAGCCGCCCAGCTCACCCCCTGGAGCAGCACGCACTTTCGCGATTGCCTGGGCAACGCCAACTATCTGTGCCAGGTGGCCACCGTGGACGATGTCCCGGTGGCCTTTCTGATCCTGTCGCGAATCCTCGACGAAACCCATGTTCTCAACATTGCCGTGGCGCCGGCCTGGCAGCGTCGCGGCATCGCCCGGCGATTACTGCAACAGGCTCTGAGCGCTGCCCGGGCCGACGCCATGACCGTGGTCTATCTGGAAGTGCGGGAAAGCAATCAAAGCGCCCAGGCACTGTACCGCCAGCTGGGCTTTGAGGTCTGTGGCATGCGCAAGAATTATTACCGCAAGGGGGACGGGCACGAGAATGCGGTGTTGATGCAGTGCCTGCTTTCCGGCGGGCATAAATAATTATGCTACAAGCTACACTTGTGGGATTGGGGGGCTGTCTACAAAGCCGCTGTAGGAGCTATGCTTGCATGGCGAACCGCGCTTGCGCGGAAATCGACTCAGAGCTCGACAGGTCTAACCAAGCCCTACCAATCCAGTGCCACCCCAACCCCAATCGCCTGCAAGCAGGCTCCTACAAAAAACGCGGGCAGGGCGTTATTCGATTAGCACGGCCCAGCCCGCATTGTAGCTTGAGGCTTGCAGCTTCCTTTTACTCCTGAATCGGCATCCAGCCGTTTTCCGAATCCCGGAAGGTAATTACCCGCTGCCGCTGGAAGGTATCCCCCTTCTTGAAATTGCCATGCTCCATGCGCAGGGCGCTGAGGGTCATGATCATGGCGAAGCGATCCATGCCGGACAGATCTTCATTCCCCTTGATCTTGTCGGTATAGCCGCTCAGATCTTCCCTGGCTTTCAGCTGATAATCCACTTCCAGGGTGTAGCGACCGTCGCCGTCATCGTAACCGTTGCGTTTTTCCACATCGGTCACCGCCAGCAGCCCGGACAGATGAGCGTTGTCCAGTTCTGCTTCCAGCGCTTTACGGGCATCGCCGGCATCCGGAGTACGGCTGCAGGCCGCCAGCAGGGTGGCGAGGAGGAGGGCAGCAAAAGCGCGAAGATAAACAGACATGGTCGGGTATCCTTATGGTTCTGGAACCGACACTCTAGCACTGCTTTCGGTTCGCCCTGAAGTGCCGTGCTGGAAAGGTGGACACCCCGGGATAAATCCTCAAGGATACGGCTATCACGGATGACCTATTGCGAGGATCGAGCCTGTGTCAGAGAAGCTGTTTCGTCGACTGTTATTGCTGGTAGCCCTGAGCTTTTGTGTGGTGTTTGCGGTACTGATTATCCCGCCGCTGCTCGCCAACCCGGATATCATTGCGGCTGCTGCCGGCGGTTTTGTGAATCCCTTTGCCGCGGGCTACGCCACCGATGTGATCCTGTGCTGGGTGGTGCTCGCCATCTGGGTGGTGTTCGAGCGCCAGCGCTACCAGATCCGCGGCGGCTGGCTGGCGCTGCTGCTGGGGGTGGTGCCCGGGGTGGCGGTGGGCTTTGCCCTCTATTTGCTGATGCGCCAGCGTCAACTCAAGGGCTCCGGTATCGTCTGACAGGTTAGGGCTACCCGCTGATACGGCCCCGCAAGGCTGCTATACTCGCGCCTCGCAAATCTCCAGTCAGAGTCGGAACCCATGAGCCTGCAAGACCAGGTGGCCAAGCGCCGCACCTTCGCGATCATCTCGCACCCGGACGCCGGTAAAACCACCATTACCGAAAAACTGCTGTTGTACGGCAACCTGATCCAGAGCGCGGGTACCGTGAAAGGCAAGAAGTCCGGCAAACACGCCACCTCCGACTGGATGGAGATGGAGAAGGAGCGGGGCATTTCCGTGACCACCTCGGTGATGCAGTTCCCCTACAAGGGCGCTACCGTCAACTTGCTGGACACCCCTGGCCACGCCGACTTCTCCGAGGATACCTACCGCACCCTCACCGCCGTGGATTCGGCATTGATGGTAATCGACGCCGCCAAGGGCGTGGAGGAGCGGACCGTCAAGCTGATGGAGGTGTGCCGCCTGCGGGATACCCCGATCCTCACCTTCATCAACAAGCTGGACCGGGACGTGCGCGACGGCATTGAAGTGCTGGACGAAATCGAGGACGTGCTCAAGATCGAGTGTGCCCCGGTGACCTGGCCCATTGGTATGGGCAAGAGTTTCAAGGGCGTCTACAACCTGCTCACCGACACCACCGTTCTCTACAAGACTGGCCAGGGCCACACCGTGCAGGACGTGCGCGAAGTGAAAGGGCTCGACAATCCTGAGCTGGACCAGGCCGTCGGCGCAGACTACGCGGAAGAGCTGCGAGAGACCCTGGAACTGGTGCAGGGCGCCAGCCACGAGTTCGATCTGGAGCGTTTCCTGGCCGGCAAGCTGACCCCGGTGTTTTTCGGTACTGCTCTGGGCAACTTCGGCGTCGACCATATGCTTGATGGCCTGGTGAACTGGGCGCCGCCGCCTCAGCCCCGGGACGCCACCGCACGCACGGTGGCCGCCGACGAGCCCAAGATGACCGGCTTCGTGTTCAAGATCCAGGCGAATATGGACCCGCGTCACCGTGACCGCATTGCCTTCATGCGTATTTGTTCCGGCAAATACCACAAGGGCATCAAGCTCAAGCAGGTGCGTACCGGCAAGGACGTGCGCATCCCCGATGCACTGACCTTCCTGGCCGGTGAGCGCGATAACGTAGACGAGGCCTTTTCCGGCGACATCATCGGCCTGCACAACCACGGCACCATCCAGATTGGTGACACCTTCACTGAAGGCGAAGAGCTGGCGTTCACCGGCATTCCCCACTTCGCTCCGGAACTGTTCCAGCGCGTGGTGCTCAACGATCCGCTGAAGAGCAAGCAGTTGCACAAGGGGCTGACCCAGCTGGCGGAAGAGGGTGCCACCCAGGTGTTCTTCCCGCTGCGCAACAACGACGTGATTCTCGGCGCTGTGGGTACCCTGCAGTTCGACGTGGTCGCGGCGCGCCTGAAAGGCGAGTACGGCGTGGACTGCCGCTATGAACCTGTGAGTGTGGCCACCGCCCGCTGGATCGAAGCCGACAGCGAAAAAGAGCTGGCGGCCTTTGAGCGCAAGGCCCACGACAACCTGTCCCGCGATGGCGCCGGGCACCTGACCTATCTGGCCCCGACCCGGGTCAACCTGCAACTGGCACAGGAGCGCCACCCGGAAATCCTGTTCCGCGAAACCCGCGAAATTTCATAGCAACGCAGCAGGCGTACACAACAATGCGAGTAAGACGAGCCTCGCGTTGTTGTGTCGTATTCCCGTCAGTGATGGGTTTCGTGCATGAGAGGTAAATGCGCCGACTCAGCGGTCGCGATCCTTTTCACAAGCGGGTAAACTTCCTGACTTGTTTCGGCCCCGCCTCACAAGGGTACTGTCGGGACACAAGACCCTGGCTATCCGCCGGGGTTTTTATTGGGCGCGAATCTGCCTGCCCGCCATAGGCGCTATGTGCAGGCTTCCCCCTGTGCTGCGGCGGTGAGCAGGGGGCGGTATCATGGCGAGTTATTGGGGCCGTCGACCCAGCCGGCCAATGTCGCAATAGCGGGTCAATAAGGAATGTCTCGATCATGGATGTCAAAGCTGCGCAAGCGTATCTGTTGAGCAAGCCGGAAGCGCGCAAGGATTTCCCCTTCGGCCCGGATGTGGCGGTGATGAAGGTGCGGGACAAGATGTTTGCGACGCTGGGGGAAGAGCAGGGCGAAGGACGCATGAATCTCAAATGCGACCCGGACCAGGCCCTGGCGCTGCGGGATATTTTCGAGGCCGTGATCCCCGGCTACCACATGAACAAGAAACACTGGAATACCATCAAGCTGGATGGCTCCATCCCGGAGGGGGAAATCCAGCGCATGATCGACCATTCCTATGCCCTGGTGGTGGGCGGCCTGCCGAAAAAAGTGCGCGAGGCCATGGCGGTAAGGCATGGTCGTGAGGCACTCTACGGACGACAGCAACAGGAGCATTAAGAGTGGCAGTGATTATTGGTGGTCTGATCGTTATCTGGCTTGGCCTTGGCATGGGCGCTGCCGCCCTGCGTTGGTTGGGCGTCGAACTGCATTACCCGGCCCGTCTGGCCGCGCCCCTGTTGTTGGCGCTGCTGGAAACCCTGCTGTTCCTGGTATTTGTCCCCGGTACCGACCTGTTGCCGGAGACCTGGGGCTGGCCTATGGCGGGTGGTCTGGTGGCAGCCGCCTGGCTGATCAATGGTGCAGTCAGCGGTCTGGATTGGTATCGCAACCGGCCGGTGAAAGAGTCTCCGGCGACGGAATAACCCCTCCCTTTCTGTAGGAGCGTCGCTGGCGGCGCGATTCCTGGCGTTGGTTATGCACTTCATGCACCCTACGGACCGCCCTCGCGGGCGTTACCTCCACTGCGTTCCGGTTCGCGCCGCCAGCGACGCTCCTACGGTTTGCGAAGTAGGCGCGTCTGCTTTGTGGTGAAAATTGCCTTTGCCTTAAAAACTACTCCACCCGGTAAATTCCATCACCCGATACACCCAGTACTTCCAGGTCGCTTCATCCGCGTACACCCCGTAATCGGTACTGTGTTTCTCCCCGTCACGATTTTCCCAGCGTCTGGCAAAGGCGGATCGGGCATCGACCATCAGGGAGTGATCCGTTTTTGCCAGCACTCGCACGCTGCTTTCCAGGTTCAGGTTGTCCAAATTGCGGCGGGTGAAGTTGGCGGAGCCGATAATGACCTCCGAGCGTTCAGCTCCTCTGCGTAACAACATCTTGGTATGGCACTGCTCGCCCTGGGTATTGCACCAGCGCACCTCGATACCTGCGGCACGAAGCTCCGCACCCACCTGACGGTTGGGGATGCCGTTTTTCTGGCGGCCGAAGGCATCCTTGTTGGGGTCCAGCAGAACGCGTATCGCCACACCTCGCTCATGGGCCGCCAACAGCGCCTTCACCAGGGGGCGGTGGGACAGGTAGAACACCGAGATATCCAGTGCCTCTCCGCCGCGGCTGCGCTCAACGGCGGCAAGCAGAGCATCACGGATGGCGCCTTCGGTGAGTACCTGAAGCTGAGCGGCAGCATCGTCGGACGTTGCGGGGCCGGGTGCTGCAGGCAGATTGGGCAGGCTGACGCCCGCCATTCTGGCCACGGCCAGCTCACTCTCCAGCAGCTGCGCAACAGCCGGACCCTGGAAGGTGATGCCCAGATTGCTGTGGGCGCTGCTGGCATCATGGGGGTTGGCAGTGGTGACCAGAGCGGTCCACCGGTCCCCTTCATCCACCACCAGGGTCTTGCGGTGGTTGGCCTTGAAGTTGAGCAGGGTCAGGTAGCTGCGCAGGGTGACTTGGCCCGGTCCCATGGGGTTGGGTAGCCAGCCGCCCTCATTGCTGTTGCCCAACCACTGACAGCAGACCCGCCAGATCCCCGACCAGCTCGGGTTGGAGTCGCGCAGGCGTGCCAGCGGCGTGGTGATCACTACCACGCCGGCGCCTTCCAGGCGCTCCAGGTGCTCGCTGTGCAGGCCGCCGTAGAGGGTGTTGATCGGATCGGTGATCAGGATGACCGGCAGAGCCGGTTGCTGCTGTTTCTTGGCCACCAGCGCCCGGGTCAGCTGCTCGGACAGAGGGCGGTAACTGGCATCGTCGGCGCCCTGAAAGGCATTGAACAAGAACATGTCCACTACCACCAGTTGTCGGGCCTGGCCGATCAACCGCAGGGCCTCGTCGAAAATGCGCTGGCGCATGCCTCGGCCGCCATCGGCGGTTTCCCAGGTGTCATCTACCAGCAAGTTCAGGCCCATGGCGGGCAGCAACGGCGACTCATGGGCCAGCCCGTCCGGCAGGGGTTTGTAACGGTGCCAGAGGGCGCTGCAGGCGATCAGCGCCAGCAGCATGAGCAGGGCAAGTTTCAGTCGGATCATGGGCAGTCCATCGGTCGGAGTGCCATTACCTTAACAGGGTGTTGAAAAAGGCCCCAAGTGGCTTTTCATCGGTGGCTTTGGGGCACTAATCCTGACTGCCTATCTGATACTCTTTCAGGCTGCCATCCGCATCAAACGACATAATGGTCCCACCATTGAGTTGCACCGACTCCTGATTCAACGTTACCGCCGCATCCCCCATCACCCCGTCGTTAAATCGGTACACCGGCTTGGGGGCTTCGTTCAGGCAGTGGTCGCGGAAACCGGCCTTGGCCTGCAGCACGCTGTCCCGAGCGCTTTGCCAGCCTTTTATCGCCTTGTCCCCGTGGCGCTGGCGCAGCATGGCTTCGGTGACCGTGGCGGACAGAGCCACGGCGGTGGCGTTGTTGCCGCCAAAGCCTTTCGAATTGATCAGGCTGGCCTGCAGGTCGTCGCGCGGCACATGGTCCATGGCAAAGTCCAGGTGCTGGCGGTGCACATCGTCGGCGATGTGATCGATGGTGCGGATGCCAGGCAGTACGCCCTGGGCAAAACTGCCCAGGGCCGCAGCCAGCTGATCGCCACCGGCACTGCCCAGCGAGTGTCCCACAAACGCCTTGATGGCGATGACCGGCCAGTGGCGCACGCCGAAGGCCTCGGCCACCCGGTCCAGAATCACTGATTCGGTGACCCGGTTCTGAGGGGTGCCGGTGCCGTGGGCGTGGACAAAGCTGTGCTCGCGCAGGCCCTGTTCGCCGATCAGCTGGCGGGTCAGGGCGGCGGCCTTGCCCACGGTCAGGTAGTTGCCCACGCCGGGGGCGGAAATGGATTTCTTGGCGCCGTCCGCATGAATGAACACATCCGGCACCGCGCCGAGAATATCGGCCCCCAGCTCTAGGGCCAGGGCGTCATCCATCAGCACGGTGAACTGGGCGGACTCGGCCATGGTAAAGCCGCAGTTGTCGGAAAACGGCCGGCAGGCGCGGCGGACATCGGCCTGAGCCGCGCCATCCAGCGCTGCCAGATCCTGGTCTTCCGCCAGCGCGCCCATGGCCCGGTAACCTTCCATGATCTCCGCCACCAGCGGCGCTTCGCTGGTGCCGACGATGGCTACCCGCACCTTGCCGCTGCGGATGGCCTGCACCCCTTTTTCCAGGTTGTAGAGGAAGGTGGCGCAGGCGCCCAGCATGCCGCCGGTGGTGCCCACGGAGTGCAGCACATAGGCGTTGAGGAAATCCGCGGTCATCTCGCCCAGGCCCAGTGGCACCTGCTTGGAGGTAATGCGCTGGCCGTTGGGCGGGAAACGCATGACGCCGCCCAGGCCGTTGTCGTCCAGCTGCGACATGGCGTTGCTGGCGTACACGGCCACCTGATCCGGGCGCACCTTGGAGGCCACGGTGGCCCAGTCCATGCCCAGATCCCCCAGCGCATCGCTGATGCCGAAGATGGCCATCTGCAGGGCGCGGGGGTGATTGCGCGAGGCATACAGGGCGCCGGGGTCGAAGCCGTCCGGCAGTTGCCCGGCGGCACTGACCCGACGCGGCGCATCATGGGGGACACGCAGGTCCAGCCCCGCAGGCAGGGTCACCCAGCTGCGGCGCTTGTCGATAGGGGAGACCTGCCAGCCCGCGGGTAGCGAGTCAGGCAGGTCCATGTTGCGCATTTCCAGGGTAACGGGAATGTCACTGGTGCCGCTGATGGCGGCGTGGAGGCGGTGAGAGTCGGGCAGGGCACGGATCAGGGTAGCGGCCAGCTGGCTGTCCGGGCTGCGACCGGTCAACTGGCCCAGCGAACTCAGGGTGTCCTGGCGGCCGGTATCCGGCAGGGCCTCGAAAATCAGTCGCTGAAAGCCGAAATGCAGGGCGCTACGGCCGGCCGCATTGATGCCGCCCATGGCGGTAATAACGGGTAATGCTGACATGGTGCTCCCGGGCCTGTGCCCAACCCAAAACGATGACTAGCCGGTCAGAGTACAGGTGAAACCCGGTTTTGCGTATACGACGGAGGGCGAATCCGGTCAGGAAAGTGCAACAGAGTTTGAAAATGAAAGCGGATGTTTCGGGGTTGGGTAAGGACGAACCGTTGAAGCTTTGCTCGCAAGGCGAATTGTCGAAACGCGCAAGGGTATGACCCCATTTCGCCTTGCGAGCAAGGCTCCAACAAAAAACGGGGCCCGAAGGCCCCGTTTTTGTCTGGCATCAAGCGTCAGGCTTGTTACACCAGCTCGACGGCCACCGCAGTGGCTTCACCACCGCCGATGCACAGGCTGGCCACACCGCGCTTGCCGCCGGTGCGCTTGAGCGCGTGGATCAGGGTGAGAATGATGCGTGAGCCGGTGGAGCCCACCGGGTGGCCCAGGGCACAGGCGCCACCGTGGATGTTCACCTTGTCGTGGGGAATGCCCAGGTCGATCATCGGCATCATTGCTACCATGGCGAAGGCTTCGTTGATCTCGAACAGATCCACGTCGTCCACGGTCCAACCAGCTTTCTTCATTACCGCTTCGGTGGCACCGATGGGGGCAATGGTGAACTCGCTAGGGTGTTTGCTGTTGGTGGCGTGGGCCAGGATGCGGGCCAGCGGTTTCAGGCCACGCTCATTGGCCACGGACTCGCGGGCCAGTACCAGTGCAGAGCCGCCATCGGAGATGGAGCTGGCGTTGGCGGCGGTCACGGTGCCGTCTTTGGCGAAGGCCGGACGCAGGGTCGGGATCTTGTCGATGTTGGCGTTGCCGGGCTGCTCGTCGGTGTCCACCACGGTTTCACCTTTACGAGTCTTCACGGTCACCGGCACGATCTCATCTTTGAACCAGCCGTTGTCGATGGCGGCCTGGGCGCGTTTCAGGGATTCGATGGCGTAGTTGTCCATGTCTTCCCGGCTAATGGAACGCTTGTCCGCCACTTCTTGGGCGAAGGAGCCCATCAGGCGGCCGGTTTCGGCATCTTCCAGCCCGTCCAGGAACATGTGGTCATAGACCTGACCATGACCCATGCGCATGCCGCTGCGGGCCTTGTCCAGCACATAGGGAGCATTGGTCATGGATTCCATGCCACCGGAAACGACGATGTCGTTGGTGCCGGCCTTGATGGAATCGTAGGCGAACATGGTGGCTTTCATGCCGGAACCACACAGCTTGTTGATGGTGGTGGCACCGGTGTTGTCCGGCAGGCCAGCCAGACGCATGGCCTGGCGGGCTGGGCCCTGCTTGAGGCCAGCGGGCAGTACACAGCCCATGATGACTTCCTGTACGTCTTCCGGCTTCAGGCCGGCACGGGACACGGCTTCACGGATAGAGGCGGCGCCCAGTTCGGGAGCGGAGACCGCAGACAGGGAACCCTGGAAGCCACCCATGGCAGTACGGGCACCATTTACAATTACTACAGCATCATCAGACATCGTTTTCTCCTGCCAGCATGCAGTTATCAAAATTTGGGGCGCATTGTACTTGAAACAAGGGGGAGACACCCCATCTCACAGGGACCTGCCGGTCACGGATCAGGCATTGGCGATAGGATTCGTCTATTGCAGCCAAAGGCAATCATGGTAAACCCCCGGTCCGTGGTGGAGATTGCCGCCGGTAGCTTGTTATTATCATTCAGCCGTTGGCGGCAGGCATGCCGTCAGCGGGGAATTTCTTTCTGTTGCCAAGCCGCAACAGAACAACATGATGTCAGGGGAAATGACTATGGCTTTTGAATTACCGCCGCTTCCGTTCGAGAAAAATGCACTGGAACCGCATATCTCTGCAGAGACGCTCGAGTACCATCACGGCAAGCACCACAATGCCTATGTGACCAAGCTGAACGAGATGGTTGCCGGCACCGACAACGAAGGCAAATCCCTGGAAGAGATCATCAAGAGCGCTGAAGGCGGTCTGTTCAACCAGGCCGCCCAGGTCTGGAACCACACCTTCTACTGGAACAGCCTGAGCCCCAACGGCGGTGGCGCTCCCACCGGCGACCTGGCTGCGGCCATCGACACTGCCTTCGGTTCCTTCGACGAGTTCAAATCCCAGTTCAACGCCAAAGCGACCGGTAACTTCGGTTCCGGCTGGACCTGGCTGGTGAAGAACAGCGATGGCAGCCTGGAAATCGTCAACACTGACGATGCGGATACCCCGATCGCTCACGACAAGGGCCAGACCCCGCTGTTCACCGTGGACGTATGGGAGCACGCCTACTACGTGGATTACCGCAATGCCCGTCCCAAGTATCTGGAATCCATCTGGAACCTGATCAACTGGGACTTTGCCGCCAGCAACTTTGCCGGCTAAGACGGGTTATCCCCTCTCGGGATACCGTTCAGGTAACGAAAAAGGCCGCTTTTGCGGCCTTTTTCGTGTCTATCTGGCGGCGATGAGGGAAGTTTGGTAGCGTCCTCGGCCCGGGATATTGTCGGGCTTTGTGTGGTCCAACCGGCAGGTTAATCAAAATAACAGGTGCGATATGCGTTTTTTGGGAATCTTTTTTCTTGTCATGGGGTTGTGGGCAACGGGTGCCATGGCCGAAGAGCTGGCGTCTGCCTCCACCGAGGAGCAGGCAAAGAAAAGCCCTGATCAGCAAGCCATGGACCAGCTGGCAGAGGCTGGGTTGCGCCAGGCATTGCAGGCCATCCAGCGCTCCGGTGGGCTCTATCCTTTCGGCTTGATCCAGTCCGGTGAGACGGTACAGGCAGTAGGCTATTCCGGTGATAAAGAGGATGCTCCCAGCGCCGAAGAGTGGGCTCAGGGCCTGTTCATGCAGCTGCGCAAGATCGGCAAGGAGCAGCCGGATATCGAGCTGATGGGCCTGTTCCGTCTGCATGACATCACCGGTGATAACGGCGAAAAAATCACCGGGGTTTGGGCCCAGGTGGATCACCGTGACGTGCGCCCCTGGGTGATCTTCCTGCCGTTGATCAAGAACGACGCAGGAAAGCACGAGCTGGGCGACATGGTGTACTACGCCACCGAACAGCCGTTGTTCGAGAAGAGCGGAGAATAAGTTTTTATATACAGGCAATAATGGGCGCTGTTCGGCAGCGCAGCGGTGCCCCCCCATGGCACTATCTATCAATCGCCATCAATCAGGCTATTAGCCGGGATTGCAGGACACAGGAATGACGCGAGATCGTGAAGTAAATCTGGGTAATCTGAATGATGTCTCCGTGGATGACCATGGTGATGCGGGTCGCCGGCCCTCTTCCGCAGGCAACAACAAGCCGTCCGGCAAGGGCGCGGGGAAGCCGCCCAAGGCCCCAAAAAAAACACCGCCAGCCTCCCATGGTAGCGGCGGTGGCTGGATGATTGCCTGCCTGGTGCTGGTGGTACTGATCGCCGTCATGGGCGTCTGGTTCCAGAAACAGATGACCGTGCTGCAGACACAGATGGACGAGCGCATCTCGGAATCCAGCCAAGAGCTGGGCAACCTCCAGTCCCGGTTGTCTGCCACCGACGAGAGCCTGAACCAGTCCTCCGACAAGCTGCTGGATACGGTTCGCACCCAGGGCAAGAAGCTGGAAGAAAACAACACTGAAATCCGCAAACTCTGGGATCTGAGCAACAAGCGTAACCGGGCGGATATTGACGAGCAGAGCAAGAAGTTGACCGCCTTGTCCGCCACCCTCAATGAGGTAAAAAAGGCCCAGGCTGGCGTGGATGGCAAACTGCAGGGCATCAGCAAGGACACCGCCGCCCTGAAGAAGCAGGTGGACAGTGCGGTGACCGCAGTGAACAAGAGCAGTGAGCAGTGGCAGACCCGTATCAGCCAGATGCAGACCCAGGTAGATGTGTTGGCGGAAAACATCAATCAACTGGAAAGCCAGCAGCAAAGCCTGAAAAACGGTCTTGCCAAGCTGGAGAAAGCCCAGGCCGGGCTGGCATCGCTGAAGGACCGGGTGGATGATACGGAAGCAGCGGTTGCTGCTTTTGATGCCTATCGGCTGCAGGTAAACAGCCGTTTGGATAAACTGGAAGGGCGCTGATAGACCACGGGGGGTGGTGATCAGCTAAAAACAACAAGTAAAAGAGCGTCTTGCCATGGCCAAGTTGCCGGAAAGTAAAGAACGGCGTTTACAGGGGCTGAATCAGGATGTGCTGGCGGTAGCCACCCCAGTACCGGGGCCGGACCTAGAGCCGGTGACGCTGGGGCCCCAGAAAAAACACAAACCGATATCGGTCAGCGAAGGCGGCCATTCCGGCTTGCTGTGGTTGTCGCTGGTGCTGGCGGTCATCGCCCTGTTGCTGGCCGCCAGCCAGTGGTTGGCCAACAGCGAAACCAGCCGTGAGCTCAGCGAATTGCGACAGCAATACTATCAGCTGGCCTCCGAACGCCAGGGGCAGGAAGACGCACGCAGTGTTGAAAAAGCGCCCGCCCTGTACTCAACCGAGGCCGCCCCCGGTAATGCGGCGGTGACCAGCCTGCGTGACGATCTGCGCGAGCTGAATGCCAAGGTACGCGGGCTTACCGTGGCCCTGGCCAAGCAGCGTAACAGCAGCCAGGAGAGCGCTGAGCTGGCCACTCGCCTGGACGACATGGACAGTAGACTGAAAGGCCTGTCCTCACGGATCAGCAGCCTGGCCGACCGACCGCAACCGGCCACCACCCCCGTGGCACAACCGGTATCAGACAACAGTGCCGAGGTGTCCGCCCTGGCGGGCAAGGTAGCGAAAATCGACAAGGACCTGCAGGCGCTCTACCGGATTCTCCAGGGCGGCTGATCCCGCTGGTAATTAACGATTAGCCTGCTAGAATAGCCGCCCATTGCGCCAGTGGTGGAATTGGTAGACACGCCAGATTTAGGTTCTGGTGCCGAGAGGTGTGGGGGTTCAACTCCCTCCTGGCGCACCATCTCAAAGAAAGGCCGTAACAGCGTTGCTGTTACGGCCTTTTGTTTTTTGGCATCTTTGGTCGCGGGACATCCGGGTCAGGGTCGCTATCAAGTTAATGTATTCCTTGCCAGTTTTTACTTTCTTTTCATACCGTTCACGTCTCAAATCCATAACATGCCCCCTTGTCGAATCCGCTAATCGGGGAAGGGTATGCGGTATTACCTCAGCAAGATCATGGCCGATGACGACACCTGGGAAATCCACACGGTGAATTGTCAGCAGTTGCCAAATGAAAACGATCAGCGCATTTACCTGGGGGATTTCACTCACTGTATTCACGCCTTGCCGGTGGCCAAGCTGTATTTCCGCACTCTGCGCTTTTGCCCGGAATGCTCCTTGCACGCTTAGGGCGGCACTTGCGAGTTCGCCTTGCCCCGGGTAGAACTAAAGGGGAGGTGGCATTATGCGAGTGCACACACAAGACAGGAACCGAAAGACCGGCCAGTTTCCGGCGGCACGAAAGCTTGAAGCCGACCGCGTGCGGCTGCTGGCGCTGGTGGCGTTGGCGGTGGGGGCGTTGGTGTTGGGCGGGTTAATCCACGCCGAGGGCCAGGCGGCACACGGTTCCCTGCATGAGATCAAGGCGTCGCTGATCGCGGCGGTGGACTCACTCTAGGCAATACGAGGGAGGTCGCCCGGCAAACCTCCCCGCGTTACCTGACTAAAGCGCGTTTTGTACCGTTACAGGCGTGGTCACTAACGCCGTGTCCAGCACCTGGCGGCGGCGAGCAGGGTCCATCATATTGAAACCAAAGGCTTTCAGGTCGTCCGCATTGGGCTCCAGACGAATCACTCTCTTGCCCGCCTTTTCCAGTTTGTTCACTTCCCGATCCACGATACCGGTCATGTAACGGCGTACCCGCCGTTCGATGACTGCCAGGGGCGAGCGGGGCTTGTCCGGTTGCCGTGAGGCCATGGGGGCAAGAATGATGACCTCGTCCACGGCGCTGTCCACCAGCAGATCCGCCGAGGTGGGGGAGGCCACGCCGCCGTCGATGTAGTTGCGGTTGCCCAGGCTTACCGGTGGGCACCAGAAGGGCACCCCGTAGGACGCACAGACCGCGTCGCGGATGTGGGCCCGCGGTGCGCCGCCTTTACCGAAAGCCACTCGTTTGCCGCTGGTGGTATCCACAGCCATGATCCAGGTGGCCGGATGGGCTACCCAGTCTGCGCCCCCCGTAGCGTCGTCAACCAAGCGCCGGAAAGGTGTCATATCGAACTGGCCCCGGGGCAGTAGTCCGCAGAAGGCGGTCAATGGGGAGACGTCTCCACGTAAGCCTTTCAGGGCAAGTTTGGCGCCGGTGAGGCTGGCCGCGGGTAGCGGTGGCAAGGCGCCGCCGGTATCGCTGTCGTGATCCCAGCGACATTGTTGACGGGTGCCCTGCTGACAGGACAGCAGCTGATCCACGCTAATGCCGCTGCCCAGTAGGGTGGCCAGCACCGCCCCTGCCGAGGTGCCGATGAGGATGTCTGCGTCACGGGCGTCCCAGCCCAGTTGCTGCTCGAGATGGTGCAGGGCGGCGATGGACCAGGCGCCGCCAGCGACGCCGCCACAGCCCAGAACCAGGGCGCGACGGGGAGATGGGGTGTTGTTTGTCATGATTCTGGCCTGTTCACATTAAAAGACGGGTTGGGTGGCGGCTGTGAGCGAGTAGTTTTCCGCATCAAAGTGCTTGAGCAGACGCTGCATTTCCAGGGTGCTCCAGGGGAAGCCCACGCTGTTAAAGCCGTTCTTGTCCAGGTAGTAGCTGGAGCAGCCGCCGGTGTTCCAGACCGTGCCCTGCAGGTCTTTCTGGACCTTGCGGTTGTAGGTTTTCTGGCTGTCGGCGTTCACTTCCACCCGGCTCAGTTGCTGGTCGCGCATGGTTTGCAGGGTACTGAGGATATAGTTGATCTGCGCCTCGATGACGATAAAGGCGGAGTTGTGGCCGATACCAAGATTCGGGCCCAGCACCATGAAAGCGTTCGGCAGGCCGGCGATGGTGGTACCCCGGTAGGCCTGCATGCCGTCCTTCCAGAGCTGGCTGAGCGACTCGCCCGCATCGTTGAAGATGTGATCGGCAATGGGCGGCTCGGTGACGAAGAACCCGGTACCCAGAATGATCGTGTCCACCTCGCACTCGCTGCCGTCCTGACCCACCAGCGTATTGCCGCGCACTTCCCGCAGGCCGGTGGCGAACACATCCACATTGTCCTGATTGAGTGCCGGGTAATACTGGTTACTCATCAGTACCCGCTTGCAGCCCAGAGTGTAATCCGGGGTCAGTTTCTCGCGCAGGGCAGGGTCCTTGATGGCCAGGCGGATATGCGCCTCGCCCATTTTCTGGATCTGTCGCAGCAGCGCCGGTTTGCGAAAGCCGATACCGAAGGCTTCAAAGCCGCCGTAAAGGGTCTTGCGCCAAGCGTTCAGGGTGAACGGCAGGCGGAAGAAGTTTTCCTCGATTTTGGGGATGGGGTGATCCGGCTTGGGCAGCACCCATTGCGGGGTGCGCTGGAACAGGGTGAGCTGTTGTACCTTGGGCTGAATTTCCGGCACGAACTGGATCGCCGAGGCGCCGGTGCCGATCACCGCCACCTTCTCGCCGCTCAGGTCGTGATCATGGTCCCAGCGGGAAGAATGGAACAGCTTGCCCTGAAAATCCTTCAGGCCGGGGATGTTGGGAATGATCGGCTCGTGCAGATAGCCGGAGCAGGCCACCACGGTGCGGGCCAGGTAGAGCTGATCGCCGGTCTGCACTTCCCAGAGGTTTTTGCTTTCCCGCCATTGGGCCCGATCTACCGCCTGATTGAAGCGAATAAAACCGGGAATGTTGTGGCGGTTAGCAGTGTCGCGGACATAGTCGAGAATTTCCGCCTGCCCGGCGAAGGCCCGGCTCCAGTCCGGTTTCTGGGCGAAGGAATAGGAATACAACGCCGAGGGCACATCGCAGGCGCAGCCCGGGTAGGTGTTGTCCCGCCAGGTGCCGCCCAGGTCGGCGGCTTTTTCCAGGATTACAAAGTTACCGAACCCGGCTTCCTTTAGGCGAATGGCCAGGCCAATGCCGCTGATGCCGGCGCCCACAATCAGGACGTCGTAAATGGGAGTGTTGGCTTGCTGTGTCATGGGAGAGTCCGTGGTTATTGGTTCGGTTGTGGGCTGAAGAAATCCATCGCCCGGTTGGTCAGATTCAGGTTGGCTACCTGTTTGGCCAGGGCGTAGATATCCGGGTAGATCACCCGGGCGCCGCCCTTGCGGAAGGTGCGATAGATGCGCTCGGCTAGCACCTCCGGTTTGCCGGTGGGGATATAGCGGGATATCGGCCCTTTCTTGACCTGGCTGCGGGCATGGCTTTCCAGGCCGGAATGAATCGGGCCTGGGTACACCGTGATCACGTTGACGCCCTGCTTTTTCAGATCCAGCCGAGCGATTTCCGATGCCAGGCCGATACCGGCCTTGGCGCCACCGTAATAGCTGCAACCCCGAATTGGCACACGTCCGGCCATGCTGGCCACATTGATCACACAGCCGTTGCGGGCCTCCACCATGGCCGGTAGGGCCAGGTCCATCAGCCGCATGGGGGCGGTGAAGTTGATATCCAGGAGTCGCTTGCCCTGCTCCCAGCCGGTGCCGGTGATGCTGATGATGTCCATGATGCCGGCGCAGTTGACCAGCACGTCCACCGGCCCGCGACGGTCCACCAACGACTGCCACCAGGCGGGCAGGGCACCGATATCTGTCAGGTCGCAGGTTTCCGTCTCGGCGCCGTGCTTGTCAGCGATCTGGGCGAGGGCGTCAGCATTCAGGTCCACCAGGGTGATGCGCGCGTCCGGGTGGTGCTGCCGAAACTGGCCAGCGAGCTGGCTGCCGATGGCGCCGGCCCCGCCGGTGATCAATACATGGGTGGATTTCATTATTGAGTGCCTTTGTTGTCGTGATTGGCGATGGCGAGCCAGCAGGCATCCCGCGCCCGTTTCAGGTCGTCGTCACCTAAAGTCAGATAGCCCAGCCGCTCAGCCTTGAAGACACCCACGAAAGCCCCCCAGAACAGGGCAATGGCCAGGTCCGGTTTCATGGTGTTGCTGAGTAGGCCGGTGCGCTGGCCGATGACCACCATGATTCCCAGGGGGATCAGCAGGGCTTGCTCCTGGTGGCGGCTTTCCGGGTCCAGGTAGCTGTGATGATCCTGCATTTCCAGAAAGCGGAAGGCGTCCGGTTCCTCGCGGGCAAAGGCGGTGAGCCGGGCCCAGAGGTTGTCGAACAGGTTGCGCGAGGGATGAAGCAGGTCGAGATCGCTGAGCAGGCGTTCCTTGAGACGGTTCTTGCTGTCCCGGAACACGGCGTTGATAAGCGCTTCCTTGCTGTCGAAATAGCGATACAGGGTACCCACACCTACACCGGCTTCCGCCGCGATAGGCGGCACCGGTGTGCCGTGCAAGCCATGCTCGGCAAACACCCGCAACGCGGCCTGGATGATCTGCTCATGCTTGCGGCTTTCCTTGTTGTCGACCGGGGTAACCGGGGCAGGGGTGGCCATGATTGGTCTCACTCAGGCAGTGAATGAATATTCATTCCGTAACTGTGCCATTGAGTGATGTTTTTGTGGAAGGGTCATTTGGGGACAAATGATAGCGGCTAGCTACTAGCCTCTAGCTACGAGCTAAAACCGGTAAGCTCGTAGCTCGTAGCTCGTAGCTGGGGGCAGGGAGTTAGATCAACCCCTTTTCCCGTGCGGCAAGCTCGGTGAGTTCCGCGGCGAGGGTAACTGGGCGGGCGTAGGAGCGGTCGTAGTGGGCCTGGGCCAGGGCGTGGCATTCAGCACTGATCTGATCGTAGAGCTCCCGAGGTAACAGGCCCTGGGTTGGGGGCAGGGCGCGCAGGCCGAAACGATCGTAGGGGATCTGTTGCTTGCCGGCGGCCTTGAGCAGCTCCGGTACCCAGCCCTGGGGGGAAAGCTGGGTCTGGTAGCGCAGATTCTGGAAGTCCATCTCCGCCGCCAGCCGGTCCGCATCGGTGACCTGGAAGTAGTTGTCCACTACCTGGCAGAGCAGCAGATTCAGCCGCTTCCAGACGATTCGCTTTTCTTCGTTACTGTACCCGTTCCAGTGCACCACTTCGTGGCTGAAACGGCGACAGCCACGACAGACCGTATCACCGAACACGGTGGAACAGACGCCGATACAGGGGGTGTGAATGCGATTGACTGCCATGGCGGAAGATTAGCAGAAAAGGCGGGGCAGGGGAGGGGAGAAGCGAATCACTTGGTGGGAATTTGAGCAGCCACCTTAATCTTGAGCAATACCCGCAAATCGGCCATAGTTAGCTCCTTCATAAGCACTATCTTGCGCGGAATAATAAACAGGGTCGCCCCAGGCTAACGGGAAGCGGCATCACTGGAGAATAATAATGCGATTGGCTGTGTTGCTGGCAGCTTGCCTGTGGATGCTTTCGGGATGTTCCGGCCTCGGCCTGGGAGTTCCCTCGACCCCCGGTGCCTTTATCCATGCCCCCCAAGGCAAAACCTTCAAACCCATGGACACGCTGGATCCGCGTAATGCCATGGTCTATATCTATCGTCCGATTACCCGTTGGGGCTATGAAGAGGTACAGGCACCGGTGTTCTTCCTGGATGCCTCGCAGCTGTTCGGTCTCAAGGCCGGTGCCTACAGCTGGTTGGAATTGCCCGCCGGCACCCACGATTTCTACGCCCGCCGTCCGCTTAGCGTGCTCTATCTGAAGATGGTGTTCGAGATGCCGCTGGAAGTGGAAGGGGGCAAGGACTACTACTTCCGCTACTCGGAAACCCGTCCGCTGGATATGGAAGAACTGGTCGCCGACCCGGAAAACTACCAGCAGGCCGGGCCGTTGCAGCAGGTCCCCCGTGCCGTGGCCCTGCGTGAGATCGCCGATCTGCGTCTGGATGAGCCTGGCGTCTACTACGCGGGTCGCGACAGCAAGGTTCCGCGCTGGGCGCCGTTTTATACGTATACGACGGAATAATGTTAGCTGCGAGTGGCTAGCTACTAGCTTCTAGCAAAAACAAAAAAGCCCCGGCATGCCGGGGCTTTTTGCTGTGTGGAGAGGAATAACCTTTCTACGAAGCCGCTCCTACGGTGTGGGCGGTTTTAGCTAGTAGCTAGCCGCTAGCAGCTCGTAACTAGTCACTCTCCGTCAGTCGCCGCTTGGTCTGCAGCAGTCGCTTCCACTGTTCCACGTACTCTGGCAGGGCCGGGGAGGTTTGATTGAAGCCGGTGATTTCCTGCAGGGTCTGGGGGCTGATGGATTTGCCACCGTAGACGTTGGCCACCCGCAGCAGGGCATGGGTGTGCAGTTTACGCTGGGATTCGAAGCGCTGATCGTAGTACACGTATTTGTCGTCCCAGCCGAGAATGCGGGTGTGAACCTGGAATTGCTGGTACGGGCGCAGCTCGCGAATGTAGGAAATCTCGGTGTTGGCCACCACGCCATTACAGCGCGCTTCGATCATGCGGTTGAGCAACCCGGTGACCACCGCGTGTTCCAGCCGGCAGCGATCCATGAACTTCAGGTATTTGGCATTGTTCAGATGCATGTTCAGGTCAATATCCAGCAACCCCACCCGGTATTCCTGGGTGACAACATCAAACAGCTGGTGTGTAGGCGGCCGTTTACGACGGCGAGCCGCACTGATCAGTTCAAGCATCCGATCTCCCTATGCCACGGCAGTCCGTGACCCCTTTTATTCTTTCGAAGACTGAATCGGCAAAAAAACGCAGTTCAGTATAACGGTACCAGTGCCAGTTCACACTATTCGCTGATGTCAAAGTGCCCGGTTTTACAGTCTTTGTGGTTCCGGCAAAGATCTGCCGTGTGTTGCGGGCAGGTGGGGGTTGGTTATGATCCCGGGACGTTGCTCAGGCGCAGGCCAGATGCAGGCTGAACAGGTTGTCGCTATCGGTCCAGCAGGCGGCAGGGGTAAAACCGGCGGTGACCAGTTCGGCGGAAAACCCTTCCACGGTGAATTTGTAGGAATTTTCCGTATGAATGCGGGTACCGGCGGTCAATGTCAGGCCTGTGTCGCCGAGCTGGATATGTTGGTCCTGTAGGCATTCCAGGTGCATCTCGATACGGTTTTGTGCGCTGTTATAAAATGCCAGATGGCGCATGGTGTCGGTATCGAAGCCACAATTCAGTTCCCGGTTCAAATGATGCAGTGCATTCAGATTGAAGGCGGCAGTGAGTCCTCCTGCATCATTATAGGCGGCGTGGAGTCGTTCGGGCGGTTTCTGCAGATCTGCCCCTATAAGCAGGGAGCCGCCGGGGCCGGCCAGATCGCGCAGGCCGCGCAGGAAAGTGGCCCGCTGGGCAGGTTCAAAATTGCCGATGGTGGAGCCGGGGAAAAAGACCAGGCGACCCGGTTGTTGCAGGCCCTCGGGCATGGCCATGGCCTGGCAATAATCCGCGCAGACGGCACTGATCTGTATTTGGGGGAAGTCGTGGGCCAGGCGCCGTGAGGCGCCCAACAGACACTCCCGGGAGATCTCCAGTGGCATGTAATGGGCCGGTTGCCAGGCATCCAGTAATACCCGCACCTTTTTACAGCTGCCGGCACCGGGTTCGGCGATGGTATGGATGCCGTCCAGCCGTGACTGAATCTCGTCGGCGTAGCAATGCAGCAAGCTCGCTTCGGTACGGGTGGGGTAGTACTCCGGGGTGCGGGTGATCCGGTCGAACAGGGTAGAGCCGGTTTCGTCGTAGAAGAATTTGGGGTGCAGCGTCGGCGTGGGCGAGCGCAGGGACTGACTGACTTCGGCAAGCATGTCGGTGGTGGGGGGATGCAGGTCGAAGAAGGTCAGGTTTGGGCCGAGCTGTTGTTGGTTCACGACGGGCCTCCCGCAAGCCGGATGCCGCTGAACTGCCAGCGGTGGTGAGGGTAGAAGAAATTACGATAACTGGCTCGAAGATGCTCCCGACTGCTGGCGCAGGAGCCGCCACGAAGTACCATCTGGTTGCACATGAACTTGCCGTTGTACTCGCCCACGGCGCCGGCTGCAGCCTGGAAACCCGGGTAGGGCAGGTAGGCGCTGGCGGTCCACTCCCAGACATCGCCGAACAGATGAGCCAGGTCAGTATCGCGGGCATGGCCGGGCTGGTAGATGCCGTTGTCCACAAATCCCCCTTCCAGTGGTTGCGACGCCGCTGCGTGCTCCCATTCCTGTTCCGTGGGCAGGCGCTTGCCGGCCCAGCGGGCATAAGCATCCGCTTCGTAGTAATTCACGTGGGCGAGAATCTGCCCATGGTGTAACGGTTGTAGCCCTGCCAGAGTGAAGTGCCGGTCAAGGTCCTCGTGCCAGTACAGTGGCCGCTGGCTATGTTGCGCCTGCACCCAGGCCCAGCCGTCCGACAGCCATAATTCCGGCCGGCGATAGCCGCCATCCTCGATAAAGGCGCAGAATTCGCCATTGGTGACCGGTCGGTTGGCCAGTGAAAATGGCTCCAGCCAGACCCGGTGGCGGGGCGTCTCGTTATCGAAGGCAAAGTCATTGCCGCTGGCACCGATGTCCACCAGGCCGCCGTTGAAAGTCGTAAAGCTCAGTGGTGCAACCTTGTCTGTTGCGGTCAGCGGCTGGCCGATAGCGGGGGCCAGGGGATTGAAGGAGAGGCTGTATTTCAGGTCGGTCAGCAGCAGTTCCTGGTGCTGTTGCTCATGATTGAGTCCCAGCGTGACCCGATCTGCCAGTGCCGGTTGTGTGTCGATAAGACGCATCATGGCCTGATCCACCTGTTGTCGCCAGGCATGGACTTCCTCGCCGGTGGGGCGTGACAAGAGGTGGCGTTGCGGGCGGGAAAACTGCTCACCAATGCCGTTGTAGTAGCTGTTGAACAGGTATTCGAATTGCGGCTGGAACACCCGGTAGCCGGGCAGGTGTGGCTTGAGAAGAAAGGTTTCGAAGAACCAGGTGGTGTGAGCCAGGTGCCAGCGTGGCGGGCTCACGTCGGCGCAGGCCTGTAGGCCCATGTCCTCAGTGAGCAGGGGGGCGCAGAGCTGTTCGCTGAAGGCCCGAATACGCTGGTAGCGTGTCACCAAGGTGGCGTTGGCGTCCTGTCTGGCAGTATCTGGCAAGGTTTTCCCTCCTGGCCGGTTGTCAAAGATTGGCACCCAGTTTGAGCGAAAGCAACAATGTGACACGTGAGCGGGCTGGGTATACTGCCGGGCAGCATTTGTAATGGGCTGTTGCAGCTGGAGCAGTAACCGCCCGTTAACCACAAGGAGAGCATATGAATATTACCGATAAAGTGGCCGTGATTACCGGCGCTGCGTCCGGTCTGGGCCAGGCCACGGCCGAAGCCATTATCGCCAAGGGTGGCAAGGTCATGATTCTGGATCGTGACGACAAGCGCGGCCCGGAAGTGGCGGCGGAGCTGGGCGCCAATGCGGCGTTTGTACAGACCGATGTGACTGACGAGGAGTCCGTGAAAGCGGCCATCGACGCCACGGTGGAAAAATTCGGTGCCATCCATGTGTGTGTGAACTGTGCCGGTGTGGGCTCCGCCATGAAGACCGTTGGCCGTGAGAACAAGCCTCATGATCTGGGCGTGTTCAACATGGTGGTCAAGATCAACCTGATCGGTACCTTCAACGTGGCCCGTCTGGCCGCTGCCGCCATGGCGGAAAACGAGCCGGGCGAAGACAACGAGCGTGGTCTGATCGTGAACACTGCCTCCGTGGCAGCCTTTGACGGCCAGGTAGGCCAGGTGGCTTATGCGGCCACCAAAGGGGGTGTGGTAGGCATGACCCTGCCCATCGCTCGCGACCTGGCGCCGCTGGGGATCCGTTGCAACACTATCGCCCCAGGCATCTTCAACACCCCGCTGATGAACGCCGCACCGGACAAGGTAAAAATGCCGCTGATCGAAATGACCCAGTTCCCCAAGCGTTTGGGTAACCCGGCGGAATACGCTCAGCTGGTCTGCCACATGATCGAGAACAGCTTCCTCAACGGCGAGACCATCCGTATTGACGGTGGTATTCGTATGCAGCCTCGGTGAGAGCCGCTGCGAGCGACTAGCTTCGAGCTACGAGTGAAACGAAAAAGCCCCGGGATTCCGGGGCTTTTTGCATTCTACGAAGCTGCCGTAGGAGCGGCGCTTGAGCCGCGAAGCGTTTTTGGAAATGCCTTCGCAAGTAAGTTCGCGGCTCAAGCGCCGCTCCTACGGAACGTTTTGCCTAGAAGCTAGTTCCTTTCCTTCACCCCACCAACGCATAACACGGCTCGTAATGACTCCCCGGCAGCTTCATACGGTGCTGTTCCACAAACGCCTTGAGCAGCTCGTCCAGGTGTGTCATCAGCTCACCCGGGGCGTGCAGGCGGTAGGGGCCATGTTGTTCGATGGCGTGGATGCCCTGTTCCTTCACGTTGCCGGCGACGATGCCGGAGAAGGCCCGACGCAGGTTGGCGGCCAGCAGATGGACCGGCTGGTTGGGGCTGAGATCCAGGCCGGCCATGGCCTCGTGGGTGGGCTCGAAGGGTTGCTGGAATTCCAGGGGAATATTCAATCGCCAGTTGAAATAGAAAGCGTCGTCATTGTCACGGCGGAACAGGGTGAGGCGGTCGATGCCCACGCACATGGCCAGGGCCACGGCTTCCGGGTCGTCGATGATGATCTGGTAACGTTGCGCCGCGCTGTCTCCCAGCGTCTCACGGATAAAGGCATCAACCTGGCGAAAGTAGTCCGCACTACTGGCCGGGCCGGTGAAAACGACCGGCAAGGGCATATCTGCATTGTCCGGATGCAGTAGCACGCCGAGTAGATAAAGGATTTCCTCGGTGGTGCCGACCCCGCCAGGAAACACGATGATGCCGTGCCCCACCCGCAGAAATGCCTCCAGCCGTTTCTCGATATCCGGCATGATCACCAGCTCGTTGACGATGGGGTTGGGGGCCTCGGCGGCGATGATGCCGGGCTCGGAGATCCCCAGATAGCGTCCACCCTTGAATCGCTGTTTGGCGTGGGCCACATGGGCGCCCTTCATGGGGCCCTTCATGGCACCGGGACCGCAGCCGGTGCAGATATCCTTGTGGCGCAGGCCAAGCTGATAGCCCACGCTCTTGCTGTAGTCGTATTCCTCCCGGGAAATACTGTGACCGCCCCAGCACACCACCATATTGGGCGAGGATCCTGCCCGCAGTGCCCCTGCATTGCGGAGAATATGGAATACCGCATTGGTGATGCCCTGGCTGCTGCTCAGGTTGAAGCTGTCGTTATTCTGGATTTCGTTGGCCACATAGACGATATCGCGCAACACCGCAGACAGGTGCTCGCGGATGCCACGAATCATGCGTCCGTCCACGAAGGCCCCGGCGGGGGCATTGTCTACCTTGAGCCGCAGTCCCCGATCTTCCTGGATGACCTCGATATCAAAATCCTTGTAGGTCTCCAGGACCTGGCGGCTGTCATCGGTGGGGGTGCCGCAGTTGAGCACCGCCAGGGCGCAACGGCGCAGCAGCTCGTGCAGGCCGCTGCCGGAGGTGTCACGCAGGCGTTCGACTTCGTGCTGGCTGAGCACTTCCAGGCTGCCTTCCGGGGCAACAATGGTGGATACCGTTTCGGTCATAGGGTCGGGTCCGTCGCAAATAATCGTTATTCAGGCAAATTTAGCCGCCTTGATCGGCTACGCAGCCGCGCCGCTTGAGGCGCGAACCTTGCTCTGGCAAGGAAGCCAACCGCAGGGCGGTCAAACCGTCGCTGCCCATCCCAAAGACAGCGACATTTGCCAAGAGTACCCCAGATGACAATCCCTGTGAGTGAAGAGTTGCGATGGAGGCTCGACAGACTCTTTTACAATTTCCCGGGAACGCCTAGTCACCACAAGCGTCCCAATCTCTACCAGGTCTGGCACACTGACTGCATGGTTGATCTGTGTCATTTGGCTGTCTTGAAGGATCGCCATACTTGGTCGATTGGGAACCGGCGAAAGCCGGCCCGTTAATGAGGTTTTACCTGGAGCAAAGCATGTTGCTCAAATATCTGAATCAGCTGGAACAGGCGGTCAAGGCCGCCTCCGAGCACCCGGATACGGATACTGTGAACCGTTGCGCCGATTGCGTGGCCACCCTGGATGCCTATCTGGACGCCCAGATGGAGCCGGTACAGCGTCGGGGTCGTGAACTGATGGACGGGCTGATTCCGGCCCACCTGCATAACCGCGTCTGTCAGCGGGTGCATTGAGAAAGCTACAAGCTTCAAGCTGCAACACGGAGGTCGGGTGGTGCCAACCTGGGGCCTCCGGCCCCGCGCTGAGAGCAGGAAAAAATGGTCTGAGAACTGGCCGGCCTTATCACCTAATGGCTTGTTACGTTTGAATCCCGGCTAGCGGGCTACTTCGATGGCAATGCACCGGGCCCGTGTTGCAGCTTGAAGCTTGTGGCTTGTAGCTGATTTTCACAGCCGGTTACGCTGCTGCCGCAACGCTTTCTCTCTTTCTTCCGGAAACAAATCCGGCTGCTGCGGGGCTTTCAGGTCACGCAGGCGGGCGCCGATGCCGATCAGGCGGGCGGGGCCTTGGCGGCGTTCCCACAGTTGTCGCAGCAGCGCCTCGAAATGGGCCGGATCCAGATCGTCGCCTGCCTTGTCGCAGCTTAAGCTGACGAAATCCTGATACTTGACCTTGGCGGTGAGTCCGCTGATCAGATAATGCTGGTCCAGCCTGGCGAAGCGGGTCTTGAGCTTTTCCAGTAGCCCATCCAGTTCCCGCAGCCAGGCAGTCAGATCGGGCTGATCCTTGTCGTAGGTGCGCTCCACGGATACGGATTTGCGTCGTCGGCCGGTTTGTACAGGGCGATTATCCTCGCCGCGACTCAGATGATAGAGCCGCTCGCCGAAGCTGCCGAAGTGCTGGGAGAGCTCCAGCCGGCTCATGCCCTGCAGGTCTCCACAGGTGTGCAGATTGAGCCCGGCCATGCGCTCGGCAGTAACCCGGCCCACCCCGGAAATCTTTTTCACCGGCAGGGCGGCCACGAAGGCGTCCACCCGGGCCGGCGGAATCACAAAGAGCCCGTCTGGTTTGCGCCAGTCGCTGGCCACCTTGGCGAGAAACTTGTTGGGCGCCACGCCGGCGGACACGGTAATACCCAGTTCCCGGCGAATATCCTGTCTTAACGCCTCGGCAATGCGGGTTGCGCTATTATCGAACTGCTCACTGGTGCTCACGTCCAGAAATGCCTCGTCCAGTGACAACGGCTCGATCAAGCTGGTGTAACGGCGGAAGATGTCATGGATCTGTGCGGAGACCTTGCGATACTTGTCGAAGTTGGGGGGTACAATCACCAGTTCCGGGCACAGGCGTAGGGCCTGGGATGAGGCCATGGCTGAATGCACGCCGAAGTGACGGGCCGGGTAATTGCAGGTAGCAATAACGCCGCGTCGGTGGGGATCGCCCCCCACGGCCACAGGTCGGTTGCGCAAGGACGGGTCGTCACGCATTTCCACGGCGGCGTAGAAGCAGTCGCAGTCCACGTGGATAATCTTGCGTGAGGCCTGTGCCATGAATGAACTCTGGGAAGTGGCAGGATTGAAAATCGGGTTGCCTGTGCCGCATGGGCAACCCTGAGGAGAGTGTAACATCGGCATTACCGGTAACCGCACACCGCAGGTCCTGATTATTGGCGCTGGCCCCACCGGCCTGGCGCTGGGGATCGGCCTGCGTCGACACGGCATAGATTGCTGCATCATCGACCGGCTCGCCGAGCCGTCTCCCTGGTCCCGGGCGCTGGGGCTGCATGCCCGTACCCTGGAAATTTTTGCTGCCCTGGAAGTGCTGGCACCGATCCGCAAGGCCTCGCGCACCATGCGGGCGGTCTCTGTTTATGGTGACAAGGGCTTCCTGTTCGAGCTGGATCTGACCACCCTGGATGCCCCGTACCCCTGGGTGCTGAGCTGCCCCCAGTCTGATGTGGAAAAAGCCCTGACCGAACGTTATCGCAGTCTTGGCGGCGAGCTGATCCGCGGCACTGAATTGCTGGATTTTACCCAGGATGGCGCCGGCGTTCGCGCCCGGGTGCGACAGGGCACCGAGGTGGAAACCATCACCTGTGGCCTGCTGGTCGGGGCCGATGGGGTTGGTTCCACCGTACGCCAGCAGTTGGGTATCGGCTTCAATGGCGTTGATTACGATGAACATTTCCTGCTGGCAGACGTGGACTGGCAGGGACCCTGGCGCAGCGACAGTTCCCACGGTTTTTTGCAGGAAGAAGGCCCGCTTATTGCCTTGCCGCTGCCAACGGGCTGGCGGTTGATCATGGCCCGCGATCAGGCCTGGGAAGGCGAGCTGAGTCTGCAGCCCTTCACGGATCGGCTTACCAGTATTCTTGGTGAGGCCCCGGCGCTGGGCGAGCCACGCTGGATCAGCCGCTTTTCCGTGCAACGGCGGCTGGCCCATCACTACCGTCGCAACCGGGTGTTTCTGGCCGGCGATGCGGCCCATGTGCAGAGCCCGTTGGGTGCCCAGGGCATGAACACCGGTCTGGCCGATGCCTTCAACCTGAGCTGGAAACTGGCGTTCTACCTCAAGGGCTATGGCAGCGGTGCCTTGCTCGACAGTTACGAGCAGGAGCGCAAACCGGTGGCGGAGAAAATGCTGCACGGGGTGGATCTGCTGTCGCGGGCCTCACTGGTGAAGCTGCCCATGCTGCGCCGCACCCGCGATTCCCTGCTGAAAATGGCCGGCGGGCGGCCCGGGTTGACCCGGCGCTTGCTGCGCACTGCCAGCCAGCTGGATGTGCACTACCGGCAATCGCCACTGGTGAGCTGTGGCCCGGAAGCGGAACTGGGTTGGCGCAATCGGGGCCCGTTGCCCGGTGACCGGCTGCCTGATGCCGCCTTGAGTTCCGTGCGTACCGGTCACTTTCATCAACTCCACGATCTGCTGCGCAAACCGGTTCACCACCTGTTGCTGCAATTGGGCGAGAGCCCGAGCCATAAAGAGCGGCTGGTGCTGTATGCGCTCAGTGATCGTCTGGGCCAGGAATACCGTGAGCGCGTTCACCTGACCGTAGTCGTAAGCCGGGATACGCCGGTGGATCAGATCCCCAGGGAAGGCACCATTCGTATTTGGCGGGACCATCAGGGCGAGTTTGCCGCTGCCTTCGGCGAGGGCCCGAGAATGTGGCTGATGCGCCCTGACGGGCACCTGGCTTACCGGGCACCGGTGAGCAACGCCGATCACTTGCTGGAGTATCTGGATACGGTGCTGGGGAGAGTTAACAGTTAACAGTGAATAGTTAACAGTTGCGCGGAAAACGCTTGCTGTATTCATAGCAAAGAAGCCGCGCCCAGAGGCTGGGCGCGGCTTCTTGCGTTTAAGAACAGAAACGACGCTGGGCGCGGCGCTGTTCACTATTAACTGTTAACTGTTCACTTCTTTTGTCCACCGCTGAATCACAAAGTGCGCATTCATGGTCTTGCCGGCGAGCTTGCCGATACCGGCTTTGGCCTCCGGTTTGGCGCGCCAGTGGTGCGGGGTCATGGCCAGCAGGTTCTGCAGTTCCTGTTCGTCATCGGGAATCCACTCCAGGTGGATGTCCTGGCTGTCGATTTGGGCAAAACGTTTATCCAGAAACTTGCCGGCGTCGAACCCGGATTGCCGCACCTCTTCATAGAGTGCTTCGCGCAGGGGCAGCAAGTGCTGTTCGCCGGTACCTACCACAATCAGTTCGCCACCAGGCTTCAGCACCCGGGCAATATCATCGGTGAATAGCCGGGTGAATAGCACAAACACGCGCTGCTGGCTGGCGTCGAACAAGGGTAGCCGCGCGCCACTGGCCACCAGCCAGGTCAGCGCCTTGTCACGTTTTGCCGCCGCATCCACGGCAAACTTGGAAATATCCACGCCCACGCCGTTGTCGCTCCCCAGCCGCTGGGCAAACTGGCAGGTATACCAGCCTTCCCCGCAACCGATATCCAGCCAGGGCTGATCATCCTCTTCCAGCCCGGCAAGCAGCGCATCGGCCAGCGGCTGATAACGGCCCAGTTCCAAAAAGGCCGTGCGCGCCTGCACCATGGCCTTGTCGTCACCGGGTGCGCGGGAACGCCGATGCTGGGCCAGCAGCAGGTTGGTATAGCCGCGTTTGGCACGGTCAAAGCGATGGCCATTGTCGCACTGCCAGCTGTTGCCGGTGAGTTGCAGGGGCAGGTCGCAGCTGGGGCATTTGAGAGTGGGCATGGTTTGGATGCGGCCCGGGAAGGACACATTTGGCAGTGGAAGAGGGCTGCATTGTCGCAAATTATGCAGACAATAAAAAAGGGCCAGCAACGGCTGGCCCTTTTCGTGGTTCTGATTGATGCTCAGGCTTTGCGGCGATAAAGACCTAACAGCATCATCATGGAAAGTAATCCAACCGGCAGGCTGCCGCCGCCACCGCCAGAACCGCCCGGTGCCAGAGTAGCGGGAGGTGCCACACTGGGGCATTCCTCAAGGTCTTCGCGACTGAAATTCAGTGCAACGTTGGCCTGCAGAACGGAGCCTGCCTGCGCGCCGTTGTCGCTATCCACATTGATTGAAATGGTTTCGGTGGTTTCAGCTGCGGCCTTGATCGCAATGGTTGAGGTTCGTTCTGTACCGGCTTCCAGCAGGCCGAGCTCACATTCGTAGTCGCCGTCTTCCACGGTACAGGATGTGCTTCTCTTGCTAAGCAGAGTGATCGTTTCCGGTAGTGAGCCGAAGGCAAAAGTGCCTGTGGAATCAATCACATCGTCCAGGTTGGCCACGTTTGCTTCGATGCGCATTTCCACGCCGTTATTTCGGTTGGACAGACAGACCGGCTCTGCGGTAATGGACAGTTCGGGCTGGCCCAGTTGCAAGGTGATAGTGCCGCTGTTGTTAAGGCGATGGTAATCCCGGTTGTTATCCAACTCGACAGAGACCTGGAAGGGAACAGCGATGCCGCTTTGGCTGTTGGCATCAACCGTTGTAAAGGCCAAGGGTTTGGCTGAGCCGCCGGCGATGGCCTCGCCGTCATAAACGCATTCGGTAACGCCGCTGTCAGAAGGGGAGCAGGACAGCCCGGCTTGTGTTGCAGATGGTGTCAGGGTGAATGCCTTGGGGTGTTCAATGACAAGCGAGAAATCAGTCGCTCCCCGGGTACCTGCGTTTTCTACCGGAACCTGGAAATCGATGCTCGCGAATCCCTGAAAATTGTTGTCACCCTCAGCAATAGTGAGATCACGGAGCGCAAGGTTTTCACTGCTGGTTTGCTGTTCGATCCAGTCGAGATATTGGGAGACCCGGGTATAGACAGAAGGGATCTCCGGGTTGCCACATTTGTCATCCAGGGAATAGCCAAAACTGGTAATGCCGACCTGAGGGCTGTCATTCAGTGTTGAGCTGGTCAGGAACAGTGGGCCACCACTATCGCCATGGCAGGAGTCTTCGCCAAAGGGGTCGCCAGCATCGGGTGACGGTTCATTGGCGCAGAGCATGGTATCAAGAATCTGGTCGCCATTGGTATAGAGATCAATGGTGGTCTGGCACGATGCATTGGTGACATAGTCCAGCGCTACTTCTTGAAGCTCCACAAACGCCACGGGTTCCAGATCGGGGTCTTCGTCCCGGTTCTCATAAGTGGCGACCCCCCAGCCTAATACGCTGAGAATGTCATCGTAGCTGACAAGGTTTTCCAGGGTGTTATCGGTATCAAGCTTGGCCAGCACCCCGGTATGGATATTCGGACTGCCTGTTTCAGCTGGTTCTGCAAGCCTAATCAATGCGATATCGTTTTCAAAAGTATCTTTGTTGTAGCCCGCGTGGACAATGATGGACGCTGCATTCAGCAGCAGGGGGCTATTCGCCGGCACATCCAGAGTCTGGCTGCCGACCAGGAGTTCGAGTTCACTGGCCGGGGTAGTAACGATACCGGAGCGGACACAGTGTGCTGCAGTAAGCACCCAGTCTCGGGACAGCAAGGTGCCTCCGCAGACCTGTCCCATGCCAACAGGGAGAGGATGTTCCGTTTCAATGGCGTCCTGTTTCCTCTGTTTATCAATCAATGCAACCAGTGTGTTCCAGCCAGTGTCAGCGGTGTCCCCGCCGACAACTCTTGGTGAGGCGGTTGCAGCGAACAAGGTGCTGCAGGCCAGCGTGGAAGCCAGTGCGGCAATGAAGCGGTACTTCATGTGAAATTCCCCAGATGAATCAGAATGCCCAAAAGGCGGCATTCTAGGTGCGGTAAACGCTGAAAGATGTAGGAAAAACGCCATACTTTTTGTAGTCAGAATAGATGGTGTGACGTTATTCACATTGCTTGTCTGCGTTTCCGAGAGGGGTTAAGGGCTTTTCGGTAGTGGATTCCCGAACCGTTCCAGATACAGCCTGCCAATCTCCGTTGACCCTACGTGGTTAAGATGACTTTCATCCCGATACAAGGGGATGCCGTTCAATACCGTTTGGCAACGGCTATCGTCGCAGATGACTTTTTTCGGGTTGATCCAGAGGATGTCCGGGAAGCGTTGAAGCACGGTTTTCTTGAAGCGATAGAAGTTGTCCAGGCGCTCCTCTGCCTCCACCGCATCAATAGAGCAACCATCCATGTTTTTCAGCAGGCACTCCGCGTAGGACGCAGAAGGAAGCTCGGGCACGTCTTCGATCAGGATAACGGTGTGGCCCTGAGCGTGTAGCCAGGCCACGGTGTCCACGAAGTAACGCTGGAAGGATTCACTTTGCAGGTAGGCGCTCCACCAGGCATTGACGAAGACGGTCATGGGCCGCTGTTGCAGGTACTCGGCCAGGGCGATATTCCGTTCGGTCTTTTCCGGGTCGCCGAAGGCCTTGGCGGAGTGTTCGGGAATCAGGAATGGAGTTGAGGCCCGGGTGACCACCAGCATGGAATGGCGATCACCGATCAGCTGTTCCACGAACCCCAGCAGGGCAATCGCATGGGAGTCGCCGATCAACATGGCATCCGGCTGGCCGTTTTTCTGCTTGGCGCCAAACAGGCAGGCTTTGCCCTTGTTGAACTCTGTGGGGTCGCCCTTGAAGCAGCGTTTGTGAAGGTCGGCGGCGTTATTCTGGGCGATGATGGTGTACAGCTCGCGACGCTCCTCAGGGATGCGGAAGCTCAGGTCATCGGCGATGCGGATGGTGGACTGGATGGCCCAGATGATCAGCAGCGGCACGAAGATGAACACCATGAAGGATTTCTTGAAGCTCCAGGGGCGATGCCGGTAGCGGTTTTCCACGAAGCGGTAGCTCAGCCATGACAGCAGCAGCACCAGCGCCATGAGGCCTAGCCGGATGGGCCAGGTGATTTCGATCAGTTGATAGTGCAGCAGCGCCACCGGCGGCCAGTGCCACAGGTACAGCGAATAGGAAATACCGCCCAGAAATACCATTACCGGCAGGCTCAACAGGCGGGCGGTGACGGTGCCGGTCTGGTGCAGGCCTGCGTAGATCACCAGCGCCGTCCCGAGGGTCGGCCACAGGGCATTGTAGCCGGGGAAGTGGTGGTGCTTGGTGAGCAGCACGGCGGTGGCGCAGATCATGGCTACCCCCAGGGCGGCGAGCAGCTCGGCGCTGCCCCGGCCCAGGGCGGGAAGCTGGCGGCTGAACAGGGCCACGCCAGTGCCGAGCATGAATTCAAACAGGCGGGCGGGCAGCAGGTAGTAGGCGGCCGCCGGGTGGGCGCTGGCCAGGTACACAGACAGCGCAAAGGTGCCCACCAGAGTGATGCGGAACGGCCAGTGGCCGTCACGGCCCTTACCGAACCGGTAGGCCAGGTACAGGGCCAGGGGCCAGATCAAGTAGAACTGCTCTTCCACTGCCAGGGACCAGGTGTGCAGCAGCGACAGGGAGCGGGTTTCCGGGGCGAAGTACTGGCTCAGTTCCTGGAAATAGTAGATGTTGCTCAGGCCCACCAGGGATGACAGCCAGCTCTTGGCAAAGATGTAATAGGCATCGCCGATATAGAAGGGCGAGATCATCAGGAAGGTGACGGTGGACACCAGCAGGAACAGGGGCACCAGCCGGCGGATACGGCGGGCGTAGAAGTCTCGGAACTGGAAGGTGCCTTTCTCGAAGGCCCGCTGCAGCAGCTGGGTGATGACGAACCCGGAGATAACGAAGAACACGTCCACACCGATAAAACCGCCGGTGATGCCGGGGACGTCGTAGTGGTAGAGAATCACCAGCACAACGGCCAGCGCGCGCAGCCCTTCAATATCGGCACGGTAGCTCGGCGTGGTCTTCACAGTGTTCTCCCCAGGATGATCAGCAAAGCGGGGAGAATATAGGGCGGTGCCAGGGCAAACAAGACTGGGGGATCTGCTGATAGGGGGAGTCCGTTTTTCCCGGCTTGGTCGGCAGGGCCTGCCTTTGAGTAATGCGAACCTGATTCAGGGTGGCGCTGATGCATGTTACTGTGAGCGCCGAGCCAACCCCTCCGGCTGCCATCAAGGAGTATCGTATGGCGACATCCCTGCCGTTTTCCCTACTGGAACTGGCCTCGGTCCGTGAAGGCGACACCATCGGCCAGACCCTGACCAATAGCGTGGCCTATGCCCGCCATGCGGAATCCCTGGGCTTCAACCGGTTCTGGCTGGCCGAGCACCACAATATGGAGGGCATCAGCAGTGCCGCCACTGCGGTGCTGATCGGTCATATCGCCAATGCCACGGAGACCATTCGGGTGGGCTCCGGTGGGGTGATGCTGCCCAACCATCCGCCATTGGTGATCGCCGAGCAGTTTGGCACCCTGGAGATCCTGCATCCCGGTCGCATTGATCTGGGGCTGGGTCGGGCACCGGGCACCGACCCGATGACCAGTCGCGCCCTGCGGCGAGAAGGCCTGGGAGCCGAGCAGTTCCCCCACGACGTGGCCGAGCTGCAGCGGCTGTTGGGCCCACTGGATCGTTCCCGCCCGGTCAATGCCATCCCCGGTGCCGGCACAGAGGTGCCGATCTGGTTGCTGGGTTCCAGCCTGTACAGTGCGCAGCTGGCGGCCCAGAGGGGGCTGCCCTATGCCTTTGCCGGGCATTTTGCCCCGCGTCTGTATCGCGAGGCGCTGCGTCTCTACCGGGAGCAGTTTCAGCCATCGGCCCAGTTGGACAAGCCCTACGCCATGCTGGCGGTACCGGCGGTGGCGGCGGATACCTATGAGGAAGCCCGCTTTCTGACCACCACCAGCTATCGTCGCATTCTTTCCCTGTTTCGGGGCCAGCCATTGTGGATGCGTCCGCCGGTGGAAAGTATGGAGGGGCTGTGGAATCCGGAAGAAGAAGCCGGGGTAAAAGGCTTTCTGGCGCTGCAATTGCTGGGTACCGCCGCCACCATTGACGGGCAACTGGCCGAGTTGCTGGATAGCGTGGAAGTGGATGAATTGATGGTGACGGTGGATTTGTACGACCCGGCAAAACGTCGCCATGCCCTGGATATTCTCGCCTCGCTGCCTCAGTTTCGTCGCTAGCAACAGCGCCAGACTCCGATTGAGCTTTGCTAGCAAAACGAATGGCCTTCGCCTTGTGAACAAGGCTCCAACGGAATAGGGAGGAGCTAGCGGTGTCGTGCTTTTGCCGGGGCATTGCGCAACACCAGCAGCAATCCGGCCAGCAGGGTGAAGATGGCGGGTGCTCCACCGCCTCCGCTGCTGCCTCCTCCGGCTGGTGGCGGGGAGGGATAGCGCAGGGTCAGCGTAGCGTTATCGTCGTCATCGTTTGGCAGATCGCCATTACTGGAGAAACCGGTAAAGGTAATGGACTGGTTTGCTCCGGTATCCGAAACAAACGTCAGATTCAATGTCTGGCTGGTGGAGGCAGGCAAATTGCCCACCGGGCACCGTAGCGGGTTGGAAAGGGTACAGCCCAGCTCGTCAGCGTTTGCCAGGGTTGTATTGAGTGGCAGGGAAAAGCGGATTTCCCCATTGGTAGCGTTATTGATCGTGGATCGATTGTTGAGCGTTACCGCCACCCTGGCTTCACTGGTGTTGCCGCTCTGCTGGACGGCGGACAGAGTCAGATCCGGCTGGTTGGAGAACACCACCATCTGCGCAATGCGGTTATTGCGGCGCCGGTAATCGTCCTGGTTGGCGGTGGCGGTGATCGCCACAGTGACCACCTGATCAGCGCCGCCGTTGCCATCAACCACCAGATCCTGATTCACGCTGCCGCTGGCAGCGAGGCTGGATACGGGGCGGCAGCGATCGCCGGAAAGCAGGCCGCCGCACCCGGACCAGCGGCCACTGGCGAAAGTGCTGCCAGTGAGACTAAAGCCCAGAATCGGATTGGTGACGGTGTTTTCCTTGCTGTCGTTTTTCAGGGCTAGGGTCAGCGTCTGGCTGCCGCCGGGGGGCTGGTAGTAATACTGTGGTGGTGGCGTGGGCCATTCGGGCAGTAGATCGACAAGGGGAATACCGGAGGAAGCGGTTAACACCTCAAGCTCGCGGGTTTCCGCAGACAGATGCGTATAGCCTGATGGAGCGCCGGTGGCGCAGTTGCGCAGGCCGAAACTGGTCAGGCCCACCAGCCAGGGTTCTGGATCTTCGCCCAGGAAAAGGGGGCCGCCACTGTCGCCAAAGCAAGTGTCCTGGTTGTTGCCGTTGACCGGGTTGAGTTCGGCGGCGCAGACCGCAAAGTCGGTAATGGTAAGACTGGATAACTGCCGGCAGCGTTGCTGGGGGATATAGTCCAGCTGCACCTCTTGCAACACATTGCTGAGATTGCCATTACCGGTATCCCCCCAGCCCAGGGCGGTAACTGATTCATCCAGAGCCGTGGTACTACGACCTTCCAGATCCATAAAGCCACTTTCGCTGATTACGCTGGGCCAGCGGGTATTGCTACGGGGGTCGATACGCAGCAGGGCCAGATCCCGATTCAGGTTCTGGTATTGGCGGTGTATGAGTATTTGCCTGACGGGGATGCCGTTTTGCGGGACGTTATTACGATCAGTGTCGCCGATAAAGACAAAGGTGCGATTTGCTTCGGCCTGCTCACCGTCCAGATATTCCATGCAATGGGCGGCAGTCACCAGCCACTCCGGGCTGAGATGACTGGCCCCGCAGAGTAGATAACCACTTACGCTTGGATCATCCACTGCTACCTGGGCCATCCACGGCCAACGGTCCACTGGTGCAGGATCGCCACCCACAATTCTGGCGGTGGCGGTGTCAGCGATGGTGCTGGAGAGGGGAAGTATGGCCAGCCCTGCCAGCAGGGCAATACGACGGAACATGACGACAGCCTTGCACGTTTTTCACCAGTTTATCGGCTTTCACGGCAAGGCTGTGTGAGCTTATGTATCTGACCCGAGTTCACCAATTTAGGCGTTGTTTTGGGGATAGGGTTCAGTGCATGGGCGGGGCGTGGGCCAACCAGTGGTCGTTATCGTCCCGGGTGCGAGCCATGGAGCTCTGCAGGTGGGCCAGGGCCTGTTCCAGGGCCGCATCGCCATCGGTCAGGGTCATGATGGCGGCACGCAGGCCGGGGTGACGGTCACGCAGGTCGTTGAGCAGCTGCTCGGCGGCGGCGGTGGCAGTGCAGGGCAGCAGCAGGGCCAGATGCTGCTCATCATAGCGAGCTGCCACATCGCTGCGGCGGATGCGGTGGGCCACCCGATTGGCCAGCTGGGGCAGCTCATCGTGACGTACCAGCGCCAGGGTCATGGGTGAGGAAATCCGATCGTGTAGCGGCACCAGCCAGCCGGCGGTGCTGATCAGCGCTTCGCGGCTGATGAAATCCGTATCCGGGTCCCGCCAGGTGGCTTCCAGAGCTGCCCGGGCCAGGGCCTGGTTACGCCAGATCATCAGCCCGAAATAGAGCATACAGGCGCTCAGCGCGATAACCAGAAACAGGCTCGCTGAGGCAGAGGGCGTGGTCACATAACTCAGCCGGATCGGCAGCACAAAGGCCAGCACGATTTCTGCCCCGGCCAGCATGATCAGAAAACGTTTGATACCGTGCAGCAGACCGTTGCTGAGCACAGCGATAAACAACAGCGCCATGGTGGGGGGCGGGTTGCCCGGGTCCAGCAGCAGCACAATGCCAAGGGTGAGCAGGTCCAGGCCGGAGGCAAAGGCATCGCCATTGGCCGGCCGCCAGAACAGCAGCAACAGTTGCAGGCCCACATAGGCAGCAAACAGCAGCCAGGGGGTTGCCTTTGGCAGAGCAAAGAAGAAGCTGTCCGCGTGATGGAAATAAATCACGGCCAGGGCGGCAAACAGGGCCCGGGCCAGGTACTGCATGATCACCACACCTTGATCCGAGGTGATACGGCTGGAAGTCGTCATGATTCATCGATCCCCGGTTACTTATGGAGCCTCTGAATAATCCCTTGCGTACTCAGCGTGGCCTGAAGGGTGCAGCTGTTGTGTTTTGTCGCGACGGTCAGGGTGGTGCCCTTTCCTAGCGACAAAGCGCAGCAGATGTGCCCTTCAGGCCGCGCCCTCCGGGTCTTCCTGGCTGGCCCGCACTCGTTGTTGCAATGTCTCGATGGGTGGACACACACCTTCAACATTGCGCCTAGATTGCGAGCCAGCCTGAAAGACTGAGTACGCAAGGGATTATTCAGAGGCTCCTTGGCCGCCTATGTTGCGTCAGGGCCTCTCGGGAATAAAGATGTCATGCACGCTAATCTTGTTAAAAATGCGTTTTTTTGCTGTTGTCATGGCCAAGGAGAATGGGCTCAGGCATAAAGATAGGTCATACCGTTTGGCAGTCATGAAGGAGTCACCGTGGATAACAGTGTCAACACGCCGCTGAGAGATGATGTGCGTTTACTGGGGGATTTGCTGGGCCAGTGCCTGCGCCAGCAAGCCGGTGAGGACCTGTATCAGACCATTGAAACCATTCGCAAGGCGTCGGTGGCCACCCGTGGTGACGAAGGTGCAGCGTTGTCTTCCCTGCGCGATCTGCTGTCGCCACTGGATGACGACACCCTGCTGGAAGTGGCCCGGGCCTTTAGCCAGTTTCTCAACCTGAGTAACATTGCCGAGCAACACCATCGCGAGCATCTACACCGTCAGCACCAGCGTTACCCCGGGGACCCGGGTGGCGATCAGGGTATTCGCGATGTGCTGCAGCGCCTCCAGGAGGAGCAGATTGCCAGCGGTGTGATTGAGGGCACCCTGCGGGACCTGTCAGTGGAGCTGGTGCTCACTGCCCACCCCACGGAGGTGACCCGCCGCACCCTGATCCGCAAGTACGACCAGATGGCGGATCTGCTCGGCGAACTGGACCGGCCGGACCTGACCGAGGATGAACAGGCCTTTCGTCGCGAAAAGCTCTACCGACTGATCCTGGCCGCCTGGAGCACCGACGAAATCCGTCGCGAACGGCCCACCCCGGTGGACGAGGCCAAATGGGGTTTCGCCACCATCGAGCAGTCCCTGTGGCAGGCGGTGCCGGAAATGGTGCGGCAACTGGAGCGGGAGCTGGCCGAGCAGGGCCTGCCCCAGCCACCGGCGGACTGGGCGCCGGTGAAACTGGCGTCGTGGATGGGCGGTGACCGGGACGGCAACCCCAATGTGACCGCGCCGGTGACCCGGGAAGTGTTGCTGCTGGCCCGCTGGATGGCCGCTGACCTGTATCTGCGTGATGTGGAAAACCTGCTGGCGGACCTGTCCATGGAAGCGGCCAGCGAGGAACTGCTGGCAGAAACCGGCCCCAGCCACGAGCCCTACCGGGTGATCCTGCGCCAGGTGCGCCATCGGCTGAAACTGACTCGCCGGCAGATGGAGGCACGGGTGGAAAACCTGCCGGTGCCGGAAGGCGAGGGTTTCCTGCGGCGCGAAGAGCTGCTCGCTCCCCTGCAACTGATCGACCGCTCCCTGCGTGAGGTGGGGCTGGGGGATATCGCCGATGGCGATCTGAAAAACACCCTGCGTCGCCTCAACTGCTTCGGCATTACCTTGCTATGCCTGGATATCCGTCAGGAATCCACCCGTCATCGTGATGCGGTGGATGCGGTGACCCGTTATCTGGAGCTGGGTAGCTACGCCGACTGGCCGGAGGAGCGCAAGCAGGCCTTTCTGGTAGAGGAGCTGCAGGCTCGTCGCCCGTTGATTGATGAAGGCTTCCACAGCAGTGAAGAATGCACCGACGAGGTGGCGGAAGTGCTGGCCACCTGCCGGGTGATCGCCGAGCAGGGCAGCGAAGGGCTGGGCGCCTATGTGATCTCCATGGCCCGTGCCCCCTCGGATGTGCTGGCGGTGATGCTGCTGCAGAAGATCGCCGGGGTCAGCGAACCCATGCGCGTGGTGCCGTTGTTTGAAACCCTGGACGATCTGGACAATGCCGAAGCCACCATGTCGGCCTTGCTGGCGGTGCCGTTCTACCGGCAGCGGGTGGCCGGAGGCCAGGAAGTGATGATCGGCTATTCCGACTCCGCCAAGGATGCCGGCTTTCTCGGTGCCGCCTGGGCCCAGTACCGCTCCCAGGAAAAGCTCACCGCCCTGTTTGCCGAGCACCAGATTCCATTGACCCTGTTCCATGGCCGGGGTGGTTCCATCTCCCGGGGGGGCTCTCCCACCCGTATGGCATTGCTGTCCCAACCACCGGGCTCGGTGGCCGGACGTATTCGTGTCACCGAGCAGGGCGAGGTGATCCGCTTCAAATATGGTCGCCCGGCGGTGGCGGTGTTCAACCTGGCGCAATATGTGGCCGCCACCCTGGAAGCGACATTGTTGCCGCCCCGTGCCGCCAAGCCGCAATGGCGGGAACAGATGCAGACCCTCACCGACGTGTCCGTGGCTGGCTATCGCAGCGTGGTGCAGGAAGAGCCGGAACTGGTGCGCTACCTGCGCACGGTCACCCCGGAAACCGAACTGTCCCGGCTGGCCCTGGGCAGCCGCCCGGCGCGGCGCAAGCAGGATGCTGGTATCAGCTCCCTGCGTGCCATTCCCTGGGTATTCGCCTGGACCCAGATACGCCTGATGTTGCCCGCCTGGCTGGGCACCGGTGCGGCGCTGGAGGCGGCTCAGGCAGACCCGGCGCAGAGCAGTACCGTGCAGGAAATGGTGGCGCAATGGCCCTTCTTTCAGGGCGTGGTGGATATGCTGGAGATGGTGCTGGCCAAGGCCGACCTGCGTGTGGCGGCCTGGTATGAGCAGCGCCTGGCTGGGGATGATGCCGACCTGGCCCGGCTCGGGGAAGTGCTACGCGAGCGACTCACCGGCACCGTGAATGCCCTGTCTGCCCTCACCGGACGCGAAGACCTGCTGGATAACAATCCGGTGATGCGCTGGTCCATCCGGGTACGCGATCCTTATACGGATCCGCTGCATCTGCTCCAGGCGGAACTGATGGCGCGCCTGCGCCAGCAGGACGGCGATAAAACCCTGGAAAGCGCCTTGATGGTGACCATCGCGGGTATTGCGGCGGGGCTGCGAAATACCGGGTAAAGCAGTGAACAGTTAATAGTGAATAGTTAACAGTGACGCGAATGGACGCGTCCCAAGCTGAAAGCGGAGAGGCCGCGCTCATACATTGGGCGCGGCCTCTCCGCTTTCTGACTCAGGCATTTCTGTTCCGCGCCGCTGTTAACTGTTCATTGTTCACTATCTTCGAATGCGTGCCATCACAAACCGGCGCCTTGCCGCTGTGCTTGCAGCCGCAGAAGAACACGATCTTGTCTCTTGGGGCGGTGTAGGGCACCGGGGTGATGCCGGTGCCTTTATGGCTGCCATCACAGTACGGCTGATTCTCGCTGCGACCACAGGCGCACCAGAACACCTTTTCCCCTTTCTTCACCGGCAACGGGTAGGGAAACCGGGAAGCAATGACAGGCTTGTCCATAGGGTCTCTCCTTTTCAAAATGGCCGGGGCGTTGTACTTGCTACGCGCATTGCGGTGGGATCGCGCCTCCCTATTCACCCCGGAATGTCGCTCTCCCGCCTTTGCGCGCGGTCTCATGCGTTTCAGCAACCACAACGCCACTTCCGCGCAACTATTAACTATTCACTGTTAACTATTAACTGCTTCTAACCCCTGTCGCACAAATGTCATTCAAATGTCACTGCTGTGCCACGTCCACTGGCGAAACTGCCCGAAACTGCCAGTGGAGTACACTATGCTTGCGCAAGCCGCAGGAAAGATCAAAGCCCTTAGCCCCCACTTGAGAGGGGCCCTGGCCAAGCCGTTTACGGCCACTGCCGACATTCTCCGTTTTCCCCGGGAGATGGCAGCGGAGGCGGAAAATGCCGGCCGCTTCAGCGCCTACTTCACCCGCTCCAGGCGGGAAATCATCAAGGTTCAGCGCCTGCGTTATCGCATTTTCTCCCAGGAATACGGCGCCAGTTTCAGCGCCCCCTTCGGGCTGGACCGGGATCGCTTTGATAAACACTGCCTGCACCTGGTGGTGCGCGATAACCACAGCGGTGAAATCGTCGGCTACACCCGGGTGCTGCCCGGTGAACGCCTGCACCGCACCGGCGGTTTCTACTCCAGCGGCGAATTCGATCTGTCCATGTTGCGTCATCTGGATGGCCGGGTGGCGGAGATCGGCCGTACCTGCATTCATCCTGCCCACCGCGGCGGTGCCGTGATCACTGTGCTGTGGGCCCGGCTGGCCCAGTACATGCTCGAAAACGATGTGCGTTACCTGCTGGGCTGCGCCAGCATTGCCCTGAGCGAGGGTTACAACGTGGCTGCCATCCAGCAGCGCATCAGCCAGCGCCACCTCAGCGAACCGTCCCTGCGGGTGCAGCCGCACCTGCGTCTGGAGCGGCTGCCGGGCAATGCCGATGACGAGAGCGTGAAAATGCCGCCGCTGCTCAAGGCCTACCTGCGCATGGGCGCCCGGGTGTGCGGCGAGCCCTGCTGGGACCCGGATTTCAACTGCCTGGATTTCTTCGTGCTGATGGCGGTGGATGACCTGCCGGCCCGCTATGTGCAGCACTTCCTGCAGCCCGCCCAGGCAGTGTAGGAACGTAGGCCGGCGGGCGGGCCCGTAGGAGCGGCGCTTGAGCCGCGAAGATGGCAGGTGTGTCGCTAGTACATTCGCGGCTCAAGCGCCGCTCCTACGGGGCTTCTTACATTCGGCCCAGGTTTTGAACTGTGAGTGAGATGAGTAACTCCGTCGATATTGCTTCCTACAATGAAAGCGGCCTCTGGCCGCAACTGCGCCGGGTGTGGCGGGTTGCCCGCATCGTGATCTATCTGCTTTGGGGCTTTGTGCTGGCCTTTCTGTTGGGGGCCTTCTGGTCTCCTTACCGGCCGGTGGTGCTGGCGGCCAAGCAGCGCTGGTGTCGACGCTTTCTGGGTATCCTCGGCGTGGAACTGACGGTCACCGGCACCCCAGGCGACGCCCCGGTTTTTCTGGTCAGCAACCATGTGTCCTGGCTGGACATCCCGCTGATTGCCAGCCAGCGCCACCTGTATTTCCTGTCCAAGGCGGAAGTGGGGGACTGGCCATTAATCGGTACCCTGGCCCGGGCCATGGGCACCCTGTTCATCAAGCGGGGGAGCGGCGAGTCCAGCCGCAAGGCCCGGGAAATCGCCGACCGTCTGAAGCAGGGTCACACCGTACTGGTATTCCCGGAAGGCACCACCACCGACGGCACCGGCCTGCGCCGCTTCTTCCCGCAGCTGTTCGATGCCCCGCTGATGGCCGGAGTACCGGTGCAACCGTTAGCGGTGCGCTACCTGGATGACAGCGGCGCCCCGGATGCCGCCATGGCTTTCATTGGCGACGACGAATTCCATCACCATCTCTGGGCCATGCTGTTGCGCAACCGAATCCGCGTGCGCCTGCACTTCTGCGAACCGCTATCGGCACAGGGTACGGATCGGAAGGGGCTGTGTGAGGAGGCACATGGGAAGGTAGTGGAGCAGTTAATAGTTAACAGTGAATAGTTAACAGCGCCGCGAATTGGGCCTTCATGGTTTCCAAACGCAAGGGGCCGCGCCTGCATGTTGGGCGCGGCCTCTTGCGTTTGAAAACCCGAATAGCTGCTTTCGCGGCGCTGTTAACTGTTCACTATTCACTGTTAACTGGCTAGCATCGCCCTTTCCAACACATCAAGGATCTCCCCCAACCATGACCCGCGCCAGCGATCTGAAAAAATCCGACGTTATTGAAGTCAACGGTACCCTTTACGCCATTCGCCAGATCGAGGTCCAATCCCCCTCGGCACGGGGAGCGGCGACCTTGTATCGGGTGAAGGCCAGTGCGGTGGGCGGCGGGCCCAAGTTTGAGGAGCGTTACAAGGGTGATGATGAGGTGACCACGGTGGAGCTACTGCGCCGGCCGGTGCAGTTCTCCTACGTAGATGGCGACGATTACATCTTCATGGATAACGAGGATTTCTCCCAGTACCTGCTCAAGGCCGAGGACATTGCTGACGAGCTGGCATTTATCACCGAGGATACCGAAGGCCTGCTGGCTCTGCGGGTGGACGACGCGGTGATTGGCCTGGAACTGCCCGCCTCGGTGGTGCTGGAAGTTACCGAAACCGCCCCGGCCATGAAAGCCGCCTCAGCCTCCGCACGGACCAAGCCGGCCACCCTGAATACCGGGCTGGTGGTGCAGGTGCCGGAATATATCGTGGAAGGGGAAAAGGTGCGGGTGAATACCGCTGAACGCAAATTCATGTCCCGGGCCTGACTCCGGATCATGATGTTATTGCGGGTCGCCACGCTGGCAGGCATGACCCTTCTGGGTGGCTGCCAGCTTGGCTACTACAGCCAGGCCGCCAAGGGGCACCTGTCGCTGATGGGCCAGCGTGAATCGCTGGAGGCGGTGCTGGCAGACCCGCAGACACCGCCGCAGATTGTCGATTCCCTGCAGTTCAGCCAGCAGGTGGTCCGCTTTGCCGGTGACCGGCTGGCGCTGCCCGCCGAGGATGTCTATCACCAGTACGTGGCCCTGGAACAGGACGCGGTGGTGTGGAATGTGCTGGCGGCCCCGGCCTGGTCACTGACCCCCAAGACCTGGTGCTACCCGTTGATCGGTTGCGTCAGCTATCGGGGTTACTTCCGCCGTCCGGCGGCGGAAAAGGCCGCCGCCAGGCTGGCTGAACAGGGGCTGGATACCTATGTGGGCGGTGCCATTGCCTATTCCACCCTGGGCTGGTTTGCCGACCCGCTGACCACCCCCATGCTGCAACGCTCCGAGCCGGCGCTGGCGGAACTGCTGATCCATGAGCTGGCCCATCGGCGCCTGTATATCAGGAACGACACCCGCTTCAATGAATCCCTGGCCACCCTGGTAGGCCGTGAAGGCGCGGTGGATTTCTTTGCCGCCAGCGGCAGGCCACTGCCGGCGGATTTCTGGCAGCGCCGTGAGCAGGTCCGCCAGGCTTTCCTGACCATCGTCACCGATACCCGTGAGGCGCTGAAGCAGCTCTACGCCGAAGAGCAGGACGAGGCTGTGCTGGCCCGGGAAAAAGCCCGCATCCAGCAGCAGGCTCGGGAGCGCTTTGCCCGCGAGCAACAAAGCCTGCCGGCCCTGGCCGGTTATCAGGGCTTCTTTGACGGGCCGTTGAACAATGCCCAGTTAAACGGTGTCAGTGACTACAATGATCATGTGCCGGCCTTTGCCCGCCTGCTGGAACAATGCCAGCGGGACTGGGACTGTTTCTGGCAGCAGGTGGAAAACCTGGCCGAGTTGACGCCGGCACAACGCAATAACGCCCTGGAGGGCCTGGCATGGAACTGATCCGTACCCCGCAACCGGAACTGGCAAAGCTGTTTGAGCATACCCTCAAGCGTAACGGCTTTGCGGTGGCGCGCCGGGAGGAGGGGAGTGAGCAGATCATCGAGCTGCAGGATCCGTCGCAGTACAACCCTGCCAAGGCCCTGCTGGAAGAGCTGATCACCGACCTCAAGCATCAGCAGGGGCGCCAGCCGGTGGAGCCCCTCACCGGGCGCCCCCAGCCGCTGATGTCCGGGGGCTGGTTTGCCAGCCTGGGCTGGGTGACCCGCATCGTTCTTATTGTCAGTGTGCTGGTGTATCTGACGCCGTACCTGATGGGCGATGGCGTCTACCGGGCGCTGCTGTTTCCGGCGGCCCTGGACGGGCTGGCCAGCCAGCCCTGGCGGCTGGTGACCCCCATGCTGCTGCACTTTTCCCTGCTGCACCTGCTGTTCAATCTGCTCTGGTGGTCGGATCTGGGGCGCCTGATCGAGCGGTTCCAGTCCAGCGGGCAACTGGTGCTGGTCACCCTGGTGACCGGCATTACTGCCAATGTGGCCCAGTTCTTCCACACCGGGCCCATGTTCGGTGGCCTGTCCGGGGTGGTGTACGGGTTGCTCGGTTACCTGTGGATCTATGGCAAGGTGAATCCCCAGTCCGGTTACCCCCTGCGCCGGGAGATTGTCATCTTCATGCTGGCCTGGATGGTGATCTGCTTTGTGGGGCTGTCCAGTGTGGTGGCCAACGCTGCGCATCTGGCTGGGCTGGTCAGCGGCTGTCTGCTGGGGGGCGGTTTCGGCCTCTGGCGGCGGGCACAGGGGGCCGGGGCCGTTTGAGTTACCCCGGTCGTACTGCTATAAAGACTGCCAAAACAAAGGGTCACAATAATGAAAGGATACCGGCGACCTATGCAGTGGCGCGTCCTACCCGGGTTTGTTCCCTCACTCCTTGTCGCAGCGGTCGTTTCCTTGCAGGGCTGTTCCCTGGCCAGCATCGACGACAACCTGCCCTATGGCGTACTCAACAACAATGATCTTGAGCTGGTGGCTGAGGGCCTGCCCACCTATCTGTTGATGGTGGACGGTCTGATCGAAAACTGGCCTGATAGCGCCTCCATGCTGGCCAGTGGGGCAGACCTTTACGGCGCCTACGCGGGGCTGTTTGTGGAAGACCCGGAACGGGCCCGCAAGCTCAGTGACAAGGCCCTGGGCTATGCCTTCCGCTCTGCCTGTGCCCACGACAACGATTACTGCGATCTGCGCGACCTGTCCGTTCCCGAATTCGAGGAACTGCTGGATGACGCCGGCAAGGGTGATGTGCCCATGCTGTTCACCCTGGGCAGCGCCTGGGCCGGCTACATTCAGCAGAACACCAGTGACTGGAATGCGGTGGCCGAATTGGGGCGCGTGGAAGCCATCATGGAGCGCGTGGTGGTGCTGGATGAGGGTTACCAGTACGGCCAGGCGCATATGTACCTGGGCGTGCTGAGCAGCATTCTGCCCGCTTCCCTGGGCGGCAAGCCGGACCAGGCAAAAGCCCACTTTGAGCAGGCCATGACCCTCTCGGAAGGCAAGAACCTGCTGGCCCCGGTGCTTTATGCCGAAAAGTATGCCCGTTTGGTGTTTGACCGTGAGCTGCATGATAGCCTGCTCAAGGAGGTCCTCGCCGCTGATCCGCAGGTGCATGGTCTGACCCTGCAGAATACCTATGCGCAGGAGCAGGCTGAAGCCCTGCTCGCCGACGCTGACGATTATTTCTAGGAGTACTTATGCTGCGTCTTGCCACGATTCTGGTCGCGTTGTTGCCGGTCTGGGCTTCGGCCGCCAACACCCTGAAAATTTCCACCCTGTACCCGGATGGCACCACCATCGTCACCGGTCTGAAAGAGGCGGGTAAGGAAATCGCCGAAAAAACCGAAGGGCGGGTGAAACTGAAAGTGTATCCCGGTGGGGTGATGGGCGATGACCGGGCGGTACAGCGCAAGATCCGCATCGGCCAGCTCCACGGTCAGGTGGCCCAGGGCGGCGCCTTTGCCTCCGCCTACAAGGACAGCCAGATTCTCAACGTGCCGCTGGCCTTCAACAACTACGACGAGGTGGACGCAGTACGCGCCGAACTGGACCCGGTGATCAAGCAGGGCCTGGAAGAGGGCGGCTGGGTCAGCTTCGGCCTGATCGACGGCGGTTTTGCCTATGTGATGTCGGAAAAGCCGGTGAAGAGCATTACCGATCTGCGCAACCAGAAGCTGTGGCTGCCGGCCAATGATGAAGGCTCTGCCAAGGCCGCCAAGGCATTTGAACTGTCGCCCATCATGCTCAATATCGGCTCGGTGCTGACCTCCCTGCAGACCGGGGCGGTCAATGCCTTCGCGGCCCCGCCGGTGGCGGCCCTGACCCTGCAGTGGTATTCCCGGGTGAATTACCTGACCGACATGCCGCTGCTATACACCTTTGGCACCCTGGGGATCCATGAAAAGTTCTTCAAGCGACTCAGCGCCGAGGATCAGCAGGTAGTGCGTCAGGTGCTGGACAGCACCTTTGCCAAGCTGGATGCGGAAAGCCGTCAGGAAAACCTGAGTGCCTTCCAGGCGGTGAAACAGCAGGGCCTGGAAGTGGTCGAGCCCACTCCGGAGCAGCTGGCCGAATGGCGTGACTACGCCAAACGCGCCACCGCAGAGCTGGTGGAAGAGGGGGAAATCTCCCAGGGCATGCTGGACCGGCTTAACGCCATTCTGGCCCAGCAGCGCGAAGGGCAGTAATGGCAGGCTTGTTACACCGGCTCCACCGTACCCTCCACCAAATCGAGGACGGCCTGATCGTGGCCGTCCTTTTGTTTATGGTGCTGCTGGCGGTGGCGCAGATCGTGCTGCGTAATTTCTTTGGTACCAGCCTGGTATGGATTGAGCCGCTGCTGCAGAACGCGGTGCTGTGGATCGGTCTGCTCGGTGCCATGATCGCCTCGCGCAATGACGAGCACATCCGTATTGATGTGGCTTCGTCACTGCTGCCGGAGAAATATCACCCCTTCCTGACCACGGCTGTGGATCTGTTTACCGCCTTTATCTGTGTGCTGGTGGCCTGGTACAGCGTGGGTTTCGTGATCGAGGAATACGACTACGCCGGCGCAGCTTTTGCCAATGTGCCGAGCTGGTTGCTGCAGAGCATTATCCCGCTGGGCTTTTCGGTGATGGCGGTGCGTTACGTGGTGCTGTTCGTGCTGGGCCTGTTGGGTAAACGGCCGAAGATGCAGGAGCCGGTGCCATGATTACCGTCGCCATTATCCTGCTGGTGTTGCTGGCGCTGATGGGGGCGCCGCTGTTTGCGATTATTCTCGGTGCGGCGGCACTGGGCTTTTATACCCTGGGCATCGAAATGTCGGTGCTGCATATCGATATCTACCAGCTGAGCAATTCCGTGGTGCTGATGGCGCTGCCGTTGTTCACCTTCGCCGGTTTCCTGCTCAGCGAATCGAAAACCGCCGACCGCATGCTGCGCCTCAGCCAGGCCGCCTTTGGCTGGATGCCCGGTGGCATGGCCTTTGTGTCGCTGATCGCCTGTGCTTTCTTTACTGCCCTTACTGGCGGCTCCGGGGTCACCATTGTGGCGCTGGGTGCGTTGCTGTTGCCGGCGCTGGTGAAAGGCAATTACCCGGAAAAATTCAGTCTGGGCCTGGTAACGTCTTCCGGTAGCCTGGGCCTGCTGCTGGTGCCTTCCGTGCCGCTGCTGATCTACGGCATCATCGCCCAGCAGATGTCCCAGCAGCTGGACATGCCGTCGGTGGAAATCGTCGACCTGTACCTGGCCGGCCTGGTGCCGGCGTTGCTGATGGTCGTGCTGATGTACGGCTATTGCGTGTGGGCCACCCGCGGCACCGAGGTGCCACGTCAGAGCTTCGATTTCCGTGAGCTGGTGGATGCGCTTTGGGAAGCCCGCTGGGAGTTGCCGCTGCCATTGGTGGTGCTGGGCGGGATCTTTTCCGGCTTCCTGGTGATCAGCGAAGCGGCAGCGGTGACCGCGCTCTATGTGCTGGTGGCGGAAGTGTTCCTGTACCGGGAAATTACCCTGCGCAGGCTGCCCGGCATCATGCGTGATTCCATGATCATGGTGGGCGGCATCCTGCTGATTCTGGCGGTGGCCCTGGCCTTCACCGATTACCTGGTTTACGCCGGGGTGCCGGAGAAGCTGTTTACCCTGATTCAGACCCATGTGGAGAGCAAGGTCACCTTCCTGATCCTGCTCAACATCCTGCTGCTGTTGCTGGGGGCGGTGCTGGATATCTTCGCTGCCCTGGTGATCATGGTGCCGCTGATCCTGCCGGTGGCGCTGCGCTACGGCATCGACCCGGTGCATCTGGGCATCATCTTCGTGGCCAACATGCAGATCGGCTATATCACCCCGCCGGTGGGCATGAACCTGTTTATTGCCAGCTACCGTTTCAAGAAGAAGGTCACCGAGCTGTTCGCGGCGACCTTGCCCTTCATGATGGTGCTGATCATTGCCTTGCTGATGATTACTTATATCCCGCAGCTCAGTCTCTGGTTGGTGCGTTAAAAGGCAGTTAATAGTTAACAGTGAATAGTTAATAGTTGCGCGATCAACTGCGTTGAGAGTCGGATAGGCAAGAGGCCGCGTCCATTGTTTGGGTGCGGCCTCTTGCGTTTGTCTGGTTGGACGGACGGTTATTTTCGTAGCGTTTTTACCTGGATGCTTTTGCCTTGTCCTTTCTGGATCTGGAACCACTTGGGGTAGGCGCGGATCATGTCGCTGAGTTTCTTGTGGCCAAACAGGCGGGTGTCGAAATCCGGTTTGCGCTTGCTCAGGTGCTGGCCCACGGTGCCCAGGTTGGCCCAGTCGTCCTCGTCGGAAATATCGTCAATCACATTGGCTATCAGCTGCAGCGGTGGCGGTTCCTTGCTGACGGGTTCGCTGGGTGCCGGGTCATCGGTTTTGCCGGCGGTGTCTTGCGGCGGGTGATCCGAACGCAATACCTCGGTGTAGATGAACTTGTCGCAGGCGGCCACAAAGGGCCCCGGGGTTTTGCGCTCGCCGAAGCCGTAAACGGTCTGCCCTTCTTCGCGCAGTCTGGCCGCCAGGCGAGTGAAGTCGCTGTCGCTGGATACAAGGCAAAACCCGGACAGTTGTTTCGTATAGAGCAGATCCATGGCATCGATAATCATGCTGCAGTCCGTGGCGTTCTTGCCCTGGGTGTAGGCGAACTGCTGGATCGGTTGTACGGAGTGTTTCAGCAGCACGTTTTTCCAGCCACCCAGGTTGGGTTTGGTCCAGTCCCCATAGATGCGTTTGACGCTGGCAGTGCCGAATTTAGCTATTTCCTCAAACAGACCATCGACGATTTTCGGCGGCGTATTGTCCGCGTCGATAAGGACTGCCAGCGAGGTGCTGCTGATAGCGGAAGAGTCCGTGTCACTATTGCTGCCTGCCATGATGCATTCCTTTTGCCTGCGATACCGTCAACATAACGGATTCGGACTGCATGCGACATGGGGTGGAGCAGAGTTAACAGTTAATAGTGAATAGTTAACAGCTACGCGTACCAGCACGTTTTGTTCTGAAAGCGAAGAGGCCGCGCCCATCACCTGGGCGCGGCCTCTTGCGTTTGAAACCAGGAAAACACTATCCCGTGACGCTGTTAACTATTCACTATTAACTGTTAACAGCCTTCACCGATTTCCTGTAGACGAAATTCGCCATGGAGCGCAGGGGCATCATGCGGATCCAGATGCTTTGCAGGGTTATGGACAGGCCGGGCAGGGCGTAGCGTTTTCCCTTATTGAGCGCCGCGTAGCCGGCTCGGGCCACGTCTTGCGGGGTGGCGATCTGGGCGGAGACGAATTTGGTAATACCGCTGGAGCTCTGGTGCTGGCTTTGTGCCGTATCCAGGAAGGCGGTTTTGGTGGTGGAGGGGCAGAAGCAGGTGACCTGCACGCCGTAGGGTTTCAGTTCTTCCTGGAGGGAGGCGCTGAAGTTGATCACGAAGGCCTTGCTGGCGCTGTAGGCGGCAAAGAACGGCATGGGGCAGAAGCCAGCGAGGGAGCCGATATTCATGATCTTTCCTTCGCCGCGGGCTTTCATTCGCACGCCCACCAGCATGCACAGCTTGCTGAGCAGGATGTTGTTCAGAGTGAGCATGCGTTCCAGTTTCTGGCTGTCCTGTTCAACGTGTTCGCCCATCATGCCGAAGCCCACGTTGTTCACCAGTACGTCCAGTTCGATGTTCTCCCTGGCCAGCCATTCCACGATGCGCTCGGCGGCGTCGGGCTGTGACAGGTCCATCTGCACGCCGTGGTAGATCATGTCTCTGCGTTGGGCTTTCAGGTCGTTACCCAGGTCATCCAGCTCTTCCTGCAGCAAACTGAAGACCACAATGTTGTAGCCGTCATTGTTGAAATGCTTGCAGAGTTCACGGCCAATGCCGCCGGCGCCGCCGGTAATCAGAACGGTTTTTGTCATTATCGGGTCCTCGTTAGTCGGACTTGGCGGGAGAATTGTTCGGGCCCAGCTGGAAGGGACCGATAATCATGCTGCCAGAGTGTTCCCGGTGATAGCGCTCACGGGCTTTCCATGCCTTGCCATAGCGATAGAAGGGAATGGTCGGATAAAGGTGATGGATCAGATGATAGTTCTGGTACATCAGCACGGGTGTCAGCAGCCATTCCTTGCCCATACGCATCAGGGCGGTGGTGTTCGGGTTCTCATCCTGACGCCCGGTGTGCGGATAGTGGGGTAGCATCATGAAGACCAGACACATCAGGAAGAAAGCGATATAGGAAGGGATCAACCACAGCATCAGAGTGACGAAAGGCTGCCAGATAAACAGGGCAGTGATTGCTACCACCGCGATGGCCAGTTCGCGCCATACTTCGGACGGTTTCATATTGGGAAGCACGTCCGGTTTGCGCAGGTAATTGACCAGATAGATGAAAGGCCAGAAGCCCCAGACTGGCATGGTCCACAGGCTGTTGGCCATCCAGTGATCCGGGTCTTTTTGCGGATCATTGGCAAAGCGGTGGTGGCGCATGTGCATCAGCCGGAACAGGTTTCCTTTGCCGAACGGCACCACCATAAAGGTGGCAATGGAAAGGATTAGGTCGTTGTGCCGGGGTTTCTGCGCAGCACAGCGGTGAATTGCCTCGTGGGCCGGGGTGAACAGGGCATAGCCGGTAATACTGTTGAGGATCAACCCGAGCCAGGCTGGCCAGTAGCCATTTAGTACCATCACCCAGCTGAGCATCGTGACGCTGTGGGATACCACCATGATGGCAAGGGTCGGCCAGGCAAACCGGGGGGAGACCTTGAGCCTGGCCAGGGTGTTGTCTTCATCGTGTCGCGCGGCAGTTGTCGTTGTCATTGTCGCTCTCCTGCAAGGGTCCGGACACAGTGTTTGCCTTTTGCCGGGTGAAGGTAAGAACGGAAAATGCCAACAGGGGGATAATAAGTGACAACAGGGGCCGGACCCCTGATCGCTTACTCTTCGGACGGGGAAGTCATGCCCTGGCGGAACTGCCCTGGGCTGGCACCAAACCAACGCTGGAATGCCCGGCGGAAACTGGCCACATCCGTGTAGCCCAGCTCGTCGGCCACCATGCTGACGGTGTAACGGGGCAGGCTGAGTAGCTGGCTGGCACGCCGGCTCAGGGTCTGGTCACGCAGTTCCTGAAAGCGGGTGCCTTCCTGCTTGAGCCGGCGGATCAGGGTGCGCGGGCTGAGATGCAGGCATTCCGCCATGGCTTCCAGGCTCAGCTGCCCATGGTTTTGATGAAGCAGCGCCAGCACCTGATCGCTGAGATCTCCCTGCCGACGCAGCCGTTCCTGGCGTGCCTCGCACTGCTGTATGGCCATCCACATCAGATCCCGGTCATGCCCGGGCAAAAGCTCATCACCATAGCGGGAGGGCAGGCAGAGCATGGTTTCAGGGGCGTCAAACAGCACTTTCACCCCCTGGAAGGTCTCCTGGTAAGTATCAGCACAGGCCGGTGCCGGGTAATTGAAGTGGGCCTCGCCATTTTCAATGGGCTTGCCCCGCAGCACCAGATAACAGGCATAGGTGGAGGCCATGGCGGACTCGGTGAGAAAACGGATGGCTTCGTCATGGGGGTAGGCAAACGTCAGCACCAGCGAGAGCCGGTCAGGGGTTTCCCGCATCTCGTTACTGAATACCCGGGTACGGGTGTTGATGAAGCGCGCAAACATCTGCATGGCATCACGCAGATTGGGGCTTGCCATGGCGGCCGTGCCCATGGGGCCATGCATGGCGGGCAGGGCGCGCAGACCGGTTTGCAGGGCCAGGTCAGGGTGTCTGGAGAGCCGTAGAGCATTGTGGATCAGTTGGCGCGCGCCAGGCCAGTCAATAAAACCGTCACTGTGTTGCAGGGTGTCTACATCCACGCCGGTATCTGCCACCAGGGTTTGCAGTCCACCCTCATCCAGCCCCAGGGTCTGGGCGATCATGCGGCAGTAAGTCAGGGCCAGATCCGGTGTCATGGCAATGGATTCCGGGTTGTTGTGGGCGGCGCGCCAGTGCTGGCATGGGAGCGCGACGTATTTGGATGATGCCAGATTGTCCGAGGATCGTCGCATTCCGCTTGCAGGCAGGCAATGACGGGGATTATCAGGGCATGACCGGGGCGGGAGGCAAAAAAATGGCCGTCATGGGTGACGGCCTAAGGGGGGGAAGCAGAAACCCGTCAGGGTTTCGGGTATCACAGAATGAGCGCAGGGTTGTGCGGTGAGGCGGGGTGCCGCCATCGATATGTAAAGGATAGCGACCGATGGAGCGGTGACCCACCGGGCTGGGTTGAGCGGTATGATCAGTTTATTCGATCAATGTTGGGCACGATCTCAGACTAGGGACTTGCGCATGAGATGACGGGTAAGGGGGACGCCATCTCGCTCTGCCTGCTCCTGACCTTCGCTGATGAAGCCCATGTAGGCAAAGAAATCGTGGGCGGTAAGGCTGGCGTGGGTGGTCAGTTCGGTGATGCCGTCGATGCGGGCGCCGTCTTCCAGGTGCTGGTAGAGCAGGGTGGCAATGCCCACTCGCGAGGCGTCAGGATGTACGAAGACCATGTTGATGTAATCGCGGATACGGTGGGCAAATCCCACCAGTTTGTCATCCCATTCGGCCACCACGGTATCTCCTTCACTGAGTACCGAAATCAGGCTGTCGTGGCTCTGGGCCTGGCTCCAGGCATCCCGTTGCTGCTGGTCATAATCACCCGCTGCACTGATCTGGATGGCCTCGCGGAACACGCCCAGTAGGTCGGCCATGTCGCTGCTGTCCAGCGGGCGGATCTGGAAGGGCATCAGGGCAGCGATGGGATCCGGTTCCGCGGCCTGGGGTGCCGCGCTGCCGTGGCTCTGCTGTTCCGGTGGCTCGGGGTGGTGGAGCGCCGGCTCGGTGAGGGGGCGGCGCTGAAAACGCTGGCGTAACCATTGCAACATTATTGCTCTGCCCGGGCAGTGTCATCTGCCTCTTCGGATTGTTTTTTCAGTGCCTGGATCTCCTGCTGGAGCGCTTCCAGATACTGGTCCTGCTGGCGGAGAAGTTGTTGCGCGGTTTCCTGCCGGGTCTGCAATTCTTCAGCCCGCTCTGACAGCTCCTGCTGTTCACGCAGGCGGGCGTCACGCTCTTCTTCCGTAAGCAGACGGATATCGTTGTCCTGCTCGGCAAACAGGGTGCCGGACAGGATCAGCGCGGTGGCAGCAAACAGGTAACGCACGGGCTTCCCCTCAAACTCGCCGTGAAGGGGAGTCAGCATAGCAAAAAGGGGGCGACAAGGGGGAGGGCGAGCTGCAAGCTGCGCTCGACTGGGTAGGGAAAGGGTGGAAGGTTCCCCGGATCCCGTCATTTCTACGAAGCCGCTTGTAGGAGCTATGCTTGCATGGCGAACCGCGCTTGCGCGGAAATTGCCCGCAGGGCGATCAGGAATGTCAGCGCTCGACAGATTCCAGAAAGAACGGCGGACAGACCTTTGCCTTGTCGCCTCGCGACGCTCGGTTCGCACCTCAAGCGGTGCTCCTACGGGTAGAAAGCGGGGCTGGTGCAGTTCGTCTGAGGCTCAGTGCACCCTACGGGGGTGTCCCAAATGCAGGAGGCCGCGTCCGGTGTTCGGGCGCGGCCTCCTGGGTTGGAGCAAGCAACACGGTTTCCGCGTCCCTGCTCGCAGCTAGCAGCTCGAAGCTAGCCGCTTGCCTACATCATTTGCCGCAGCACATAGTGCAGGATGCCACCGTTCTTGTAGTACTCCACTTCGGCAGCGGTATCCAGGCGGGAGAGAGCTTCTACCTTCTGTTCCTTGCCGTCCTTGCGGAACACCACGGTGACGGTATCGCCGGGTTTCAGGTCATTGCCCAGGTCCGGGATATCCACCTCTTCCGTGCCGTCCAGGTTCAACGTCTTGCGGTCGGTGCCTTCCGGGAACTGTAGTGGCAATACGCCCATACCGATCAGGTTGGAGCGGTGAATGCGCTCGTAGCTTTCGGCGATCACCGCTTTCACGCCCAGCAGGTTGGTGCCTTTGGCGGCCCAGTCGCGGCTGGAGCCGGTGCCGTATTCCTTGCCGGCGACCACAACGGTGGGAACGCCTTCCTTCTGGTAGCGCATGGCGGCGCCGTAGATGGAAATTTCTTCGCCGCCAGGCAGGTGCTTGGTAAAGCCGCCTTCGATATCCGGGGTCATCTCGTTGCGGATGCGAATATTGGCGAAGGTGCCCCGCATCATCACCTCGTGGTTGCCCCGGCGCGAGCCGTAGGAGTTGAAGTCGAGCGGCTCCACATCGTGCCCCTGCAGGTAATGGCCGGCGGGGGAGTCCGCCTTGATGGCCCCGGCGGGGGAGATGTGGTCGGTGGTGATGGAATCGCCCAGCAACGCCAGGATGCGGGCATCCTTCACCGGCTGCACATCGTCCACCTGTTTGGTCAGCCCGTCGAAGAAGGGCGGGTTCTGGATGTAGGTGGAGCTGCTGTCCCAGGCGTAGGTTTCGGAATCCGGGATCGGCAGGCTCTGCCACACCTCGTCACCTTCAAAGACGCTGGCGTACTGGTTGCGGAACATGCTGTTGTTGATCTTCACCAGCTCATTCTGGATTTCCTCGGAGCTGGGCCAGATGTCTTTCAGGTAGACCGGCTTGCCGTCCTTGTCCTTGCCGAGGGGATCCTTGTCCAGGTCGATCTTTACGGTGCCGGCCAGGGCATAGGCCACCACCAGCGGCGGTGAAGCCAGCCAGTTGGTGCGCACGCTCTGGTGTACCCGGCCTTCGAAGTTACGGTTACCGGAGAGTACCGAGGCCACCACCAGATCGCCCTCGGCAATGGCCTTGTCGATTTCCTCCGGCAGCGGGCCGGAGTTGCCGATGCAGGTGGTGCAGCCATAGCCGACCAGATCGAAACCGATATCGTTGAGCGGCTTCTGCAGGCCGGTCACGTCCAGGTAATCGGTGACTACCTTGGAGCCCGGTGCCAGCGAGGTCTTCACCCAGGGTTTGCGGTTCATGCCTTTTTCGGCGGCTTTCTTCGCCACCAGGCCGGCGGCCAGCATCACGCTGGGGTTGGAGGTGTTGGTGCAGGAGGTGATGGCCGCAATCACCACGTCACCGTGGCTCATGAAGTGCTTCTGGCCGTCGATCACCACCGGTACCTGGCCGCCACTGGGTTCATGGTTGCCCACGGCGGTCTGGCCGCCTTCACCTTCAAGCTTGCTGATTTCGTCGTCGTTGAGCTTGAGGGTCTCGGTGACCACATCAATGAAGGTGCGTTTCACGGCAGTGAGCGGCACCCGGTCCTGGGGCCGTTTCGGGCCGGCCAGGCTGGGCACCACATCGCCCAGATCCAGTTCCAGCACATCGGTGAATTCCGGGTCCGGATCGGCGCTGGAGCGCCACAGGCCCTGGGCCTTGCAGTAGGCCTCTACCAAGGCAATGGTGTCCGCATCACGGCCGGACAGCTCCATGTACTCGGTGGTGCGCTCGTCGATGGGGAAGAAACCACAGGTGGCGCCATATTCCGGCGCCATGTTCGCGATGGTGGCGCGGTCGGCCAGGGTCAGATCGGCTAGGCCGTCGCCGAAGAATTCCACGAACTTGCCCACCACGCCCCGGCGGCGCAGCATCTCGGTGACGGTGAGTACCAGGTCGGTGGCGGTGATGCCTTCGCGCAGCTTGCCGCTGATCTTGAAGCCGATCACCTCGGGAATCAGCATGGCGATGGGCTGGCCGAGCATGGCGGCTTCTGCCTCGATGCCGCCCACACCCCAGCCCAGCACGCCCAGGCCGTTGATCATGGTGGTGTGGGAGTCGGTGCCCACCAGGGTGTCCGGATAGGCGTAGGTGTTGCCGTCGTCCGCCTCGGCGGACCACACGCCCTTGGCCAGGTATTCAAGGTTCACCTGGTGGCAGATGCCGGTGCCCGGCGGTACCACCCGGAAGTTGTTGAAGGCTTTCTGGCCCCAGCGCAGGAACTGGTAGCGCTCCCGGTTACGTTGGTATTCGATCTCCACGTTGTCTTCGAACGCCTGGGCATTGCCGAACTTGTCCACCATCACCGAGTGGTCGATGACCAGATCCACCGGTGTCAGCGGGTTGATGCGGGAGGGGTCGCCGCCGGCCTTCTTGATGGCGTCGCGCATGGCGGCCAGGTCGACCACGCCGGGCACGCCGGTGAAGTCCTGCATCAGCACCCGGGCCGGGCGGTAGTTGATTTCCTTGTCGGAGCGTTTGTTCTCCAGCCAGCGCATTACCGCTTCCACGTCGGCGGTGGTGACGCTGTCGCCGTCTTCAAAACGGAGCAGATTTTCGAGAAGGACTTTCAGGGAGAAAGGGAGCTTGCTGAGATCACCCCAGCCCTTGTCGGCGACCGTGTTGATATCAAAGTAATGATAGGTCTTGCCGTTGGCTTCCAGCGTTTTCTTGCTGTTCAGGGTGTCCTGGCCAATCCGTGTCACTGCACACCTCCTGGTTTTTGTTAGCCCGCACGGCACTGGCAGGAATAACGGTGCCGTGTCGGGTGGCGACAGGGACGGAGGCGTCGAGGAAACGGCGCCGCCGACCTCTGTAGTGAGTCAATTCAACCTGAATTCGTGATTTCAGCGTGGATGTATGGCGTAAGAATTTGTTGTCACAGGGCATTTTCTGAAGAAGTGTCGTATCAGGGAATACGATCGACTGAAGAAAATGTTCTGTGGCGGCAAAGGCTTGCGTCAGGCGCCGCGCTGAAGTCACGGACTCAGGTTCATACTACGCCGTTATGGCGAGCACATGAAATAGTGGCCGATGGTGTTTTTCTATTACGATGATGAGAAGTGTAAATTGTTGTTGCGCAAGTGATTTGGTGTGTTTTTCAGACAAGCCACTACAGCAGAAACGTTGCCTATGCTTGGTGGCGGTTTCCGGTGCTTGTCCGGCTGCGCCGTGCGCCTGGCGCTGTCCTCCGCAGAGGCCTGGTTGGAAGACCTGATATGGCATTTGCGCCAATGGTGCTTTCCGGGCACTGTCGTATGATTGCCGATTACCCTTAACGGATGCGATTTCATGGCCGACACCAATCCCTCTGTCTTCCCGCAACGCGGCAATGCCATCTCCCGGACGCTGGGTCGCGGTTTTCTGCGCCTGTTCGGCTGGCGTCTGGTGGACCCGTTCCCGCAGGTGCCCAAGGCTGTAGTGATCGGCGGACCGCATACCTCCAATTGGGACGGCATCGTCACCCTGGCAGCCATGATGCAAATGGGCCTGGATGCCCACGTGATGATGAAAGACAGCGCGTTCAAGGGCCCCCTGGGTGGTCTGCTGCGCTGGATGGGGGCGCTGCCCATTGATCGCAGCAAGGCTGGTGGTGTGGTGGAGCAGACCGTGGGCCAGTTCCACAGCCATGAGCGTCTGGTGATGGTGGTGGCGCCAGAGGGTACCCGCGGCGGCGCCTCCCAGTGGAAAACCGGTTTTTATCGCATCGCCGAGCAGGCCGGTGTGCCGATTGTGCTGGCCACCGCAGACTATGCCAAAAAGGAAATTGCCTTCCCCATGGTGATGGACACCACGGGGGATCTGGAGGCGGATCTGGAGCGGATTTTCCAGTGCTTTGCCCAGATTGAGCCGCGCCATCCGGAAAAACTGTCAGCGCCACTCAAGGCCATCCGCGAGCGTCGCTGATACCCGTCAGAGCATGAGGGGGGGGGTGCTTGCGCCGGGCTTCAGCTAGCACAAGCCAAGATCTGCTCCCATGGTTTGGTTGCAGCCCTACATCGCCCTTATGCAACGTCGCTCTAGAAACCGCCTTCCGGTACCGGAAAGGGTTCGGTTCCGCAGTTGAAGAAGTAAGGGAGCTCATTGACGGCGGCCAGGATAAATTTTGTCTGTGGTCCAAGAACGGTCTCTTTCGTTTCCGGGTGCTGCCAGCAACCCCGCGGGAAATACACGTCGCGCCCGTCAGTGCCAGGGGATACCACCGGTGCCACCAGGACATTCGGCCCTAACATGAACTGTTGTTCCTGGCGGCCGGCTTCCGGGTCGTTCGGATATTCCAGCCACAGCGGCCGGGTTATGGGGATGCCGGTGGCCAGGGCCTCCTGCCAAAGATGATAAATCAGCGGTTGCGCAGCGATGTGTCTGTTCATCGCTGCGCGGTAGTGCTCGACAACCTCGGGATCGTCGAATCGCCACGGCATGGGGGTGCCATTTACCGGGCCTCCATGTTGGCGGAATACGGGCATCAGGGACGCATGGTTGGCCCAGCGAATCAATAATTCCGAGTCGACCGAGCCAAGGGTATCAATGTAGCCGCCGATCTCGGTGACAAAGCCATAAGCCCCGCCGACACTGCGATTCAGCATGTCAGGAATGACCGAACCAAGGCCCGAGGCCCGGCTCCAGTCGGCGGTATTGTCGCCTGGCCAGCTCGCGGATTCGTAGTGTGCTGAACCTTTACGACCGGAGTTGCCAAACCGAACGAAGAACCATGGCTCCCTGTCAGGGTTATCGGCAACAAACTCGTCAAAGGCCTCCCGGGTTGCCTGATGAAACAGTTCAGCATTGCGGTTGTGCATGGCGATGCCTGAGCTGCCATCATGAAAAACCATGTCGACCTGCACCTGTTCGCCGAAGTCTTGCATAAAGCCTTCGCTACCTTCTTCGAGGCCTTTCTTTATCCGTTCTTTCCACCACTCGACGGCTTGCGGATTCGTGAAATCAATCAGTGCGGCGATGCCACCCATCAATGGGGAGCCAAAAAGGTAAGGCAACCCTGATTCATGCCGCGTCACATAACCGCGGGATAGGGCTTGTTGGTATACCTCCGGTTCTTCAAGCTCGTCTTCTGCCTGGCCCACAAAGCCTCGATAATAGGTAATGGGCTTGATGTTCTGTGCGCGCAGTCGCTGGATAATATCGTCGAAGGCACCGGTCTTTTTGGTCCCCACCCAGCCTTCAAAAGCAAATGCAGTGACAGGCAGTTCCAGCGCTTCGATTTGATCCAGCGACTCCTTCACTTTTTCGGTGTAATTCTCCGGAGTATCTGTGAATTCCTGAATGGTTTCAGAGAGCATTGGACCCAGTGACCAGCGGGGGGGAACCCGATGTCGTCCGTTGATGCCGGAGAGACGGCTGACGACTTGCTTTTGATTGCCGGGGACGACCAGAAAATCCAGTTCGCTGCCTGCCACTTCGACACGCCAGGCATCGCTGCGGTCGGATGCCATGCGCCAATGAGAGAGCTCATCGCGGTCCAGCATAAACCCGTAGCCTTGATCAGAAACGAAGAGCGATTGAATGTAATAAGCGCCCTGGGGGCCGCTGGGGAACTGGTAGTGGTCACCGAACGTATCGCCAATCAGCGGCTCAAGCTCCTCAGGCGTTTGTGAAAACTCCTCAGCCCAATTCAAAAAAGCTTCATTGCGTTGATTGATTTTGTTGCGTCTGCCGCCAAATCCCCTGAAAGCCTCGTCAGGCCTTGAATCGAAGCTGGCTGAGATCAGCGGGACTTCGCGGAGGAAGTGATTCACCTTGACGGAGACATGGAAGCTGCTGTTTTCATCAGCCTTGATGGTGACGCGAGCCTTACGCCCGCTGGGGTCGGAGGTGCCTACGTCCAATGACAGCTGATTGCCGTCGACGGACACGCCTTGAACGTTGGTGAGACGGAACTCGACACCGGTGGACGCCGAGGCCAGCATATTGCCGACCCAGAAAGTCGCCGGGAACTGGAGGTTCAACTGATCGCCGACAACAAATGTGAAAGGCGCATACAGGGCGGGGGCTTCCGGCATGATCTCTGTCCAGCCGCCCAAGAGACGACTTGGCAACGGTGTTCTTAATAGCAGCGGTACAGGCGGCTGCTGTCTGTCGCTGCTCAATACCTTGTTGCCATTCCCGTCGTAAAAACTCATGGATAATGGCGCGCGTTTTATTTCCACGTGGCCATAGTCTGTTCTCAATGTAATCCGCTCAGGGCCATCCTCTATCCGGATATTGCCGGGTGGCGTCGTGGCGGGTGTTTCATTTTTCTGTCGCGGGGGCGCTTCGGGCTCAGAGGAAGTAATGTCCGGGGATAGGGTCGATGGTGAAGATGAAGGTGACGTTGAAGGAGACGGGTCGTTATCACTGCCGCATCCCCACAATAGTCCTGAGAGAAGAAGGATGAGTTGCATGTTTTTATTCATGATGAAGGCACCATTCATTTCGTTGGGCTATTGTCGGCAACACCGTTTTCTCGTCTTTGTGCTGATTCCGTTCCTTGGTAAGTCCCTCTCAGAAGCCCATGCCTGCATCGGTGTTTATGGCACCATGCCAGCAACATGGCCTTGCCCTGAGGTTCTCAGACCCTGTTGTTTCCGAGATTAAAAATAAAAACCCTCCCCTTGCGGGGAGGGGCCAAACACTCCTCCCGGAGACAAGGGGGGAGGAGGGAGGGGGAAAGGTGCAGCGCTAGTTACAGGCGCTGCCGTTGGTGTAGCTGCTGTCCACCACCTGATTGATCCACTGGTCCAGCAAGGCGGTGGCCTCGTCGTGGGCCACGCTGCGGGCGATGGGCGGCATCATCCGTTGCGGGTCGTTTTCCGCGGCCAGACGGCAGGAGACGATGGAGCTGTCAGCGCTGCCCGGCACTACGACATGCTGGCGACCACAGGAGCCGCCGCCAGTGGCGGTGGGCTTCTTGCAGATGCCGTAGCTGGCGTCCACTTCACGGAAATGATCCAGATAGTAGCCAGTGTTGGAGGCGGCGCCCTTGTCGTTGTGACAGTGCTGGCAGTTCACTTCCAGATAGGCCTTTACCCGGCTTTCAATATCCGCATCGGAGTTGGCGGTGTTGCCGCTGTCACCGGGCACGTTCCAGTGCGGCAGGCGCTCAATGTTGGTAGCGACGCCGTTGCTGATCTGAAGTTCCGGGGTGCCGCTGAGGATGCCCACATCGGTCCAGTACTGCAGCTGGTTGACGCGCGGGAAGCCGGCCTGGCCGGTGTTGCCCATGAAGGCGGATTCCGGTTTGTAGGCACGGTTCAGGTTGCGCGGCTTGGGACCGATAGGGGCGCTACCGCCCGCCTGGTCGTCGTTGCCATGGCAGGTGATGCACTGGTTGGCGTTGGGCACGGAGTAGCTGTCGGTGCTGCCAGTGAGCAGGGCACCTGAGTCGCTATCGCGGTAGTGCCAGTTCACGGCGGCGGTACCGCCCCCCATGGCCAGCCGGGCCACTGGGTTACCGTCTTCTTCCCCCCAGATATAGGGCAGGCCTTCCCAGAAGGGTTTGCCGCTGCTGCTGGTGCGTTTGATCAGCAGGCGGGTTTCTACCAGTTTTTCATTGCCGTTGGCTTCGTCGGTGAAGGCGAAGGTCTTGGCCAGTACGGTGCCGGTGGGGAAGTGGATGCCACCATTGGGGTTGCTGCCGCCCTGGCCGTCCCGATACACCGCCTTGGTGCCCGGAGGAACAAAGGCGACCCGGTATTTGGTGGCGTAGTCGGAGAACAGCTTGGTGTTGAGCACGAAGGGGACACCGCCTTCGTTGGGCAAGCTGCGTGGATCCGTGGCATCGGCAAACAGGTTGTACTGTTCCAGCCGTGGGCAGTTTACTGCCAGGGCGTCGCGATTGATTTCACCGCTGGCCACCTCAGCGTTACACAGTTCTTCTACCACTTCCGGCGGCGGCGCAGGATCGAAATCGCCGCTGGGCTCGAAGGGGGGAATTTCCACCCGTGGCAGTGACGGCAACAGTTTGCCGAAACGGGCCTGGCAGTCGTGGTCGGACAGGTTGGTATCCGACGGCATGTTGAGCAGACCTTCCAGGGCATCAAGCAGACCACCGGGCGAGAGGATCGACAGATCCTGCTCGGCCAGGGCCAGCACCAGTTCAAGGCCATCGGTGCCGTGGAAGTTCAGGTAGGGCTCACTGTCCTCGGAGAATTCGTTGTCGTGGATACAGGAACCCCAAGTGGGCTGGATGCGTTCGTTGTTCTCATCGAACTTGTAAGCGTTGTAATGGCAGCTCGGGTTGGGATGCTCGTTGGTGTGCAGGGGCTTGCCGTTGCTGTCCATGGGGACCGGGTCGCCGTTGCTGTCCACCGGATAGGGGCAGTCCGCATCCAGGTCGTCGCGCAGACCATCCCAGACAATGTGGGCGCCTTTACCCAGATTGAGAATATTGTCCAGGCTGCCCAGTAGCTGGGTAGGGTCGTTGATGGTGGGCAGGTTCTTCAGGCCGATCAGGGTGGGCAGCACGCTTTCCACTTCGCCGTTGGCCACTTTTTCCAGGTCCGGTGGCGGCAGGTCATAGCCGGAGTTTTTCATCACATTATTGTGGATGTGCAGGCCTTCGGTATAAGGATCCAGTTTCTTGTCGGCAGTCTTGCCTTTGCCGTCGATGAGCTCATAGCTGGTGTAAATGACGGCGGCGGTGCTGTGGTCTTCAAAGGTGTTATTGAACACTTCGATATTGTCATAGCCCAGGGTGATAAAGCCGGTACCCCGCGGCACCGCGGACACCAGGCCGCTCTGGGCAAAATTGTAGGTATTGTTGTTGCGGGCCAGATTGTTGAGCATCACCGAGGTATCGCCGTACTGGGTGATATTTTCCAGATCGTAGATCAGGAAGCCACCGGTATTACACTCGGCCACGTTGTTGTCGTACTCGCCACCCTGCACATTCTCGATTTCAAAGCCCATTACGTTATAAATGGCACGGCTGTCGCGAATGATGGCGGTGTTGGTCTGCCCCACGTAAATGCCGGCATCGGAAGCGCCCACGGATTCACTGCCTTCCACCAGAATGTTTTCCGACTCTACCGGGTAGATACCGTAGCGGCCGCTGGTGGCGCTGGGCACGTAATCCGGGGTGGGGTCGCCTTCGTTGAAAGGCGGGTTGGTACAGGCCACATGCAGGCGGTCGCCGTAATTGTCGGCGGTGATCGGCTCACCGCCACCGGACCACATGGCACGCACATTGCGCAGAGTGCCCCATTTCACACCCTTGAGTTTGAAGGCGTCGCCGGGGGAATCCAGGATGGTCAGGTCTTCCACGGTGATGCCGCGAATGTTCAAGGCTTCCAGGCCAGTGACATTGGCGCTGTTCTTGAACGACAACACTGTTTCGTCCTTGCCGCAGCCCTTGATCAGTACGTCTTCGGTGGCCTGGATCAGTAGCCCTTGATCCAGGTTGAAATAGCCGCAGTCGAACTGCAGGGTATCCCCGGGGCGTAACTGGATCATGGCGTTGACCATGTCCTCTGTGGCGCTGTCACCGGGGGAGATGATGAAGGTGCGGCCTTCGCCGGTGGGCGGGGTAGTGGTAGTGCCATCATCCCCGTCGCCATCATTACCGCTGTTGGCGGTGGGCGTGTTGACAGGATCGCTGCTGCCGCCACCACCGCAGCCAGAGATGACAGTGGTGGTCAGTAACAGCAGAAAGAGAGACCGGGCTGTTAGCGTTTTCATGGTATTCCCCAAAGTCTTGTTATAGGTCGGCGGCGCGGTTATTGCGCCGCCTGTTCAAGCCGTTCCCACATGCGCAGGTAGGCTTCCGCCGAGGTAAATAACTGGTTGATGGCGTCGTCGATTTGTTCCGGCGGACGATCGCTGTGAGCCACCATGTCGGCGATCTGGTCCGGGTAGAGGCCGTAGTGGGCCACGCCGCGGCCTTCATAGAGGCTGAAGGCGTGATCACCGGTGATCTGCTTGTCGAATACCACTCGTCCATCCACGGAGGTGAACGGGTAGAGGCTGTCTTCCTGATCCGGGGTGCCCGGGTTGCCAGCCAGGGCGGCAATACCGTTCACGTCGGAGGCGAAGGGGGCGCCGCCGAAGGGACCCACCTTGTAGCTGTTCGGGCGCGGGCGATTGCCGTCGCGGGTTAGCTGATCCACCCAGTCGTCGCGAACACTACCGAAGGAGGCACTGATACCGCCCTGGGCGGCGACACGGTCACGCAGGGTTTCGGTGCCGCCCCAGTTGCCGTGGCTGTTGATCACCGGGTAGCCGCGCGGGGCAGTCAGGTCGAGGATCTGGGTGGCGGCCTTGCGGCTGATGTGGTCGGTTTCGATCATCATGCCGCGCTTGGCCAGTTCTTCGATCAGGAAGAAACCCAGGTCGGTAAGCCCGCGGGTGTTGCACAGATGGTCGGTGCCGCGACGCGGATCGTATTCCGCCAGTTCTTCAGGGCTGGCGGGGAAGCGTTCGCCTGCGTAATCCAGCTGAAACAGCAACTGCTCGAAGATGCCGTAGGGTTGCAGTGGGTCGGCCAGCGGGCTGTCGTTCACCGCGTGGTCGTGGTCCGGGCATTCCTCGAATTCCACGGTATGGCCGGTTTCCAGCAGGTTGCCGCCGTACAGCACGGCGCCAATGCCGATGCCGTCGGACAGATCCGGCAGGTGGCCGCCAAAGGCATTATCAAATTTGTGCACCGGGAACAGACTGCGTACGTCCATGGCATAGAGGCGGTCCAGGCGTTCGACGATTTCTTCGCGGCTGCATTCCGCCACGCCCAGGAACTCGCCACAGTTGAGGGCCTTGGACGCTTCCACGCCGAGGATCACGGCCATCTTGCCTTCACCGATGACCTGGCGAGCCTCGCTGGCGCTGGTGACAATGCGGAACCAGCCTTCGCCGGGGCCGCCCTGCTGAGCGTCGATGTAATCCTCCATGCGATGCATCAGTTGCGCCTGCTGTTCGATGGCGGCCACGGTGTCGCAGTCGTTCTGCTTCTGCGGATTGATCTGGCAGAGGATTTCGTTATGCACCAGGTGGTTGACCAGGATCTTCAGTCCGGACAGGTGGGCCCGTTCAATCCATCTGTAGTAGCTCTGGTGGTGTTGCAGGGAGTCATTGCGCGGCCAGAAAGGAAAGTCCGGCCAGCCGCGGGTTTCGTGGGGGCCCGGATTGCTGGTCACCTGTTCCACCAGGCCGGTGAGACCCTGGGGACCGTGGTTTTCCGCGCAATCGTGGAGGGCGTGGTCGACGCCGAATTTGTGGAAGGGGTCGCCGTAGTTGACCCGGCCGCCGATGAATTCGTAGGCGGAGATATGGCTGTGGGCATCCACGTAGCCGAACACATCGTCGTTATCGATACCCGGAGTGCCGCGGAAGCGTTCCACCTCTTTCAGGTAAATGGCCGGGCCGCTGTCGGCCACGGTGGCGTTCAGCTCGGCTTCCGGGTAGCCGCTGCAGCCGTCGGCGTCGCTGAGCAGAAAGCGGGTGTCGGCGTTTTCCAGGCTGGGAGAGGTGAGCGTCAGTCCGTCGTCGCTGGCGGTGAGCAGCAGGCCGGTGACCTGAGAGGCCAGGGTGAAACTGTCTCCCTCGCTGGGGTTGAGATTCCATACCGCCAGATCATTGGCGCTGGATACCATGGCCAGGGAGGGTCGCAGGGTGGTGTCGCCCAGGGTGCCGCCAATGCCTTCAAGGTTTTCACCCAGTTCCCGCAGCAGACCGCCTAGCGGGGCCACCGGGTCCAGTACCAGATTGAGCGTGTCTCCCAGCCCGGCCACCAGGTAGCTGAGCTCGCCGACGAAGTTGCCGCCCTGATCCAGTAACTCTCCGGCCGGGTCGCTGATGCCGAGCAGCTGTTTCTGCCCGCTGCTGCCGGTGGTGCGTTGGTAATCGGACACCAGCAGATAGCGGCCCAGGTCGGTGGGTTTCAGGGTAAAGGCGGTGGCCTGTGTCGCGTCCGTGGTCAGGCGGTAGGCACTGCTGGCGGTGTCCGCCTGCAGGAAGCGGCCATCACTGTGCAGGGTGTAGCAGCCATTGGCGAATTGGTAGCGGTTGAGTGATTGCGGCTCTGGCGCCGGACCGGGTTCCGGCGGGGAGGCCGGATTTTCGCTATCGGGCTGGCGCGGTTGCTCTGCGGCGGTGCTGGCAGAGGATCCACCACTACCACCGCCACAGCCGACCAGGAGACTGGCGGCCAGCAACAGTGAGCAGGGCAAAAAAGAAGCAGTCAGGGCCGGGGCCCGGGTCAGTTGTAGCATGGCTAACCCCTTAAGGGTGTCCTCGCAGTGCGGGGCGCCCGTTGTTGTTATGGGTACGTTCGTTCTTGTTGGTACGTTTGTACAACTAAAGGGTTGGGAGAGGCTGTAGCGTTATTGTCAAAAAGGGGACGGGGTTTGTTACAGGGGGGGCACCGGGGAAAAGCAATTGATAGTTGAGAATGGATAATTGATAACGGCGCGATCAACATCGAGTCGGATCTGAAAACGCGCAGGCCGGGCCCAGATGTTGAGCGCGGCCTCTTGGCTTTGACGACAGCGGGCCTGCCCCACGTGTTATCAATTATCCATTTTCAATTATCAATTAAAGAATGGTGGGAGAGCGGCTGAATGATTGGCCCTTGGTAGATTGAATGTCTGTAGGAGGCTGCTTGCAGGCGAACGGGGTCTCGGAGATTCGTGGTGGTTCGCTTGCAAGCAAGCTCCTACAGGAAATGGAAAGGGGATTATGCCACCAGCCGGTTATCCAGCGGGCGGGTCAGGTAGCCCAGTACCAGGGCAGCGATGTCCACCTTGGGCTGGTAATGCAGGAAGAAGCCACCCAGGGTGCCGAATACCCGCGCCAGCATGATGAAGTCGCCGGGCATTTTTTCCACCGGGTCATGTTCCAGCCGGTCCAGCAGGTGGCTGACCTGCTGCATCATTTCCTCGGCGCTGGGCCAGCCCTTGTCCGGGTCCGGGTAGATGATGGCGTTGCGCACCTGATCCAGAATGGCGGCGACAAATGCCAGCAGGGTATCCGGGTTGCCGCTGCGGGTGGTGAAGCCCATGGCCAACAGGGTGTCGGCAATCACTTTCTGATCGTCCACCACGCAGGCCTGCAGGACCCGGAAGTAACCGTGTCGGGCTGCATCGCTGAGGCTTTGTGCACAGCCAAAATCCAGCAGCACCAGGGTGTCGTCGTCGGTGATCATGATGTTGCCCGGATGCGGATCGGCATGGAATACGCCGCCGTGCAGTACCTGGGAGAACCAGGCATCCAGCAGCCGATGCAGCACCACACCCAGGCGGTCCGGGTCGGTGTGGTGTAGTTCATCCAGCACGGTGGTGAGCTTGCGGCCGTGCACGAACTCTGTGGTCAGCACATGGCGGCTGCTGTGTTCTGCTACCAGGGCCGGGGTGGTGATGCCGGTGACGCCGGCCAGTTGCGCGCCGATCTGCGTCATCACACGGGCTTCGCGTTCATAGTCCAGTTCTTCGCGTACGGTGCGCTGGATTTCGCTGACGATGGTGTCCATGTCCATGGGCGGCAGGGCGGATTTCACCGCGTCCATGAAGACCTTGAGCAGGGCCATGTCCAGCTCCACCACTTCGTCCAGGCCCGGGCGTTGTACCTTTACCGCCACCTCGCGGCCATCGTGCAGCTGTGCCTTGTGGACCTGGCCGATGCTGGCGGCGGCCAGCGGTTCCGGGTCGAAATGGGCAAACAGCTGATCCAGCGGCTGGCCGAATTCCTGCTCCAGTACTTGGGCGATCTCCTCAAAGGGCACCGGGTTGGCCTGGTCCTGCAAGATCGTCAGTTCATCCACCCAGGCCTGGGGTAACAGATCCGGGCGGCTGGACAGCAGCTGGCCGATCTTCAAGAAGGCACCGCCTTGTTCCAGGGAGGTATCGCGGAAGCGGCGGGCATTACGCTGGTGCAGGTTTTCCAGGGCGGCCTCGCGCATGCTGGCCGGCAGAAAGGCGGAGCGGGTGCCCCACAGGCGGTAGCTTGCCACCACCTTGGTGAGCATCCAGCCGGTTTTGCTCAGGCGCTTGAGGCGGGTCGGCCAGCGGCGGGCTTCCTCCGCCAGGATCTGCATTTCCTCGTTCACGGCGTTGGCGCCACGGCCCACCGCTTTGCAGGCTTTAAGGGCCTGGTCGGCGATTTCCCGCCCTTGCCAGGCAGTTCTCTCGATAGCACGGATACAGCCTTCCACCACGGCCAGCCAGGCCTTCAGGCCGCTGTCCTTCTGCTTGCGCTCGGCAAAGTCGTTGAGCGGCTGCCAGTTGGGCTCCGCCGGGGTGGTCGGGGTTTGTTCCAATGACGTGTTTCGCATAGGGCACGCCTCCGCTTTGTGAATGGGTGTTCACAAAATAGGGGTGAAGGGCGCGATTGGCAAGCAAAAATGTTTACGACCGTTCACTTTGTAGGGCAATTCAGGTCGGGGCGTTGACGAAATGCGGTTCCAGTGCGCTAGGGAATGATGGCTTGGTGCTACCACGGGTAACCTTTATTTAGTTCTTTCGTACTAAATTCAAAGGGTTACGTGGCTCGGTGTGATGGGTGGTAGCACCGTATGGATAACCGGCACTGCAGGCAATGTCTCCCTCACCCACAGTGGACAGACACCGATACCGATTTCTGGGGAGCGCTATCGGTGCCCCTAACGATAATAACAACGTGTACAGAGGAACCTGATGACAACCACTACCAGGGTATTGGTGCCAGCCGTGTTGCTGCTGGCGCCGGTGGTCCAGGCGCAGTCTCCTGCGTCTCTGGAAGACATGGAACGGCGCCTCGAACAGCTGGAAATGCAGCAGTATGGCAAGCAAAACAGCTGGAGCGATCGTATTTCCGTCAACGGCTTCATGACCTATGGGATCACCCGACATGATGTCCATGTGCGCGATAACAGCGGTGAGCCCATTGCCTACATCGATCGCACTACCGACGAGATTTCCCACCGGGAGCTGTCCCGGGCGGGGGTACAGTTCAATGCCACCATCAGCGATCAGACCAGTGCTACCGTGCAGGTACTGGCCCGGGGGCGAGATCATTACGATGCGGAGGTGCAGTGGGCCTATCTTAGCCATGATCTGTCGCCATCGGTGACGGTACGGGCCGGCCGCATGGTATTGCCGTTCTTCATGCACACCCAGTACAACAATGTGGGGTACACCTACCACTGGGCGACCTTGCCCGGTGAAGCCTATGACGTGGTGCCATTTGACACCATGGAAGGGGTGGACCTGAGCTGGAATCTGAACACCGGTCCGGTCTCCCATCGCCTCAATGTGTATGGCGGCGCCACCGATGTGCCCAGTTTTTCCCTGCCCGCCCCGGTGGTCTATAAAGTGAGCGATCTGGCCGGTATCAACCTGACCAGCCAATGGCGGGACTGGACCTCCTGGCTCAGTTACAGCCACGCGGAAGTGACGCTGGATCTTACCGATCTTGCCGGCCCCACCGGTCTGCCGGAGGCGGCACTGGAAGCTCCGGTGAGCCTGGACGATGCCCAGACTTATATCAGCAGTGTGGGCCTGCAGTATGACAATGGCGCCATGGTGCTGATGGCGGAGCGCACCCAGCTGGGTATCGAAGGCTGGTTCCCCACCAAGTGGGGCGGTTATGTCAGTGCAGGGTATCGCTTCGGGCCGTGGATGCCGCATGTGACCTGGGGGGCTGCCAATGCCCATGGCGTCAGTGAGGCTCAGAGCGAAGGGCCGGTGGCAGCCAGCTTCTCTGCAGCCAATCAGGTACGCAGTAAGAGCTGGACCCTGGGGTTGCGTTACGATCTGGAAGTGGGGGTTGCTGTAAAGCTGGAGGCCCAGCGCTTTTATGACATGAGTAACGACAAGATCATGACCAATGGTCTGTTCACTCCCCGGGGGTCGGCGCCTTCCATCGAAGAGGAAGAACCCACGGTATTCCGGCTCACTGTCGATGCGGCCTTTTAAGGGAGAATGATAATGTTAAAGAAATTAAGTGTTTTCTTCCTTGCCCTTTGCAGCCCCGCTCTGTCATGCGCAGGCCTGCTGGTGGTAGTGGCAGAGTCGTCGCCATTGGCAGAGATGGATCGCCATGAGGTGCGCCAGCTTTATATGGACAATGCCTCCCGTTTCGACGGCCATGCTGTAACCGTGCTGGACATGCCGGAAGGCAGTCAGCAGCGCGAACGCTTTTATCAGGGGGCGACGGGTAAATCTGCTTCGCAATTGAAGAGCTATTGGGCCAGGATGATTTTCACCGGCCAGGGCATGCCGCCGCGACAGGTAAAGAATGTCCGGGACATGGTGCAGCAGGTAAAGCAGAACCCTCGTGCTGTTGGCTATGTGCAGGAAGCAGATATGCAGGAGGGACTACGGGTGTTGCTACGTTTGCCATGACTGTCAGGGGGCAAGTGGCAAGTTTCAAGTGGCAACGCGCAAGAGACGTGTGCCAATCGATAACCATAACCGCCGCGATCCAGCGGCGGTTTTATTTATGCCGGGATAACACAACCAGCCCTTAATCGCGGCCACTGCCGGTGTCGCCCATATCGACCTCATCCGCGTTGAAACTTTCCACTTGTAACTTGCAACTGCCTTACCCACCCAACAACCGGTTTTCCGCCGCTTCTACCGCCTCCAGTGGACCATAAAGAATCACCGTGTCACCTGGTTCGAGGACCAGCTCTTCGTCAGGACTTTCCAGCGTCTTGTCTTGCCGTTTTACCGCACGGATTTCCACATCCCGGAGCGCACAATGGGCAATACTCCGACCAATACCGCGAGCCTTGTCAGAGAGCGTTACCGCATGCAACAGGCGGTACGGGTTCCCGGCACTGTCGGTGGTGGGCAGAGTGTCGCCGTGATAATAGCCCTGCAGCATGCGGTAGCGTTCCCGACGGGTCTTGCGCAGCGTGGCCATGACACGGTCGAAGGGCACATCCAGCATCATCAGGGCATGGGCCACCAGCATCAGGGAGGCTTCCAGGACCTCGGGCACCACCTCTTCCGCCCCGGCCTCGATCAATGCATCCAGGTGGGTGTCGTCCCGGGTGCGCACCAGGATCCGGATATTGGGGTTGAGGCCGCGGGCAGTGTGCAGGATGCGTTCCGCCAGCCGCGGGTCGTCAAAGGTCACCACTAACAGGCGAGCACTCTTAATGCCTGCATTTACCAGGATTTCCTGGCGGCTGGCATCACCGAACAGGATATGTTCACCGGCGGCGCTGGCTTCCTGTAGCCGTACCAGATCCCGGTCCACGGCCACGGCCTTGAGATGGAAGCTGGTCAGGTAGCGCATCAGGTTCTGGCCCACCCGGCCATAACCACAGAGGATTACATGGTTGCGGGTTTCATCGGAAACCGGTGTGTCTTCGGGAATCTTTTGCCAGGATTGTAATAGCCGCCGTGTCAGCCGGCCGCTGTTGTCCAGCAGTGCGGGGGTGAACACCATGGTGAGCACCACGATGGACACCAGCAGACCCGCCTTATCGGGGCTGAGTAGCTGATGGGAGACACCCAGCGCCACCAGCACAAAGCCGAATTCCCCCGCCTGGGAGAGGATCAGGCCACTGCGCAGGGCGGTATCCGCACGTTCTTTCAGCAAGCGTAGCAGGGTAAAGATCAGGGCCCCCTTGAACAGCATCAGGGTGGCGGCGGCGAGAATGATCCAGTGCCACTGATCGGCAAAAAGGTTCGGGTCCACCAGCATGCCCACACTGATAAAGAACAACCCCAGCAACAGATCGCGAAGGGGCGCAGATCCGCTTCGATCTGATGACGGAAGTGACTTTCGCCCAGCATCATGCCGGCCAGAAACGCGCCCAGCGCCATGGACAGACCCAGCCAGTGGGTTACCCAGGCTGCCAGCAATGCCAGCAGCAGGGCGGTCATGACAAAGACTTCATCGGAGCGGGCCCGGCCGGTTTCTTCCAGCATGCGCGGCAGCACCCAGCGGCCGATCACATAGATGCCCACAAACAACAGCAGGGATTTGGCCAGCGTCAATGACGCCACGGACCACATGGGGCCGCTGTTTTCCTGAGTGAGGATCGGCAACATCACCAGCATGATCACGGCGGCCAGATCCTGGAAAAGCAGAATACCGGTGGAGGTTCGGCCATAGCCGGTATTGACCGATCCTCGGGAGATCAGATCGCGGATAACAATGGCGGTGGAGGACAGCGACAGGGCACAGGCGGTAATCAGTGAGAGAGTGTAGTCAAACCCGAGCAATCGCATGATAGCGAACACGGCCAACCCGGTTAGCGCGACTTGCAGCGGGCCGGCGCCGAACACAATGCGGCGCAGGGTCATCAGCCGGGGAATGGAAAATTCCAGCCCCAGAGTGAACAGCAAAAAGACGATGCCAAACTCGGCCAGATGCTGAATGCCTTCAGTATTACTGACCCAGCCAAACCCGAACGGGCCGGCGGCCAGACCGCAGAGCAAGTAGGCCAGAATGGGAGGCATGCCAAGGCGCCGAAACAGCACCACGGCTGCCACGGCGGTGCCGAGCAGGACAACAATGAGTGTCAGGGCATCATGCATAAAAGTATCGGGTTCCCCAAAATCCAGACTACCAGTGTAGCAGCCCGGTTATGGCAGGCCAGAACCGGATCTTGATCGGTATCAACGGGATTGGGGAAGGATTCAGAAACAGCTGAAACGGAAGCTGTCGTCCAGTGCCAGGGGCAGGGTCAGGGAGCGTAAGCCCAGTAGATCCATGTGTTCGCAGTGGAAGGTTCTCTCTCCGGCATCCTGAATGAACCGGTAGTCAATGTGCAGCACCGGTTTGCCGGCATCAATAAAGGGTTGCAGCAGATGGCACTCGCGCCATTCATGGCAGGATTCATTGATGGCGAAGTCCGCATAATCCACCAGCTCCTCCACTTGCTGCAGGTCGTTTTTCAGGGACACGGCCAGGCCGTGCTGATGGGCGGTGCGGAACAGGAAGCGGTTATAGGACAGTTGTTGTCTGTTATTCAGGGGAAAACCGGTTTCATTGGTATAGCCATCCACGTTGTCCGGGTCGACGCCGTCGCAGCCTTTTTCTGCGGCCAGTTCAATACGGTCCGCCATGCGCTTGCGGACATTGAGGGAGCGGATATCCAGCCAGCGCTCACCGGGCCAGTTGTCCAGACTCCGGCCCTTGTCCGTGGGCAGAAAACGGTGGCGGTCCGGACGCCAGTTTTCGTAGGTGCCAGCGGAAAAATAGCAGATCACCTTTCTGCCGGCAGCCTGTAGATCCTGGATGACGCTCTGGTCGGTATCGAACAGATCCACCACATACAGATCCACGTCGTACCCGGAGTTGATCTCACCCTGCAGCTGGATATGCCATTGCACGTCCACAGGCGGCTGGTACCAGTCAGGCGCCAGGTTGCCGCCATCGGTGGGCAGTGGCAGCAGCAGGGCGGCAAGCAGGTTTAACGGCAGGTCCATGGGGCACCGAAATGGTCACAAGTCGTGGTGACCCGATTTTTCATTGATGCGTGACAGATTACTGTTCGATTCCACGGTAAAAATGTAGATGCCGCGTGTCCGCAATGACATTCTGTTACCTGGAATAGGCTGGCTTGTGTTGCTGCCTGCCGGAGGGCGAGGATGTGGTTGTAGCCTGGGTGTCCCGGCAAGGTGTGGCCGTTCATCGTTCTGGAAATCTGATTCACGGGCAGGGACAGGAATTATGGCAAAGAATAATGCGTCAACTATTACGGTAACGTCCCACGGGGCAGCTGGCGAGGTGACCGGTTCCTGTCACCATATAGCCGTGCATGGCAAATCCGTATTGCTTGATTGCGGCATGCACCAGGGCGGCGATGCGGTGAAGCGCCTGCAGGATGAGCGTTTCGACTTCAATCCACGGGATATTGATGCGGTGGTGTTGTCTCATGGCCACCTGGACCACAGTGGTCTGTTGCCCCTGCTGGTGGCGGAAGGTTTTGGCGGGCCGATTTACTGCACCCGTGCCACCCGAAACCTGCTGGCGATTATGCTTGAGGATGCCGCCAGTCTGTATCAGCGAGATCTGGACAACAGTAATTTGCGCCGCCGCCGCGCCGGCCGCCGCCAACTGAGTCCCCGCTATACCCTTGATCATGTGCGTCAGGTGCTGGAGCAGTGCCAGCCACTGGATTACCACCAGCATGAAAATATTCTGCCAGGCCTGGATCTGACGCTACTGGATGCGGGCCACATTCTCGGCTCGGCGGTGGTGGTGTTGACCATTGCCGGCGAGCCGCCGCGTACCCTGGTATTTTCCGGCGATCTGGGGGCCAGCCAGCGTGTGCTGATGCGGCCGCCGGAAGTGCCCGAGCGGGCGGATCTGGTGTTGATGGAAAGCACCTACGGTGACCGGGATCACCGTAGCCAGGAAGACACCATGACGGAACTGGAGCAGATCATCGCCGAGGCGCGCAATGACGGCGTGATCATGATGCCGGCGTTTGCCGTCGGTCGAACCCAGGAGCTGCTGTTCCACCTGGGGTGCCTCTACCATCGCGGGCTGCTGTCCGGGTGGCAGGTGTTTCTCGACAGCCCCATGGCCCTGGAGGTCACCCGTCTCTACGACCAGTGGCTGGATGCCATGGACGAAGACGATCAGCGCGTAATGGCCCACTTCGGTGCCCGTTCCCTGCACGAATTTTTGCCGGTGTTGACTCCCACACCGGAAGTCGAGCAGTCCATGCGCATCAATCGCATTGAGCGGGGCGCCATCATCATTGCCGGCAGTGGTATGTGCAACGGGGGACGCATTCGTCACCACCTCAAGCATCGCCTGTGGCAGGAACGCAATCATCTGGTGTTTACCGGCTATCAGGCGCGCGGCACCCTGGGCCGTCAAATAGTGGATGGTGCCAGCCATATCCGCATGTTCGGGCAGCGTTTTGTGGTCCGTGCCCAGCGTCACACCCTGGGGGGCTTTTCGGCCCATGCCGGTCGCAATGAGCTGCTGGCCTGGGCCAAAGGCATTGCGGGTGATCCTCAATTTCGTCTGGTTCATGGCGAGCCGGAGGCCCTGGAAAGCCTGGCCGCTGCCCTGGGAGACATGGGTATCCGGGTGTCAGTGGCCGAGCCTCAGGTGGCATTTTCTCCTGACTTTTCCTGAGGTTTCCAATGGATGCTTCCTCGAAGCCACAATGGCATCACGACAGTGGGGTTACCGTCCTCAGTGCTCTGGAGAGCCAGGCAGAGGGGCTGACCAGTGAGCAGGTAGCTGCCCGCCGTGGCCGCTTCGGTGAAAACCGCTTGCTGGATCAGAAACCACGCAGTGTCTGGCGGCGGCTAGCCGGCCAGTTTCATAACGTGCTGCTTTATATCCTGTTGGTGGCGGCCATGCTGGCATTGCTGCTGGGCTATTACAGCGATGCCACGGTCATTGTGCTGGTGGTGGTGATTAATGCCCTGGTGGGGTTTGTGCAGGAAGGCAAGGCTGAAGCCGCCTTGCGCTCCATTCAGCGCATGCTGGTGTCCCATTGCCAGGGACTCCGTGATGGTCAGGCGCATACCCTGGAAGCCAGTGAGTTGGTGCCGGGGGATGTGGTGATACTGGCCGCCGGGGACCGGGTGCCGGCGGATCTGCGCCTGCTTCAGGTGCGCGAGCTTCACTGTGACGAAGCCATGCTCACCGGCGAATCGGTACCGGTGGCCAAACAACAGGAATCGTTACCGGTCGATACCCCCCTGGCGGAAAGACGCAATATGGCCTGGATGGGATCCCTGGTGACCACCGGCAGTGCCCAGGGCGTGGTGGTGGCCACCGGCATGGCAACCCAGCTGGGAAATATCGGTAACCTGGTGGCTACGGTCAGCGCGCCGGTGACGCCACTGACCCGGGCCCTGAGCCGCTTCGGTCATCAGCTGGCGCTGGCGATTGTTGTGGTGAGCGGCATCGCGCTGGCCTGGGGGACTGCCGTCATGGGGTTGGCGCCGGACCAGCTGCTGCGTGTCGCCGTGGGGGTGGTGGTGGCGGCGATTCCGGAAGGCTTGCCGGCGGTGGTCACCATTACCCTGGCCATCGGCGTGCAACGAATGGCCAGGAACCATGCGGTGATCCGCAAGCTGCCCGCGGTGGAAGTGCTAGGCTCGGTAACGGTGATCTGTTCGGACAAGACCGGCACCCTGACCCGCAATGAAATGACCACCCGCACCTTCGTCACCGCTGCCGGCCAGGTGCAGCTGGCCGGCGAGGGGTATGCGCCGGAAGGCCAGGTAGAGAGCGACAACCCGGCGACGGCCGAGATCTTTGCACGCGCCGCCCAGGTGGCCATGCTGTGCAACGATTCCCACCTGAATCAGCGCGATGGCCAATGGGTGATGCAGGGCGATCCCACCGAAGGTGCCTTGTATGTGCTGGCCCGCAAGGCCGGACTGACGGAGGCATTTCGCCAGCAATGCCCGCGCAGGGATGAACTGCCCTTTGCTGCAGAGCGGCTTTATATGGCCACCCTCAATGATGTGTCGGGCCAGCCCATGCTGATGGTTAAGGGCGCGCCGGAACGCTTGCTGGCGCTGTGCGACCAGCAACAGAACGGCGACGGTGCCGAAGCATTGAATGCAGACTACTGGCAACAGCAACTGGAGAGATTGGCCGGTGACGGCATGCGGGTGCTGGGGCTGGCCTGCAAGGTCATGCCCTCGGTGGACCGGCCCCTCGGTCACCAGGATCTGGAGCAGGGGCTGGTGTTTCTGGGCATGACCGGCACCACGGATCCGCCCCGCCAGGAAGCCATCTCCGCCGTGGCCCAGTGTCAGCAGGCCGGTATCCGCGTGAAAATGATTACCGGGGATAATCCTCGTACCGCGTCGGTTATCGCCGCCCAGCTTGGGCTGCTTGGCCAACGTGTGGTCACCGGCCAGGAATTGTCCGCGCTGGATGATGGGCAGCTGGATCAGGTGCTGGCCGAGGTGGATGTGTTTGCCCGCACCTCGCCGGCGGACAAACTGCGGCTGGTGGAACGGCTGCAGGCCGGTGGAGAGGTGGTGGCGATGACCGGTGACGGGGTCAATGATGCGCCGGCCCTGCAGCGGGCCGACATCGGTGTGGCCATGGGCGGCAAGGGCACCGATGCGGCCCGGGATGCTTCTGCCATGGTGCTCACCGACGATAACTTTGCCACCATCGCGGCGGCGGTACGCGAAGGGCGGACCGTCTACGACAACATCGTCAAGGCTCTGTTGTTTCTGTTGCCCACCGGTCTCATTGAAGCCTCGGTGTTGCTGGTGGCGGTGGTGGTGGGGACGCCGCTGCCGATAACCCCGGTGCAGATTCTCTGGGTGAACATGATCACGGCGGTAACCCTGGCACTGGCGCTGGGCTTCGAGCATGGCGAACAGGATCTGATGCAACGGCCGCCTCGACCACCGGGGCAGGGGCTGGTGTCGCCGTTGTTATTGGGGCGTCTGCTGTGGGTGGGCACCCTGGGAACCGCGCTGGTGTTCTGGCAGTTCAGCCGTTTCGCCGACACGGATCTGGATCTGGCGCGCAATGTGGCGGTGCTGACCCTGGTGTGGATCGAGATTACCTACCTGTTTGCCTGCCGCCGCCTGTCTGCCCCGGCCTGGTCACAGTTGTCCCTGGCCGGGTTGTTGCCGGCATTGATCGCCATGCTGGTGGTGTTGCTGCTGCAGTGGCTGTTCTTTGTGGTGCCGGTCATGCAAACCCTGTTCACCTCCCGCCCTCTGGGTCTGGCCTTCTGGGGACAGGCAGCGGCGGTGGCGCTGCTGTTGTTGCTGGCGGTGGAAACGGAAAAGTGGCTGCTCCGCCGCCGGCGCCCCCACCAACATCAGCGCAGGGTGTCCGGGTCACCGACACCCTGAGCGGCGGCCTTTTCATCCGCGCTCAGCCAGGGGATATCCGGTTGGCCCAGAAGCTCTGCCACCTGCTGCAGTACATGGGCCCAGGTGCAGTGGTTGGCGTAGAGCATGCCGAAGGTATCCAGAGTGCCGCCGCGATTGCGGTAGCCCAGGAAGCGGCTGCGCTCGCCAGTATCCAGGGGGCGCATTACCCCGCTGAACACTTCCGGGTGGCCGTGCACCAGGAACACCCGTTCGGCCACGGTGGGCAGCAGTGATGCCATGGTCGAGGGGGAATGCAGGGCCTGCGCCTCTTCCGGATCGCGAGGCGTGCGGAAGCGGCCAGGTTCCTGAATCACCGACAGGCAGTGGGCCACGCCATGTTGTGTCAGCCGCTGGCTGGCCCGTTGCATTTCCACCAGTTGATAGGCGCCGATGGCCACTAGCTGCACCCGGGGCGATGGGTCCTGATGCAGACACAGGGCGCCCTGGTCTGTCAGATCCCGGGCCTGTGCTTCACTGAGTTGGGCGGGCTGCGGGTTTTTCGGTACTACCAGAACCGCGACTTGCCCCTGGCTGCGATAGATCTTCAGCAGCGATTGCACTGCGCTGTGCGCATCCACCGGAAACAGGACCGGCGCCACGTCATGCATTTCCGCCAGCCAGGCTTCGCACAGGGTAGGGTCCTGATGGGATTGTTCGTTCTTGCCGTTTTCCCAGGTATGCGAGCTCACCAGGATCGGCACGCTGACCCAGTGGGGCCCACGGTTGGCATGGCGGCGCTGGCGTGAGAACAGGATTTCCTGGCGCATGGCGCCGAGCATTTTCACCGCGAAGGCCTCATAGCTGGCAACCAGATTGAGCCCCTGCTTGTTGGCCAGAGCGGCGCACACCACCGCCTCTTCATTGAGGGCAGTGATCACCGAGCCATGCAGGGATTCGGCAATGCCTTGCTCCGGGGCGCTGACCCGGTGTTGTAACAGGTCCAGGGTCTCATTGAGCCGGTTGCTGCGCATCTCGTCCGGGTTGCCGACTCGTACCCGCACTGCCGGGTTCGCTTTCACCAGAGCCACAAAGGCCTGATCAATGGCCGCCATGGGAGCGGCGGGTAATGCCAGGCCGCTCAGGTCGGGAAACTGCAAGGGGGAAACCGGTGCCGGCTCAGCCAGAGGATGATCCCGCTCCAGTGGACGCTGGCTGTAACCGTGATTGTTCAGTTGGGCGACAGCTGCCCGGAGTTCCTCCGGCGGCACAAACAGGGAAGCGGCACCGTCGTTGAATTGCTGACGGGCTAGCGCATCGCTGGCCGGGTTGTTGACCAGCGGCAGATTGTGGGCAGCATTGGTGCCGGCTCCGGGAAAACCGAACCCTTTTGTTGTCTCGGCAATGATATAGGGCAGGGGAGCCGGGTAATCCGCTTCCTCCCGCAGATTGCCCAGGCGATGTTCCGCTTCCAGCAAGGCCCAGGCAAAAGCGGCGGGGTCGCGACCGTTGATGGTGATCGGGTCGAAGCCGTTGAGGGTCAGGTGGCCGGCAAACCAGCCACTACCACCGGACTGGCTGAGGCTGGTGCGCTGATCAATGCGGCGGCCGTTGGCGATCATCACCGGCAACAGATCGCCGCAGTCCCGGCCTCGCCACCAGCGCGGTGTCCAGTCACTGCCCCGTTGCTCTTCGAAGGCGCCGTCACTGAGAAACGCTACCAGTGATTGTTCGGGTAATGGCATGTGGGCGTATTGCAGTTCCGCAAAACCCAGGTAGCCACCTTCCATGATGCCGCCGGCGGTGTGGGCGTTGACATGACTGCCCAGCGGCGACTGCGGATAGCCGTCAGCCTTGACGCCGTAGTGGTAGAAATCCTGCACAAAGCGGGCGAGCCCGGCCTCGTCGAAATGGTAGCGTTGCGCGTGGGCCGGTGACAGATTGCCGGTGAGCAGATTCACCGCATCAATGGCGGCCACGCAGTGTCCTTGCCCCATCAGCCAGCTGCGGGTCTTGCCGCTCAAGCTATTGGCCAGCAGATAACCCACATAGGCCGGCACCATGTTCAGGGCGCCGCCTGTGTGGCCTTCCGGCGTTGGCTTGAAATCGTCGGCAGCCAGCGGCTGGCCATCCAGGCGTGGGCGTTGCACATAGGTCATGTGCGCTACCAGCCACATGCCCATGCAGGTAAGGCGATCCGCTGCGGCGAGCAGTGTCAGCCAGTGTTGGCGAGTGGTTGCGTCCCCGGCCTTCTCCAGAAGGGCTGTCAGGCGCGAGCGGGTGATGTCGTCGTGTTGAATGACACCGTAACCGTTAGCCCATGTTTCCATGTCTTCGGGAAGGGAAGGGGCGTCTTGCATGATCATTGCTCTCCATGGCCTGGCGGATCGTCGGGCTTCATCATGGCTGAAGCGAGGGTGGTGACGCCAGCCGGTGAAACGCCGATAGTATGACATTAGTCAGTGACCCTCTTGTTGATACGGAGCATGGGCGCAGCGATGGAATATGTGGCAACGGTATTGGGCGGCGTGGGCCTTTTTCTGCTGGGCATGTGGTTGATCACCGAAGGGTTGAAGGTAGCTGCCGGTGCGTCACTGGAACGGTTGCTGGCCAGCTGGACCCGTAACCGCCTGCGTGGTCTGTTGTCCGGTACCTTGCTGACGGCGCTGGTGCAATCCTCCAGCGCTATCACCGTGGCGGCATTGGGCTTCGTCAATACCGGCCTGTTGCGTTTCGAGCGGGCGGTGTGGGTGATCTTTGGCAGTAATCTGGGGACCACCCTGACTGCCTGGGTGGTGGCGCTGGTGGGGATCAAGTTCCAGATCAACGCGATCGCCCTGCCGTTGGTGGGTATCGGTGCCCTGATGCGGGTGTTTGCCCCGGCAGACCGTTACCGCAACCTGGGCATGGCCCTGGCCGGATTCGGCGTGCTGTTTCTGGGTATTGAGGTACTGTCCAGCGGTTTTCAGGACCTGGGAGAACGGTTCCCGTTGCCCGATGCTGGCACACCGCTGGTGTGGTTGATCCTGGCTGGCGTGATCCTGACTACCCTGATGCAATCCTCCAGTGCTGCCGTGGCACTGGTACTTACCGCGCTGGCCGGCGGGTTACTGGGTTTTCGCGAGGCGGCAGCAGTGGTGATCGGCGCCAATGTGGGCACCACCTCCACGGCACTGTTGGCAACATTGGGTGCCACTGCCAATGCACGGCGCCTGGCGGTGGTACATGTGTTGTTCAATATTTTCACCGCGGTGATGGCGCTGTTGCTACTGTCATCCATGCTGGATCTGGTGGGCTATCTCGCTGGGCTTTGGCAGCTGGATGAGGATCCGGCTGCGCAGCTGGCGCTGTTCCATACCTGCTTTAATCTGTTGGGTATTGTACTGATGTGGCCGTTGGAACCGCCTCTGAGCCGGTTCCTGTTGCGCCGTTTCCGTGAACGCCAGAAGAGCACTGTGCAGCTACAGTTTCTGGACAGAAACCTGGTGACATTTCCGGATGCGGCGAGAGTCGCGTTGGTCCAGGAAATGCAGCGTTTGCTTGGTCAGTACCCGTCGGCGTTGGCCAGCTTGCCGGCCCCCGATTCCCGTCGTCTGGCGCAAATTGCAGATCGAGCCCGGTTGCATGCCGGAGTGGGAGATTTTCTTGCCGACGTGGCGCGACAGCAACTGGTGGGCGCGCAGGTGGACGCCTTTCAGATGGGCTGGCGGCTGCAGGGCAATCTGGTCAACATGGATGAAACCCTGCAGCGGCTCAATGGTTTCGGGCTGGCCATGCAGCGTCATTCTGACTGGTCGGTGATTCAGGCATTGTTGTCAGACTGGTTCGCCAGCGCCGGCAGATTGATGGGGCAGCAATGGCTGGACGGCGGTGTTGAACACACGCCGAATAGTGCCTTGCTGGGGCAATACGAAAGCGTCAAGAGTGCGCTGCTGGCCAATGCCATGGCGGGCAAGATCTCCCGCCAGTCCCTGGATCTGGCATTGCAGAGTCTCAGTCAGGGGCGCTGGCTGCTGGAGCAATGGCAACGGGCGCTGGAATATTATCGGCAGCTGTCCGAACGTGATCAGACAGCTGCCCCGACAGAGGCGACAACGGCAACAGGGGAACAGGGCGAAGGCGACAATGCCGCCGAGTCGCTGTAAAGGCAGCGCCGGCGGATGCTCGCAGCGGCGATGGCAAGCCCGTTGCTATCTCTGTTCCATGATTTCCCGGGATGCCTCGATGATGGCTTCCACACGCCGGTTGCGGGCACGGCCATCTTCGCTGTCGTTGTCAGCAACCGGCTGGCTCTCGCCCATGCCGATGGTGCCAATGCGAGTCGGATCGATCTGGAAATGGCGGATAAGCACACGTTTGACCGCATCTGCACGGTCTTGTGAGAGGGTCTGGTTGTAGGCGGTGCTGCCCACGCTGTCGGTATGCCCCTCCAGCATGAGTTGGCTATCCGGGTACTCCACCATCACGGTGGCGATCTTGCCGATGTCGTCCAGGTAACGCTCCGGAACCTCGGTACTGTTAAAGGCGAACTCAATATCCAGGGTGATGTTGACCGACTCGGTCAGCATGATGGGGCAGCCATCCGCATCCACCTTGGCGCCCCGTGGCGTGTCAGGGCATTTGTCCTTTTTGTCTTCTACCCCATCCCCATCACTGTCGATCCAGGGTTCAGGTTCCGGTGGCGGAGCCGGCCTGGGAGCCGGGTCAGGCGCCAGTGGATATTGCTGACCCAAACGGTAATTGAGGGCAATAAAGGGGTGCTGGTCAGTAAAGTTATCGCCGGTGTCGACCAGATGACGGTAGCCCACATCCAGCATCAGGTGTTGACCCAGCAAACGTTGCACGCCGAGTTCCAGCAGGACCATGTTTTCCTTGACCGGGTCCTGCGACTCCGTGGTCAGTTCGTGACGTGCATAGCCCAGCCCCAGGTAGGGATGGGTGGTGAACAGATTGATGCCATCCCCGTGTAGCCTGGCCTGCAGGCTTGCCTGGCTGTGTTCCACTTCCTGTTCGTCATCGCGCAGGGCTCTGTCGGCCTTTCCATACTGGAACTGGGTGGATAGATACCGGTTGAAACGGCGGCCAACCTGAAAGGCCGGGCGCCAGAAATCCGGCAGCGGGCCTGTTCTGTCGTCATCTTGCTCGATCATGTAATAGCCCACTTCGCCGCCCACATACCAGTAGGAAACAGGCTTCTGCTCGTGGTTACCCATGTCAGCCAATAGCGTAGCCGGGGCCAACAGGACGACCAGAAACAGGTGCTGGAAACGGAAGTGCGTATTCATTGTGGAGCTGTCGCCATAAAAAGACCTTAAAAGCATGCCGATGACATGTCCGGGATTAGTTGAGCTCCAGGGTGACGGTTACCGTGTCACTGTATTCGCCAGCCGGGCCCCACTGATTGGTGGGAATTCTTCCGTACACCGTCAGAGGGATGCAGAGCGATAAGCAGCTACCGGTGACAGTGCTGGTGCCCACTGTCCCGTCCCCAAGAATCTGGGTCCGTTGCAGGTCGGTGTATAGGTTGTAGTCGAGCGTGGCGCCGGAGCTGTGCATGAGCTGCCGTGGAGTAAAAGTGCTGGAATTGCCCGTATCGATACTGATTTCGTAATTAACCGGGAGTGGGTTCAGCAGGTCGGGCGTGCAGCTAAAAGAGATTTGCCCCTGGCCATCCGCGGGGCTGGTCTGCAAGGAAAACACGGTATTGAAGTCGACCAGGGTGCTGCCATCCGGGGTAATGAAACTGCAGGAGGCGGCAAACAGCGGCAGTGGCAGGCTGCTGGCGAGAAGCGCAAATAGGACAATGAATCTGGGCATGCTGAAGTTCCTCGTCATGGCGCCATTACGCAGTGTACCGGGGAAAGCTGCGGGGTTCGCTCGCCGGCCGGGGGAATCGCCACGGTGATTTCACATGATTGGGTTCCGTCCTGGTTTACAGACAGTGTGACGTTTTCCTCGGCGGTTTTCACATAGACCAGGCCATCAAACCCGACAGGGTAGGGGGCCGAATCAGGCGCATTGGCGTCCGTGACAAGTGCCGCTGCAGACAGCGGTTCGCTGACGCCATTGGGATTAATAACGACAATGGGTACCAGCGCGTCGCGATAGATAATGAAATCCGGAGTAACACGAACCATCGACAACGCTTTGGGTGCGGCCAGGATTTTCTCGTTGCCCAGCGTGGTGTTATAGGGAAGGTCGCGTTGGTTGATGTGCAGCTCGGTTTCCTGGAAGGGGGGGAGCCCGACCAGCATGGCGCGGCCTTTCTTGTCGGTGGGAATGGCGTTGACACGAACACCAGCAAACTCCGGGCCAAGATCAATCAGAGCAAAGCCACCATTGGCAAAACGGGTGGGTTTAATGAAATCTTCGCTTATCACGACACCGCCGGCAACGCCGGCACGATAACTGCGAATGCCTGCTGCATCCACGGCAGAGGCAAAGGCGCCATAGGCAGGGCGTTCAACAGATGCAGATACGGCCGTCAGGTCTCCGCCCTGTAATCGATGCCTCACCTGCACGCTGGGATATCCCGCCTTCCCCAGTACCCGCAATCGTGCATCTACCACGGCTTCTTCATCACGCGCCTTGCTGGCTTCCAGACTGCCGCGGGTGCGGGGCCTGCTGGAAAGGGGCATTTCGAAGCTGGCCAGGGTCAGGCCGTCCCGATCGGGTTTCAGCTGTTCGGTATGGGAAAGGCGGACACGCAGTTGCCGGCGGATATGGAAGTAGATGCCGGTGGTCAGGGCCGTACGCAACGGGGCACTGTCCGGGTCACGATACTGGAAACCGAAACGCAGCCCCACACCCTGCCAGGGCTGGCCGGCGATACTGCCAACCCATTGCTGGAAACCGTCCGTATCAAGCGGCGTGGTGTCCAGCGAAGGGGTAAAACCATTCTGCTGTTGTTCGTAGGACAGGGAGTAGCTATAGCCTTTGTACTGGTTGCTGAGCGTGGCTGCTGCGGCCCAGGGCTGGTCCGCATCGGGCAAGTCCCGGGAGGTGGCAAGGTGGGTCTGCAGGGCGCCGATTCGGGGCAGGGTGGTTTGTGCAAAGACCCCGCCATTAACGTGCTGCTCGGAGGCGGCGGCTGCGCCGACCCCCAGGGTGAGCCAGCGGTTCATGCCCCTGCGATAGCTGAATGATGAGATCAGTTGGTCGTAGTCATTACTGAAGCCCTGACGCTGCAGACCTGCCGAGATCTCGAAATCATCAAAGCCCTGTCGCAGTTGGCCCACCGTAAAGTAGGACGGAATCTCCAGCGTACTGAGGGTTCCATCCGCTTCGCGCACGGTCAGGGTCTGGATGGTGTTACTGAACAGGGGCTGGTTGATCACATCCACGGGCCCTGGAGGCACCTGGTAACCACTGCCGAAGTAGGCATTGCCGATCACTTCCGGCTGATCCAGCCCCCGTTGGGCCAGCAGCAATTGCGCCTGGGTATCGACGATAGCCTGGAAGTCCACCACCGGGCCGGTAACCAGTTCGGGCCGGGTGGCGTAGTTGCGGGTGATCTGGAAACCGGCCAGCGCCGCGCCTGTGCGCCATGGCGTGCGTCCGGCAAAGGCATCGCCGATACGGAAGGTGGTGGTTTCATCCGGGTTGTCGAATTGCCAGTAGGTGGCAATGCGTTGTGTGACGGTATCATCGCCGATGACATAACCGGAATGCTGACTTTGTAATACGCCCCAGTCGCCAAAGGCGCCCAGGCCAAGAAAACCGTTATAGGCGGTGTCACTGTTTTCTGTCTGGCTGGCGGTCACGTTGTAATTCACAAAGCCGCCGGTTTGCGGTTCCCCCAGTCTGGCCCTTGGCGTTTGCGCTGACATATCAATGCGGGTTGGGCAGAAATTGTCGGCAGCCACGCTGAGAACGAGGGTCTGATTACCTTCGTCAATATGCAGCGCAATACCATCCTGCTGATCAAGGCGCCGATAGTTGCGCTGATCAATAGTGATCACTGGGGCGCTTTCTAGTGCACAGAGTCTGGCCTTGTTCAGATCTTCCGTCAGAGCGAGCACCGCGCCACATTCATCACGCAGGATAAAGTGCTCCCCCAGATCCCGGCCGTTGACGATCCATTTCAGCAGGCGCATGGACGCGTCGCCATGGCTGGTGATTTCCCGTTGCGGGTTATCGCAACCTGGCTGTGGATCTGTCGAGTCTGCAATGGCACCTTGATGACCGGAAACGCTGAACCCTAGTATCAAGTTTGAACCGCGACAGTAATCCATATCAGTAGGCATAGTAGATTTCCTCTGGTGTTTTGTAGTTGTGTCTCTTTCTTGGTCGGCTATTAAGTTTGTCAGCGATCCTGTCGCATTCAATCTGAGTCAGCTCCGACATACTCGTTCCTTTCGGGAGATACTGTCGTATTAGCCCATTCGCGTTTTCATTGCTGCCTCGCTCCCATGAGTGATGAGGTGTTGCGAAGTAGAATTTCACGCCAGTGCGCTTTTCAACCAGCTTGTACTGATGGAACTCGGTGCCATTATCAGCAGTAATTGTCTTGAACGAGATCGGGTCTCTGCTAATCAATCGAATGACTTTTTTGTTAAGTGATTTGGTGGATCGGTCTCTGAGCTTGCCGATCTGGATGAACCCGGACTTGCGCTCAAGTATCGTTACAATGCAGTCAGTTGAACCTGTTCCCATCACAGTATCGATCTCCCAATGCCCTATAGCGGCGGGTTTCGACGGAGCCAGGCCTTTCTGAGATATGCAGTCAGTTGAACCTGTTCCCATCTTCGCTGCTTGTATCGATCTCCCAATGCCTTCTCAGCGGCGGGTTTCGACGGAGCCAGGCCTTTCTGAGATATGTCTCTTGTCGGCCAATCGCCCCCTGCTGTCATAGGCTCGATAGCGTTTTCTTCGCTGCTTGCTCGACTGGCGAAGATGCATCCATAGAGCGCCACCTTCTGCCTTATCGCGCCAAAGGTACTGATATATCGTTTCATGACTGATGTGGCGGTGCATTAGAGAGAACCGACGAATATGGCCGGATATTTGCTCTGGAGACCACTTCTGTCTCAGCAGTTTCCGGATCAACTTGAAGTGATCATCAGTGTAGTGACGATTGCGCCTGGAGCGACTGCGGCGGGCACGGGTTCGGCGCTCGGCTTTGCTGGGCCTGTACGAACCGTCAATGTGCAAGCAACTGTTGCGCTGTAGCTCGCGATAGAGAGTTGAGAAATGACGCCCCAGCTGGCGTGCGATCTCTCTGACTGACAGGCCTTGCCGTTTTAGTGTGGAAAGCATTACTCTTTCTTCGTAGGTGAGCTGTACATATCTCATAGCAATTTCAACTTCTTGGCGGGAGTGAAAGTGCTGGTATTACAGCTCACCTTTTTATTACATGAAAGTGTCGCGGTTAGTATATGAATTCGGCAACAATAACAGCAGAGCCGGTCCGGCCAGCATCAGGGATCTTTTTTGTTTTCTGGCTCTCCCAGCCATACAGTCCCTCTTTCATCAAACCCCTGTCTGCGATACCCGTAAATATCGGTGCGAAGGCGGAGCTGGGCGTTAGCCGGGGCTTTCACATGCCATTCCCGGGTCTGGTCGGCAAACACATAAGGGAAGCCCTGAACGGGCTGGGTGGACTGTTCCAGCAAATCGTCTTTTTTCAGATCATCACGGTCGGCGCTGCCACGAAAAGCATCCAGACCGATGACCCGAAAGTTCGTGCTGCCAGCATTGCTGACGCTAACCTGCCAGATGCCGTCCTGGTATCGGGTGTTGATTCGGGGATCGGGCTGTTGGCTACCGCCAGGTGAGACAAAGATGGGAAGGCCGATGCGCACTGCCATATTGGCGCCACCGGATTGCCGGGCCCGGGCGGCGGTGTCCTGCAGATAAAGCCGGTAGGCCTTTTCCTCGCTGGGCATGGCCGGCATATGGCGTAGACGGATCACCTGGCGCCCACCGGGCTTCAGCATCAGAATCGGCGGTGAGACGAAGATGTCATTGCTGGGGGTGAGATTGTCCTGACCACCATCCTGTTGCCAGCGCATCACGGTGGTTTGCAGCGTCACGGTCCGCTCGCTGTTGTTTTCGATGCTGAGTTGCGTGGTCGGGTTATTGTGGTCGAACTGAACCCGCAGCGGTGTAATACGAAAACTGCCGGCTTGTGTGCTACAAGCCAGCAGGAATGAGACCAAAAAAACAATCAGGCGCGGGCGAGACGCCAGGCTGGGCCTGGCTCTGGCTACGGGCATCCGGGACTCCTCAGAATTCCACTGTGGCAGTCAGAACATCCGTATAGTTACCGGCCACGACAGTATTGCCGGTCTGGTCGCCGGGAATACTGCCGATAGAGGTATAGACACCAGTGAAGAGGTTGACCAGGCCCAGTACATCCTGACTGACCACGGTTTCCGTGAAGCTCAGCTCGTAGTTGACCTGGTTGGTCGTTGCTACGGCTCCGCCACCCACACCATCCATGATGCTGGTCACGATCGGACCCTGGGAACCTGCCGTGGTGGTGGTGGTGAAGCTGACAGAGCCTCCCGTCACCCGCGGACCTTCCAGAGTAACGCTGACCGGGGTTGTGGTGCAGGCCACGTAAACGCCTGGGACGGTGAGTGCCTGTGCTGTCAGGGGATCCAGGATGGCAGCAAGAGCTGTGTTCAGTGTGGCGATGGGGGTGTTCAGCGTCAGCGTATCGTCATTGCCTGCGCCGCCATCAGCACCGGCATCCGGGTGCGCATCGTTACCGGTCACAGCATTGCCGGTAGCGGTGTTGGCGGTGATCACGTTATTGACCCCGCCGGACGGAATGGGAGCGGAAAGCACGCCGAAGTCAGTACCGATGGCGGCCACATCGCAGGCATCGGCCAGGGTGACGATGTTGGTCATGGTATTGGTGACGGCCGAGGCATTCATGGAGGCGGCCACCAGGATGGAGCCAAAACTGGCCAGGGGGATATGTTTTTTCATCAGAACAAGCTCCTTTGGTGAACTTGGTGAGCGGGCGCATCATGTCGACCACATCGATGATCTGGAACTGGCCCTGTTTGCTGGTCTTGATCGGCTTCTGGCCGGTGATCATGACCATGGGCATGGCGCCCAGCTGGGCGTAGGCAGCGGCGGTCACGAAGTTGGTGGCGCCGGGGCCCAGAGTGGACATACACACACCGGCCTTGCCGGTGAGTCGGCCATAGGTGGATGCCATGAAGCCGGCGGCCTGCTCGTGACGGGTAATCACCAGTTTGATTTTCGAGCCGCGCAGGGACTCCAGCAGGTCCAGGTTTTCTTCCCCGGGGATGGCGAAGACGTGTTCAACCCCTTCGGCTTCCAGGGCGCGAACGAACAAATCTGATGCTTTCATGGTGCGTTGTCTCCAGTTGATCCCGCTATCGCTTTTGGCGGTCAGCGGGAGTCCACGATGCGTGGCTGTCAAAAGTCACCGCGGGTTAATGCAAGGATGGTGCCGCATTTTCCTCATGCTGGTGCAGGAAAGTTGCTTTAAATTGGTGCGCTAGCTCCATGCCGGGCTTCACTATAGCGCGCCAGGGCCGGGAACAGGTATGGGGTAAACTGATCTGTTTCATTAACAAATGTGATATTCCCGCTTGAGGCCGCAGGCGGGTCACGGCAGAGTCTGCGCTAGCAGCCTGCCAAGGAGCGATCACTATGAAAAAAGTCTGGTTTATCGGGGCGGTGTCGCTGGTGGCATTGCTGGCGGCGGGCTTCGCCGGAGTGCACCGCTGGTTCAATCCGCCACCGCCACCGGTGCAGCTGTTTACTAACGGTACCATTCTGACCATGGATCCGGGCAATCCTCAGGTCGATGCCATGCTGGTCAAGCGTGGCGAGATCGTGGCCCTGGGCGACAGCGATGCGCTGCGCGATCAGGTCAGCCGTGATGTGCGAGTGGTGAACCTGGAGGGTGGGGTGCTGATGCCCGGCTTTATCGAGGCCCATGGCCACTTCCCGGGTGAGGGGCTGTCGGCGGTGGCAGTGGATGCCAACAGTCCGCCGATTGGGGATCTGGACAGTATTGCCACCCTGCTGGAGCGTTTACGCACCCTGGCCCAGCGGCGCCCGTACGGGGCCCTGATGGCCTACGGGTTTGACGACACCACCGTAAGCGACCAGCGTTATCCTACCCGGGCAGAGCTGGATACGGTTAGTGACACCCGACCAATCATGGTGATGCATATCTCTGGTCATTTGGGGGTGGTGAATTCGGCTGCCCTTAAAGCCATGTCCATCACCGAGAACGTGCAGGATCCGCCCGGTGGCTATTATGGCCGCGACAGCGATGGCCGTCTCAATGGTCTGCTGGCCGAGACGGCGTTCAACCCGGTGCGTGCCAACATCCTGAAACTGTCGGCCATGGATGGCTACCGGGTAATGCGCCGGGCCTCTCGACTGTACCTGTCACGGGGGATTACCTTTGCCCAGAATGGCCTGGCCGATACCACCACCATCAAGGCGCTGGTGCCGGCGTTGCGGTTCGGGCTGATTCCCCTGCGGTTGAGTGTCTGGCCGGATGCGGCTGCCGAGCAGGCGCGCAAGGATGGTCAGTGGAGTTTGCCGCAGGGCGAGCGAGTGCATCTGGGGCCGGTGAAGCTGGTCAGTGATGGCTCTCTGCAGGGCTATACCGGGTTTCTCGATGAACCCTATTTCACCGTGACAGAGGATCATCCGCCGGAATATCTGGGTTTTCCCAACCAGTCGCCGCAGCAGCTCACCGAGCAGGTGGTGGAATTCCACTGTGCCGGTCGCCAGACCGCGATCCATGCTAACGGCGATGCGGCTATCACCATGAGCCTGGATGCGGTGGCTGAAGCCCGCCAGCAGTGCCCGGAAGTGGCGGTGCAACCGGTGCTAATCCATGCCCAGATGGCTACTGGTGAGCAACTGACGCGCATGCTGGCGCTGGATGTGATCCCGTCGTTCTTCAATACCCATGTGTATTACTGGGGCGACCGGCACCGGGATATTTTCCTGGGGCCGGAGCGGGCGGCGCGGATCAGCCCGCTGGCGGAAGCGGCGGACACCGGGTTGCGCTTTACCCTGCACGCGGATTCACCGGTAGTGCCGTTTCAACCGTTACAGCTGGTGTGGAATGCGGTGCAGCGCCGCACCGCATCCGGCGCCATGCTGGGGCCGGAGCAGGCCATTCCGGTGGAGCGGGCCCTGCGGGCAGTGACCGTGGATGCGGCCAGACAGCTGGGCGTGGCGGACCGGGTAGGGCAATTGCGTACCGGTATGCGTGCCGATCTGGTCTGGCTGGATCGCGATCCGCGGGAATTTATCGGAGACTGGTCGTCTATCCAGGTGCGAGGCACCTGGGTGGATGGGGTACGCCGTTATCCGGAGAGGATCGCGGAGTAGGTGGTGCGTGGGGCCATCGATGCGGCCCCTGTCACTTCATGATAGGTGGAGTTAGTGCCAGGTCCCTTCCAGGTTCTCGCACTGCTCCAGGAATTCCTCTGCACTCATTTCAACCGTGTACGGGTCCAGGTGTGAGGCCACCTGTTCCTTTAGCTGCCCGACTACTTTGGACATGACTGTCAGGGTTTCTTCTACCTGTTCAATCGTTTCCAACAGGTCTTCGGCTTCTTGCTGGTAATCATCTCTGTCGTCGTAATCGCTCATGCGAAGCCTCCTGCAGTTAAGGTGAGCCTGTCTGTTTGTTGTGACCTTGTTCAGGCTCCACTCCATGTTGCCAACGATGCCGGCACAAAACAAACGGGAAATCCCCGGGGTTGGTGAAAGTTTAGCCACTCGGGACGGGTGGTCGTTGTTATTTCGTTAACGGTTCTTGGCGATGTTCCTTGTCCTGCTGGCCGGTTGGGCCTCATCAAAACGCGTGGTGGTGGACCCGTAGGCCCTGTACCAGCTTAACCTGAGCGAGTGCGAACAGGTGGCGGAGCAGGTCAGTACTGGTCGTGATACCACCGAAGACGCTGTAGGTGGCGCCGTAGTGGGTGCTATTTCGGTAACTCCAACACAGCAGGGAAGATGGCCGGTGGTGTTACTGCCGGTAAAGGCGGTGATGCTGAGTGGTGAAAAGGGCAGGTGATCAGGAACTATATGCGTAGGCGTAGGTATTGGGTGTTGAAATAATGCTGGATGCTTGGCCTTGGTTCTCAAAACATACAATACGCCGTCTTGCTCGTAATTAGTTGGCCTTTAAAGTTGGTTGTATTTGCTCAATGCAGTCGAATAATAAGTATGACTTGTAGTAGAGAAAGTTATTGAAAATCACTAAGGAAGGCCGCAGAAACAGCCATTACACACCTTTGTATTATTGGTGTTTATCAATAAACCTATTCTTTGACTATTTTTCTTGTAAATCTTTGATCTCTGATGTATCGATTTATCTGCCATTAAGAAAATTCGATCTATATTTAAAATTCGAATTTGTAATAGGGATTCGATCAACAGGGAGCTTTCAATCTCGTGCCAGGATCTTGGCTGCAATAGGTGAGGTGATCATCTGAATCACTGCAAAAAAAGCGGCTGGGATCGCTATTTCAGAGGGTAATCCGGATGCGGCTACAAAAGCAGCTGCGATGCTGAATTCTTTTTTACTTACAGTAAAAATATATGTAATGACTTCTTTTCGGTCAATGGTTATCAATCGTGATGCCATTCCTACTAGATAACCAATCAGGTTCAGCAATAAGGCTGCGCCAGCAATCACAAAAGCGTACCAGCCATAGCCAATGATAGTCTCTGCGTTGGGGCCGACTACGGCTAGCAATATCAAAAGATATATAATTGATCCAAGCCCGGCATAAGCGGAATCATGTCGTCCAAAGAACGTAGGAAATCCTGTGCGTAAGCTCACACCTATGATAGTTGGGATGAGAACAATCAAGACCAGTTCGAGAATGATCGAACCGAGCGGGACTTCCAGTTTTATGCCTGTAAGCCATAGAAAAAGGAAAGGAACTATAAAAGGGGATAGCGCAGTGTTAACTGCATTAAAAACGGCAGCAAGGGCAATATTGCCTCGTGCCATCAGTACGAGGAGAGGGGACGATACATCTGTTGGCAGTGTGCCAAGTAAAGTCTGGCCTGCTGCCAGTGAACCGCTCCCAAAGAAGAGGCGACCCGTTAGCAACCCGGCAATCGACATTGGACCATAAACCAGGATCAGTGCCAAAAACTGCCTGGATGGTTTACGAAGTACCAATCGCACATCATGGGCGTCGAACGTCAGGCTGATAACAAGCATTAACAATGCAAGTAATGGTCCTATGAATGATGCAAAGAAATTCCCAGTCTCCGGTATTATTAATCCCAGTCCAGCTGCAACGATGACAAACCATACGAGGTGAGACTCAACGAAAGAGATTAGTCGGCTCATATTTCCAAGTTCCAATTGATGGTTTTTAACCGATGGCGGCGGGGCATTATCAGGTAATTTTTTTGAGCTGTTTTAGATGATTTCTGAGAGGGGGAGGCCCGCCATAGCCCCTTGAACTGAGCGTTTTGGCGGGCGGATCATAACATTAAGCGCCGATTGGCATCGGCGCTCATTCTTTCAGACTACAGAATCATCCTCTGCGCCATCCTCGATCCTGATGGCGCGATTGACGTCACTGACGAAGACGCGGCCATCACCACGCAGGCCCGTGTGGGCCTCGGACTTGAAGGCCTGTACAACCTCGTCCACGTATTGATCGTGGCAAACCACCTCAACTTTAACGTGTTTGACGAAGTCGGCGGCACCGTCAATCGGATTTGCCGCGCTGGTATGCACCTTACTGCGCCCAAAACCGCGCACTTCCGACACGCTCATGCCGGTAACGCCATCGATCCGATGCAGGGCTAGTGTTACCGCTTCCACCTTGTGGAGCTTGATGTAGGCTTTTATCTCTTGCATGTGACTATCTCCAGTTAGTGGCTTGCGCCGATATCAGCGGGCTTGTCGGCAAACCACTGATAGAGTGCGGGGAGGACAAGTAAGGTCAGCAGCGTGGCGGTTACCAGGCCGCCAACAACAACTGTTGCCAATGGCCGCTGCACCTCGCTGCCCGTACCACTGGCAAACAGCAGCGGGAACAGCCCCAGGGCGGTGGTTACTGCCGTCATGATGACGGCGCGCAGGCGTGAGCAGGCAGCTCTCACACTGGCTTCTGCAACGGGAACCCCGTCTCTGACCAACTCATTGAGATAACTGACCAGTACGAGGCCGTTTTCCAGCGCGATGCCAAACAAGGCGATGAAGCCCACGGATGCGGGCACCGACAAACTCTGGCCGCTCAACCACAATCCGACAATGCCGCCCACTAGGGCCAGCGGGATATTGAGCATGATCAGCAGGGCATTGCGCAGTGAATTGAAGTTCGCGTAGAGCATGAGGAACACTAGGCCTAGGGTGATCGGTACCACAATCATCAACCTTTTGTTGGCCTGTTGTTGAAGCTCGAACTGACCGCCCCACTTGAGAAAATAGCCAGGTGGCAAATCGACCTGCTCAGCAATGGCGGCATCGGCCTCGGCCACAAAGGAGCCTATATCCCGTTCACGTACATTGGTCTGAATGGTTATGAATCGCTGATTATTCTCACGCGTGATCTGCCGTGGGCCGACCACTTCCTCGATGTTGGCCAGCTCTTCCAGCGGGATGCGCTGGCCTGCGTCATTCTCGATGATCAGCTGCCGGATCACATCCGCTTCATCGCGTGATTTTTTCTCCAGGCGAACATAAATATCGAAGCGTCTGATTCCCTCAAACACCTGGCCGGCTTCACTGCCACCCACGGCAACGCTCAAGGTTTTCTGAACATCACTGACGTTGAGGCCATAGCGAGCAATCGCGTTGCGATTTAGGGTGATGCGCAGTTGCGGTGTGCCACCGATTTGGTCACGCTGAACATCCTGAGCACCGGGTACTGTGCGCATAACCTGCTCAATGGCCTGGGCTTGTTTGGCGAGCACGTCCAGATCATCACCAAACAGCTTGGCTGCAAGCTCTGCTTTGGTGCCTGTCAGCAGTTCATCCACCGCAGCGGCGATAGGCTGAGTGAAGTTGAACTTGGCGCCGGGAAAATTCTCGAACTTTTTGCTCATGGCTGCGTAAAGCCCGTCCAGGGATTCTGCGCTGACCCATTCCTCCTGTGGCTTGAGAGAGACGAAAATCTCCGCATTATTGACCGGGTCGGCATGAGCGCCGACCTCGCCACGACCAATGCGTGAGACCACCTGGGTTACCTCGGGAAACGCCTTCTTCAGCTGCCGTTCGAAGACGGTGATGGTGTCTTCGGCTTTCTCCAGAGAAATGGACGGTGCCATGGTGGCGCGGATCAGCAGGTCGCCTTCGTTCAGCCGTGGCACGAACTCCGACCCAAGAAACGGCGCCACTGCAATACCTACAGCCAACACCACTCCGGCCACAGTTACGGCGATCCAGCGACGGGCGACCATGAGTTGCACCATTGGCTGATAGCCTTTCATCAGAAAACTGATGATGTCCTTGCGCGGCTTATCATCTTGTTTCTGTGGGCGTTTCATCAGCAATAACGAGGTCACCGGTGCAACCACAAGGGCGAAAATCAGTGAACCGAGCATAGCCACCGCCACGGTATAGGCCAGCGGTCGGAACGTTGCCCCTTCCACGCCCTGTAGGGTAAACAAGGGCAGGAACACGATGATAATAATACTAATGGCGAAGAGGATCGGACGTGCAACAGCCTGACAGGCTCGTGCGACGATATGCAGACGGGATTCATCCGGCGAGGATTCGCGCAGCATGCGATCAACGTTTTCCACTACTACGACCGCCCCGTCCACCATCATGCCAATGGCAATGGCTATCCCGCCCAGTGACATCAGGTTTGCCGAAATGCCGAAGAACTTCATGGCAAGGAAGGTAAAGCCCACAGAAAAGGGTATGGAGAGCGCTACTACCAGGCTCGGGCGTAGCCCTCCCATAAAGGCCAGTAGGACCAGTGCTACCAGAATGATCCCTTGTAACAAGGCGTTGATTACGGTGCTTACGGCGGCTTTCACCAATGTAGCCTGATCATAGTACGGCTGGACCTCAATCCCTTTCGGGAGGTTGTCGTTGATCGTTGCCAGCTCCTTCTTGACTGCATTGATCACCTCGGAGGTGTTGCTGCCGATCAACTTCAATACCATGCCGACAACGACTTCACCGTTGCCATCCTTGGTGGTAAGTCCGCGTCGAATCTCGCCACCAATCTTGAGCTCGCCGAGCTGCTCCAGATAGACGGGCGTGCCGTCGATGGTTTTGACCACGATGTTGCGCAGTGAAGCCAGGTCCGTGGCGAGGCCCACGGACCGCACGATGTACTCCTCATCGTTCTTGACAATAAACTGGGCGCCGGCATTAGCGTTGTTCTCCTCGATGCGCTCCTTGATCTGCGGTAGCGATACGTCGTAACGAATCAAGGCGTCCGGGTCCACGCGGACCTGAAACTGTTTTACCTCGCCGCCAATGGAAAGTACTTCCGTGACTCCCTTGACTGTTTGCAGGTTGAACTTGACGATCCAATCCTGGATTTCACGCAGCTGGGTATTGTTGTATTCGCCGCTAGTATCTTCCAGTACATAAAACAGAATCTGCCCGAGGCCGGTGGTGATCGGCCCCATGACTGGTTCCCCAAAGCCGTCAGGAATTGACTCACGGGCAACTTGCAGACGCTCACCCACCAGCTGTCGAGCGAAATAAATATCGGTGCCGTCCTCGAAATAGATATTTACCACCGACAAACCGAAGTTAGAGACCGAACGTACGTGATCCAGTTTCGGCAAGCCATTCATGGCGCTTTCAACGGGGTAAGTGACGTATTTTTCGACTTCCTCCGGTGCCAGCCCTTCGGTTTCTACGAACACCTGCACCAGAGACGGTGAGATATCCGGGTAGGCGTCCACAGGCAGGGTGCGATAAGCGAAGTAACCGCCGATCAGTGTTGCCAGAGATAACACGACCACCAACAGCCGGTTCTCCAGCGCAAAACGGATGATGCTTTGCATGCTGTTCTCCTGTGTTAGTGGTTGTGACCTGATTCAAATTCGCTTTTCTGCAGCTCTGCTTTGAGCACAAAGCCGCCCCTGGAGACATATTTTTCACCCGCTTCCAGGCCTTTCAATATTTCTACCTGATCGCTGTCATTGCGGCCAAGCTTGACCGCTCGTGGTTGCCAGCGCTCCCCTTGTCGCACAAATACGGTGGGCTGGTTTTCGAAATCAATAACAGCGCTTCTGGGTACTACCACGGCTGCAGGGAATTTACCGACGGTAATGGTCGCCTCGACGAACATACCAGGCTTCCACTCTCGGTTTTTGTTGGTGAGAAAGATGCGAGCTAGGCCGGTACGCGTCCCTTCATCTACCAGCGGGGCAACATAATCGATACGGGCGTCGACCGGTGCTGGGCCGTGTGAGGTTGTGATGCGCACAGGTTGACCGGTTTTCACGCGCGGTATCTGTTTCGGATAAAGGGCAATGTCTACCCACAGAGTTGATAAATCCGCGACAACGAAAGCGGTGTCGTCAGGGGATAAATGTTCGCCCGTCGCCACGTGTCTTTTGATCACCACGCCGTCTATCAAGGATTTCAGCGAAAAACGCACCAGTGTTTCTGAGCTTTCTGCCGCCGCAAGGGTTTCTCCAGCCTTAATATTGTCACCAATATTGGCCCGTACCTTGGTGATTTTTGCCGCGAAACGGGGAGTGATGTGGGCAACGGCTTCCTCGTTGAGTCGCACTTCCCCAGGCAGGGATACTTGCTGGTGAATCACCCCGGCCTGGGCAGACGCAATTTCACCACCGAATTCACGTAACAGCTCGGCGCTAAATGTCAGCTCGGGCTCTTCACTTTTCCCGTGGTCCTCATGGCCATTTTCTGCTGCGCGGTCCGCTTCTTTGTGTGCGCCATGGTTATCCTTATCGTGTTGCTCTTCGTCGTGGCTTTCCTCGTGCTCCTCTTCGTGGCCATCCTGGTGATCATCAGGCGAGCCTGATTCGTGCTGAGCGTGTTGCTTTTTTTCTTCTTTTTCATGGTGTTCTGATGCATAGACGGTACTGGAGCTAGCCAGCAGTAGAGTTGCCATCAGATGTGGGATAATTTTCATTGTGCGGTCTCCTGTTCACCGGCGTTGGAGAGCGTCATGCCGGTGAGGCGTTCAATCTCGTTACGGTGCTGGTGGAAGCGAGCTGCTAGGGCAATGGCACGCTCTTCAAGGGCAACTTGCTCTTGCTGGGCACTAGTCAGATCAAGCAGGCTGTAGCGGCCGGCCCGGTAACCTTGCTCAATATCGCGATACAGTTGCCGGGCAAGGGGCAGGGCGGTGTCCTCGACCAGGGACAGTTCTTCGCGGATAAGCTTCAGGTTTCGGTAGAGGGCTTCCAGGGTGGCTTCCAGCTCAATGCGGCGTGCCTTCTTTTGTGCCTGGCTTTCTGCCAGTTCTGCCTGGGCCTGGGCAATGTTGCCGCGATTGGGATTCCGTAGGTTTAATGGCAGTGAAAATCCAGCGACCAGGGTGTTGTTGTCGCTGAGCCGATCATGGCGAGCCCCCAGGGTGACTTCGAGGTCGCGTCGGCCATTGGCTTGTGCCAGGCGTATCTGGGCTTCACGCAGGCGGGTTTCGTTGGCCAATCTCAGCAAGTCAGGGGCCTGCTCCAGTTGCGCCTTGATGTCTGCCAGTGGCGGAAGCGTGGGTAAGGGACGCAGGGCGGTAGTTGGCAGCAGGTCCGCGACTCCCGTTTCTCCCCAGAGTGCAGCCAGCTGCTGGCTGGCGGTATCGCGTTTGACCTGGGCGCGTTGCAGAGCAATGCTGGCTTGGCGGCTGGCCAGGGTCAGGCGGGTAAGATCGGATTGCGGGGCCGCACCCGCATTGACCCGGCGTCGTGCGGCCGCTTCTGATTGCCGCGCCAAAGCCAAGCTTCGTTCTGCCAGTGCAACCCTTTCCTGGGCTTCAGCCAGCATCACATAACGACGCACGGCTTCGCCAAGCACCTCAAGCCGGGCCTGATCATAAGCGAGTTGAGTGTTGTCCAGCGACAGGCTGGCCACTTGGGTACGTTGACGTCGTTTGCCACCAAGTTCGATCAACTGACTCAGTGCTACGGTTATTTCCGCGCCATTGATGCCATCAGCTGGCTCGTCACCGGCCAGGTTTTCCGCCTCCACAGACAGGGAGGGCTGTGGCATCAGACTGGCCTGCAATTTTTCGGCATCAGCAGCACGTAATCGATAGGGGAAGGTAGCGAGCCCTGGATTTTTTTCGAGGGTCTCTGCTATGACTTCTTGCAGGGAAATCCGTTGCCCTGTATTGGTTTCTGGCGGCTCTGTTGCCATGGCAGATTGCCATACCAGCACTGCCGCCATGGCTGCTGCCCACAGGCAGGCGCCGCGTAATCGGTAAAACATGGGATTCTCCCGTTCAGACTGTGTCGAGCGGCAATTGTCGCCGCAGAAAAGCGTCAGACGAGCGGTTGCTGATCGGGAGGGGGAACCGGGGGACGGTTATGGTTGGAAATCAGGCGAGTGCGATAATGGCTTTCCCAGTCTTTTTGAGCACCACTGGGATAGTGTGCAAAACCGACAACAGGCAGGTTCATCGGTGAATGGCTGTGGCAGCCGTGGTGGCTTTCGCAATCAACGTTGTCGGAGAGTGGGGGGTGTGTGCCTGCATCGTGGAAGGCGCCATGCTGGATGTCAGCCAGAGTGCTGTCGTGGACAGAATGATCAGCTTCCTCACCGACTACGACCACAGCATTCAACAACATGAAAAGCGCAAGCACCATTGCCGTTACAGCGCTTTTTGGAGTATGGCGATGACTGGACATGGCGCTCTGTATCCAATGTTGGCTTTTGAGCAAGGCTAAGTATGCTAACAAGTCAGGCACACCTGTCAACCTGCCAGCATTATGAAGACTCATGGCGAGCCTGGCGCAGTATGGAGAACGCGCTGTGAGTAAATAGGCTCGCCATCACCAAGGCAAGAATCAGATCCGGCCATGGAGAATTCAGCCAGGCCACCAAGCCTGCTGCGGCTATAACCCCTACATTACCGATGGCATCGTTGCGGGAACATAGCCAGACTGACCGGATATTAGCGTCGCCGTTGCGAAAGCGCATCAGCAGAAGGGCACTGGTCACATTGGCCGCCAGGGCGAGTAGAGCAATGCCTCCCATCCAGCCTGCCAGGGGGGGTGCAGCGTTACCAAAACTCAGCAGAGTAGTAACTAGGATTACCAGCCCCATGACCAACAGAGATGCGCCTTTGAGGGTAGCGGCTCGGGTACGCCAAAGTAATGGCTTGCCGATTACCCACAGGCTAAGGGCGTAAGTACCTGTATCTCCGGCAAAATCCAAGGCGTCGGCCTGTAACGCCTTTGAGCCGGAGAGGGCGCCCGTCACAATTTCCACCGCAAACATAACCGCATTGATGGCAATCACAGTCCACAGTACCCGGCGGTATTGCGGACTCTGGCCATCGAATTCAATCTCATTGTTGCAACAGCCGGGCATGGAAACACTCCTTGCGATCTT